>JAIEQK010000270.1 GCA_019747795.1 Gammaproteobacteria bacterium | reverse complement strand
GGTTGGCCGCGACGTCGAAGCCCGCGTCCTCGGCGTCCGCCGCCGCGCGCTCGACGCGCGCGCGGCGTTTGCCGGCATTGGGCAGCGCCTGGCTCAGGCCCACACGCTGCATCGTCATCGAATCCCGGCCGAGCGACCACGCATCGCCGCCCCCGAGCGGCAGGTTGTCGAGACCGAGGGTCAGCTGCGGATCGGGCAGTTCACCGGCCGGCGTGATGCGGGCCTGCGCGGCGCGCTGGCGGGCGTCCAGCGCAGCGAGCGACGGCGAGGACTGCTCGGCCAGCGCGAGCGTGGCATCGAAGGTCAGGGGGCTGTCTGCCGCGCACGCGAGTGGCGCGGCCAGGGCCCAGCCCAGGGCCCGGCAAGCGAGCTTCATGAGGTCGAAACTCTACGTCAAGGCGTGCGCGCGCGCACGCAACAGTGGACGTCGGACCGCGGCCCGACGCCGTCACGTCAGTGGCTGTTCAGAACACTCGGGGAGGCCGCCAGGGCGCGGCCAGGGGAGGCAGGAGCAGGCAGTCTGGGAGTGGCGCGGCCAGCAGCTCGGCCACGCGGTGCTCGCGCGGCGTACTCGTGGCTGCCGGCAGCGGCGCGCCGAGGTCGCCACACATCGAACAGTGCGAAGTGTGCTTGGCGGCCAGGGTGTCGGGCGCATGCATGCGCTTGCAGTGATCGCTCGCGCCGCCGGTGTCCACCATGCCGTGCTTGTCGCCCATCATGGCGCAGGCCGGCGCGCTCTCGCGCGCATAGCCGCCGAGCGCCGCGAAGGGCAGCACCAGCAGCAGGAGCAGCGTGAGCCAGCGGCGCGGAACAGGACGGCGGAACATGACGTGGGCGATGACGGCGGCGTATCGATGACTTCTACACGTAAGCCTAGCCCGCCCATGCGCGCGCCGCCAGTGATCGGCGTCAATTCGCACCGTCGCGCGGAGTCCATCTCGCACTGGCGCCCATCGCGACGCTCAGGCACCATCCTGCCGCGGACGACGCGCCGTCACGGGGGTACTCGCAGAGGCGACGCGCGCGCACCACCAGCATCAACAGGGGAGCATTTCATGGCGATCAATTCCGTACTGGGCCCAATCGATGTCAGCGACCTGGGCACCACCTTGATACACGAGCATCTCGGCATCGGCTGGAACGGCTGGGAGATGGACTACAAGGACTTCGACCGCAAGAAGGATGGCGCGCGCGTCACCAAGCGGCTCAAGGAGATTCGCGAGCTCGGTATCAAGAGCATCGTCGACCCCTGTCCGATGGAACTCGGTCGCGACCCGGTGTTCGCCGCAGAGATGTCCGACGCCTCCGGCGTGCAGGTCGTGGTCGCCACGGGTCTGTACAACGACGCGCTCGGCATTCCGCTGCACTTCCGCTACATGGACGTGGACGGCATCGCCGAGGTGTACGTGAAGGAGATCGAGGACGGCATCGGCAAGACCGGCATCAAGGCCGGCATCATCAAGACCGCCTGCGGCGGCATCCACGGCGTGACCCCGCCCGGCGGCGGCATCAAGGACGTCGAGATCAAGTGCCTGCGCGCCGCGGCGCGCGCCAGCAAGGCGACCGGCACGCCGATCCTGTGCCACAACGACGAGTTCGAGCCCATGGGCCGCGAGACGCTCGACGTGTTCGACGAAGAGAAGGTCGACTTCAACAAGGTGCTGATCGGCCACGCCTGCGGCGTGGGCGACATGCGCTACTACTTCGAGATGCTGGACCGCGGCGCGTGGATCGGCTTCGACCGCTTCGGCATCGAGGCCATCGCCTCGGACAAGATGCGGCTGGCCTCGCTGATGGGCCTGCTCGCGGTGGGCTACGACCGCATCATGCTGTCGCATGACTCGGTGGAATGCTGGCGCGGCCGTGACACCGGCATCCTCGACAGCATGATCGCCGCCTCGCCCAACTGGAACATGGCCCACATCTCGCGCAACATCCTGCCGCAGATGCGCAAGATGGGCGTGAGCCAGGCGACCATCGACAAGCTGATGATCGACAACCCGCGCAGCTACTTCGACGCGCCGAAGGGCAAGGCCAAGGCCAAGCCGGCCGCGAAGGCGAAGGGCAAGCGTTGATGTAGGGCGGGTTTCAACCCGCCGGGCACGGCGCGATCCCTCGCGCCGGAATCGCCCTTTGTAGGGCCGATTTCAATCGGCCGTGCGTGTCTGTTCCAGATGCGCCACGCATGGCGGGTTGAAACCCGCCCTACAGCCAATTCCCCTCCCACGCGCGGCGTCGAAGGTCGTTCCGTGCGTGGGGGAGGAACGCCGCATCACCCCCCCAGCGTCTGCTGGATGGTCAGCTTGCCGAGCTGCGACATGTGCACTTCGTCCGGACCGTCGGCGATACGCACGTAACGGCCGTAGGCGAAGATCTCCGGCAGCACCGTGTCCTGGCACACGCCCATGCCGCCATGGGCCTGCATCGCGCGATCCGCCACCCGCTGCACCATGCGCGGAATCTCGATCTTCACCATCGCGAGCGCGTCGCGCGCGACCTTGTTGCCCTCGCGGTCCAGGCGATCCGCCGCCCACAGGCACAGCAGGCGACCCTGCTCCACCTCGCAGCGCGACTTGGCGATGTCCTGGCGAATGCTCGACTGGTCCGACAGCTTCTTGCCGAAGGCGACGCGGTTCTCGACCCGCTTGCACATGATTTCGAGCGCGCGCTGCGCGCCGCCGATGAGGCGCATGCAGTGATGGATGCGGCCCGGCCCGAGACGGCCCTGGGCGATCTCGAAGCCGCGGCCTTCACCGAGGATGAGATTGCTGACCGGCACGCGCACGTTGGTGAGCCGCACTTCGGCGTGGCCGTGGGGTGAGTGCAGATCGTTCAGCACGCGCAGCGGGCGCACGATCTCGAAGCCCGGCGTGCCCGCGGGGACCAGGATCATGGACTGCTGCACGTGGCGCGCGGCGGTCGGGTCGGTCTTGCCCATCAGGATGTAGATCTTGTTCCGCGGATCGAACACGCAGGAACTCCACCACTTGCGCCCGGTGATCACGTACTCGTCGCCGTCGCGCCTGATCTCGGTCTCGACGTTGGTCGCGTCCGAGGATGCCACCTGCGGCTCGGTCATGAGATAGGAGGAACGGATCTCGCCGGCCAGCAAGGGTTCCAGCCACTGCTTCTTCTGCTCCGGGCTGCCGTAGCGCGCCAGCACTTCCATGTTGCCGGTGTCCGGCGCCGAGCAGTTGAAGATCTCGGACGCCCAGTGCACGCGGCCCATCTCCTCGGCCAGCGGCGCATATTCGAGATTGGTGAGACCCGGGCTGTAGTCGGTGTACTCGTGGGGCAGGAACAGGTTCCACAGACCCTCGGCCTTGGCCAGCTTCTTCAGTGCTTCGATCTGCGGCGGCACGACCCACAGGTTCTTCGGGTCGTGGTTGAACTCGGTGACCTCCTCCTCGATGGGATAGATGTGCTCCTGCATGAAGGCGCGCACACGGTCGCGCAGTTCGCGGGACTTGGCGTTCAGTTCGAAATTCATGGGACGCTCCTCGGCGATGACGGTTGCGAGCGGCGGCATGCCGCGGCATGGCGGCATTCTGGGCCGCGCCCTACAATCACTCCAGACTATTCAAGTGATAACGAACCATCATCCAGAGTGATGTCTGCATGGCGACCGAGCGGCTCGACCTCAATCTCTACCGGGTGTTCGAGGCCATCTACCAGGAGGGCAGCCTGACGCGCGCCGGCGAGGTGCTGCACATGACCCAGCCGGCGGTCAGCAACGCCCTGAAGCGCCTGCGCGCGGCCTACGGGGATCCGCTGTTCGTGCGCCGCGGACGCGGCGTGTCACCCACTCCGCGCAGCGAGAGCATCGCGAGCGACATCGCCCAGGCGCTGCGCCTGCTGGGCGGCGGACTGACGCCGCGCGGCGCCTTCGAGCCCGGCCGCACCGAGAGGCGCTTTCGCCTGGGCGCGAGCGACCTGTCCTCCACCCTGGTGCTGCCGCCGCTGATGGCGGCCCTGGCGGGCACCGCCATTCGCCTCGAAGTGCAGGCCTACAATCGCAAGAAGGTGGTGCATGCGCTCGCCGCCGGGGAGATCGACCTCGCCCTCGATGCCCTCACGCTACCGGACCCGCAGCTCCTGTCGGCCAAGCTGACCGAGGACGATTTCGTCTGCGCGCTTCGGCCGGGGCATCCGGCGCTGGCGGCGCCGCTCACGCTGGCGCGCTACCTCGCCATGGACCACGTGCACGCCTCCGGCCGGCCACGGGGGCTCGGGCACGTCGACATGGCGCTCAAGCGCGTGGGCGAACAGCGCCGCATCGCGGTGCGCACGCCCCATCACCTCGGCTTGCCCTTCCTGGTGCGTCAGACCGATCTCGCGGCCAGCATTCCGCGCCGGCTGGCCGACGCGCACCAGCTCGCGGTGCTCGCCCTGCCCTTCGCCGTGCCGCCGCTGGAAGTCCACGTGATCTGGCACCGCCGCACCGACGCCGACAAGGCCAACCGCTGGCTGCGGGAGTTGCTCGCGAGTCTGCAGAGCGACTGAATCGGCGCGCTGGTCCGCGTGTAGGTCGGGCTTCAGCCCGACCTACAGTGGGATGTGTAATCGGGGACAGACCACGGTTGCCGAGCAACCGTGGTCTGTCCCCGATTACAGGACGCCCTCACGCCTCCCGATGGTAGGCCTTCGACGTGACCAGCCAGGCGCCGTTGATCTTGTGGTAGGAGAGATAGTCGACGAAGTACATATCGCCGATGCGCACGCGCACCTTGGCCAGCGCCTGAGTGTCGGAGGTGAAGTCGAGCATCAGCACCTGCGGTTCGCGCGGCGCGCCCTGGGCCTTGGGGCTGGTGCGGCCAGCCAGGACTTCCTTGTACTGCGCCGCGCCCCAGCAGCTCATCTGGCCTTCACGAAAGCCGTGCAACTGGGCGGTGGTGGCGAACACGCTGTCGAAGTTCTTCACGTCACAGTCGTACATGAGATCGAAATACTTCTCGAGCGCGACGCTCATCTCGTGGATCAGGGTGGGGGTCATGGCTACTCCGGGGTCGGTGACAGGATTCGAGGCGCAACCCTAACGACTGTGCCACTGGCACACAAGGCCGCGGCGCTCACCACTGCCGCGGCGCGGCGATGGGCGGGTCGGCGCCTTGGAACATCGTCTCGCGCAGCGTGCCGGGGCGATACTCGCACTGCATGCGCCCGCGCCGCTGCGGCACCGGCACCACGCCGTCGATGAAGTCGCGATAGAAATCCGGCATCACCGAGAACGACAGGTCGAAACCGCCCACACCCTGCGAACACCAGTCCTCGAGCTGATCGGCGATCTGCTCCGGGGCGCCGACCAGCGCCGGCCCGGCCCCGCCTTTGCCGATGTAGCGCGCGATGTCGCGCAGCGTCCACACGCGGTCGGGTTCGGCGCGAGTGAAACTGTGCAGCACGGTCTGCACCGCGTTGGTCTCGATGTACTCGATGGGGCGATCGGATCAGGGTCAGGGGCGCAACCGCCGCTCAGCAGGCGACCCGGATCTCGCTGCCACTGACGTGCGCGCTGGCCGGCGAGCACAGGAACATCACCACCTCGGCCACCTCTTCCGGCGTGCCGGCGCGACCCAGGGGTGAACTCGCGCGGTAGCGTTCGATGTAATCCTCGTCCACCGCGCGGGCCAGGTTGTCGTTCCAGATGAGTCCCGGCACCACGGCATTGACGCGGATGCGCGGCGCGCCCTCGGCGGCGGCGGCGCGGGTCAGGCCCAGCACGCCGGCCTTGGCCGCGGCGTAGGCCGCCTCGCCCATCGCCGTCGGGCGCTCGTTGGCAAGGGAGGAGATGTTCACCACCGTCGCGTGATCGGAGGCGAGCAGGTGCGGCCAAGCGTGTTTCAGATGCAGGAAATGGGAGGTCAGCGACGCGTCCAGCACCCCGCTCCAGGCCTCTCGGGTGGTGTCCACGATGCGCGAGAGGCTGTTGAAGCCGACGCTGTTGACCAGCATGTCGAGCGCGCCGAAGGCCTCCACCGTGGCGGCCACGCTGGCCGCGACCGCGGCCTCGTCCGCCGCGTCCACCGTCCGCGTCGCGACCCGCGCCTCGCCGTACTCGGCGACCAGCGAGAGGCGCAGCCGCTCCACCCGCGAGGCGCTCTTGTCGGTGGCCATGACGCAGGCGCCGCGCGCCAGGAAGGCGCGGACGATGGCCCCGCCTATACCCGAGCCCGCGGCCGCATTGACCAGGGCCACGCGGCCGCCAAACAAGTCGGACGCCGCCGCGGCCCCGCTCATGACCTCAGACGCCGACGATATCGAAGAAGCGGAAGCTGGCCTCGCCGTCGACGAACTTCGCGAGTTCGTCCAGCACGCCCTGCTCCTTGCGCCACGCGAAATAGCGCTCGTAGTGCTGGCGCGAGTCCCACAGCTCGACGAAGGCGAAGTTGGTCGGATCGTCCTGGTTGCGGGTCACGGCCACCGACACGCAGCCTTCGCGGCAGCGGGTGTCGGGCAGGATGTTGCGCAGCCAGCCGGCCAGCTCGTCGGCGTGGGCCTTCTTGGCCTTGAATTCGATGTGGACCATGCAGGTCATGGCAGTCTCTCCCCGGAGGTGATTGTGCGGCCCGACGACGCACGGCGCGCGCCGGGGCTGGAATCTGAACCCGCGCGAGCGACAATGGCAAGCCCCGCGCCGGGCTCCGGCGCGCGACATGAAGGAGCGCCGCCCATGGCTGCAGTGACTGAACTCGGCTACGTAGTGTTTGGAGTGTCCGACCTCGCCGCCTGGCGCGCCTTCGCCGCCGATCTGCTGGGCCTGGAGGTCTGCGAAGAGGCGGGCGAATCCGGCCGCCTGTACCTGCGCACCGACTACTGGCATCACCGTATCGTGCTGGAGGCGGACGGTGCCGACGACCTCAACGCCGCCGGCCTGCGCGTCGCGGGCGCGGAGGAATTGGATGCGCTGCGTGCGCGCCTCGGCGAGGCCGGCATCGCCTACGAAGAGGGCGGCGCGGCCTTGGCCGCGGAGCGACGGGTGCTGGATCTCATCCGCCTGCGCGATCCGGCCGGCAATCCGCTCGAGATCTTCCACGGGCCGCTGATCGAGCCGCACAAGCCCTTTCATCCGGGGCGGCGCATGCACGGACGCTTCGTCACCGGCGATCACTGCGGCGTGGGCCACATGATCCTGCGTCACGCGGGCCTCGATAAGTCACAGGCCTTCTATCGGCTGCTCGGCATGCGCGGCGGCCTCGAGTACCGCATTCCCATGCCGGGCGGCGTGTTCGACATCCTGTTCATGCACTGCAACCAGCGCGATCATTCGCTGGCCTTCGGCCCGCCGAGCACCAAGTCGGTCAACCACCTGATGCTGGAAGTCGAGAACATCGACGATCTCTTCATGACCCACGAACTGGTCAAGGCGAGCCCGTATCCCATCCTCATCAGCCTCGGCAAGCATGCCAACGATCACATGCTGTCGTTCTACTTCGCCTCGCCGTCGGGCTTCCTGATCGAGGTGGGCCATGGCGGACGACCGGCCACGCACCAGTCCGAGTACTACGTGCGCGACACCTACGGCCACGAGTTCAGCGAGCAGTTGCACGCGGGCATGAGCCTCGGCTGACCCAGGCCGCGGACGAGCCGTCGCATTCATTCACCACCACGGCGACGCGCAGGCGCGCGTCCGCCGAGCATTGCCAGGAGAGTTCATGAGTTCCGATATGCCGCCCACGCTCAGCGCCGAGCAGGTCGCCGCGCTGAACAGCGTCGCCACCTCCACCTTGACCCACCAGCTGCAGCAGCGCGGGATCCGCAACGCCTTCCTGTCTGGGCTGAAGCCGCTGCATCCCGGCCTGCGCATGGTCGGACGCGCACGCACGCTGCGCTACGTTGCGCTGCGCGAAGACGTGCAGGCGCAG
Source organism: Gammaproteobacteria bacterium (assembly GCA_019747795.1). Classification (GTDB taxonomy): domain Bacteria; phylum Pseudomonadota; class Gammaproteobacteria; genus JADJYF01. Next base: position 1,029 of record JAIEQK010000270.1, on the reverse strand, counting down.
TACGCGAGCGGACTGAACGCCCAGCGTCGCGTGGTGGAGAGCATGCGGCCTGGCGAAGTGCTGGTGATCGAGGCGCGCGGCGTGCCGGACGCCGCGACCATCGGCGACATCTACGCCACGCGCGCCTTCAAGCTCGGCGCCACCGGCATCGTCACCGACGGTGCGCTGCGCGACACGCCGGCCATCGTCGACATGCACATGCCGGTCTATCACCTGGCCTCCCACGGCGCGACCTACGGCCGCCAGCACATGCCGTTCTCGGTGGACGAGCCGATCACCTGCGCCGGCGTGTTCGTGGTGCCCGGCGACGTCATCGTCGGCGACGGCGAGGGTGCGGTGGTGATCCCGCAGGCGCTGGTGGACGAGGTGCTGCGCGACGCGCTCGCCCAGGAGGAACGCGAGCGCTTCGCGCTCGAACGCGTCAGCGCCGGCGAACCGACCATCGGCCTGTTCCCGCTCTCCAAGGAGCGCACCCCGGAATTCGAACAATGGCGCGCCGCGCAGCAGGAGAAATGATCATGGCCGAACGTCGCAGCATTCACATCGAGGGCCTGCGCCACCAGACCGCCATCCCGGTGGCCTCGCGCATCGGACCGCTCCTGGTGTCGAGCGTCATCATGCCCTTCGACCCCGGCACGCGGAACGTGCCGGAAGGTTACCAGGCGCAGTACGCGAACCTCTTCCGCCACATCGGCAAGATGCTCGAAGCCGCCGGCGGCGACTGGCGCCACGTCGCCAAGATAGAGTTCTGGGCGAACTCGCCCGACGCGCGCGCGGCCTGCGACGAGTTCTGGGTGGAGAAATTCCCCGACCCCGAGTCGCGCCCCGCGCGCCACACCCACGTGGGCGGCAGCGGCAATACGATCTCGGCGTCGTTCCTGGCGTATATCGAGGGGTAGGTCGGGCTTCAGCCCGACATTCCATTCCAGAGCGCCAGTCGAAGCTCCGAAACGAATGTCGGGCTGAAGCCCGACCTTATACCTCGAGCGCTGTACCCTTGAGGTACAAGCTGCCCGTTTGATCCGCGGG
>JAIEQK010000319.1 GCA_019747795.1 Gammaproteobacteria bacterium | reverse complement strand
CCGGGGGGCCGACGTCAGGGCGGCGGTACCGGGTCGTAGCCCGAGCCGCCCCAGGGGTGGCAACGGGCGAGGCGTCTCACCGCCAGCCAGGCGCCGCGGGCGGCGCCATGCTGCCGCAGCGCGTCTGCGGCGTACTCCGAGCACGTCGGGGTGTAGCGGCAGCGCGGGCCGATGAAGGGTGAGAGGGCCAGCCGATAGAACGCCACCAGGCCGAGCAGGAGCCGCGTCGGCCAGGTCGGCAGGGATGTGGCGGGCGACTCAGGCGTGCTGGGCATCGGGCGATTCGTAGCCCGACTTGGCGAAACGCTGTCCGCAGTAGTAGCAGTCCACCTGGCGCCTGCCTTCGAAAGGCAGGTAGACCCGTGGGTGACCCAGCGAACCCCCGCCGCCGTCGCAGCCTATTTCCTCGGTTCGGTCGTCGACTATCTTGATTTCGCGGGGCCTGGTGGTCACGACTGTGCTCGTCTTCGCTGGGTGGGGTGGTCTTGGGGCGCTTGGCATTGAATGTCGGACTGAAGTCCGACCTACTACCGTCGCCCGTATTCTATAGTAACTGCGTGGCGTGCTTGGAGCCCTCGGGGGCCGGCGTGCCGCGCGACCGGACGCTGCCCGCGGAATCGCGGGTGCCGTGCAACGACGAACAACACCACGAGGATCACGGCATGGCCAAGGTATCGATGCAATCGCCCGTCAACGTCAGCGCGGACGAGATCTGGAAACTCATCGGGCAGTTCAACGCGCTGCCCGACTGGCACCCGGCGGTGAGCAGCAGCAAGCTCGAGGATGGCGGCCGCATCCGGCGCCTGTCGATCATGGGCGGCGCTGAGATCGTCGAGCGGCTGGAGAAGATCGACGAGAACGATCGCCTGTACCGCTACAGCATCGTCAGCGGGCCGCTGCCGGTGGCGAACTACACCGCCACGCTGCGCGTGAAGGACGACGGCAAGGGCAAGGCGACCATCGAGTGGACCGCGGACTTCGACCCCGCCGGCGCCACCGAGACCGACGCCTCGGCCGCCATCATGGAGGTCTACAAGTCGGGCCTCGACAACCTGCGCAAGATGTTCGGCGGCTAGGCGCGCGGCGAGGGCGGAACAGTGAACGATCTGCGCTATACCAGCGACCACCTGTGGGTGCGCCTGGATGACGATGGCATCGCCACGGTGGGCGTCACCGACTACGCCCAGGCGGAACTCGGGGACGTCGTCGCGGTGGATGCGCCCGAGACGGAGCACGACATCACCGTCAACGAAGAGATCGGCATGCTGGAAGCCGATGACGGCAATTTCGAGCTGCGCGCGCCGACCAGCGGCAGCGTCATCGAGATCAACGAGGCGGTGCTGGAGAGGCCCGAGCTGATCAACGAATCACCGTTCGACGACGGCTGGATCTTCCGCATGCAGGTCGACGACGAGGAGGCGGTCGACGACCTGATGGACGAAGAAGCCTACGCCGACTATCTCGACGGGCTGGGCTGAACGGCCGGCTGCCAGCCGGCGAGATGGCGGGCGAGGTTCTCGCCCACCCTGATCTGCGGACGCGAGGCGGGCTTGCCTTCGGCCGCCTCGCGCGCCGCGATGCGCGCGGCCGCGAGTTCGAAGGCCGCCACGAAGTCGGTGGTCTCCTGCATGGCTTCGGCGAAATAGGCTTCGCCGAAGTAGGTCCAGTCCCGTTCGGCATCGCAGCCGAAGGAGCTGCGGTCACGCGCCGACGCGCTCATGACTATGGTGTCGGGCGAGGCCAGTGCATCGACGAAGCCACCGGAGTAGCAGGCCGAGACGATCACCACGCTGTAGCGGATGCCGGCGCGGGCGAGGCCCTCGCGAATGTCCTCGGGATAGAGATCGTTCGGCGCCAGCGCGCCGAATTCCACCGCGACCGACGCATCCTCGTAGCCGTGCGAGGTGATGAACAGCACCGCCACGTCGTCGTCGCGATCCATGACGCGCCCGAGATGGGACAGCACGCGCGCCAGGTTGTGGCGGTTCGCGAGCGCGAGTGTATCCACCGTCGCGAGGTTGTTGACCAAGGTCACGCTGCGATCGCTCAAGCCCAGGCGCCGCGCGACGATGTCCCGCACCGCGAGCGTCTCCCGCATGAAGACGTCCTGTTCGGCGTAGGCGCCGAAGCCGACGAAATACAGGTCGGTGCGTCCCTCGGTCTGTGGCGCGAGCGCCGACAGCGCGGCGTCCAGCAGTTCGTCCTGGCGGTAGTAGATGCCTTCGACGTCCAGTACCGGCGCCTCGTTGTCGGCCGAGTAGAACAGCGGCGAATCGGGGAGCCACTGGCGCATGGCGATGAGCAGCGCGGCATACAGCGTCATGCACAAGCCGTGTCGCCACGTCACCCGTGGCGCGAGCAGGACGAGACCGCGCCACAAGAGCGTGCAGTACCAGAGGAAGGCGCTGCCGAGGTAGAGCCAGGTCCAGGTCGGGTCCAGATCGAGTGTGAGGCGCTCCGCGGCAATCTCGACGGTCGCGCAGAACAGCCACACCGGCAGAGCGGCGGCGAGCTGCACGACGATGAGCAGCGCCAGCCCGCGGCCGGCGCCGCACAGCCAGGCGCCGAGCGCGAGCGTCGCGAGCCACAGGTGCATGCGCGCGGCTTCGGCGACGAAGCCCCACACCCAGAAGCGCGCGCCGGCGCCGGCCTCGAGCCACGCGGCGAGCGCGAAGCCGCACCACGCGCAGGCCAGCATCACGAGCGCCATGCCGGTGCCGGCATGGAAGTCCGCGGCGCTCAGCGCGCGGCCGCGGGCGAGACGCGCCCCTGCAACCAGGTTGGCCGCGAGGTGGGCGAGCAGGGCGCGGAGCGCGGTGGGTCGCGCGCCGTCCGGCGCGTCGCGAGAAGCGCTCATGCTTGCGGGTCTTCCTCTGGCAGGCTGGTGAAAAACTGCTGCGCTCGTCATTTTGCGTCCCGGCGGTGCTCGGAATCCTCACGTATTTCCTTATACGCTGCGGTTCCTCCGCGCCGGCGGGACGCAAACTGCCGTCGCTCGCGACGTTTTTCACTAGCCTGCTAACGTCGTCACGGCGATGGCCGACCGCGGCGATGCTATAAGAAAAGGCCCGCGCGTCGCGACCGGCGCGGGCAATGGCGGGCGATTTGTGGAATGATCCCGCGAGTTCCCGCACACGGTAAATCCCCGCATGCTCACGGCCGACGGCAAACGCGCATTGCGCGCACAGGCCCACCATCTCAAGCCCGTGGTGTTGGTCGGCCAGCATGGCGTGAGCGACGCGGTGCTCGCCGAGATCGACATCGCGCTCACCGCCCATGAACTGATCAAGATGCGCTTCCGCGGCACCGAGCGCGAGGATCGAGAGACGGAGATCGCGCGCATCTGCGCCACGCTCGGCTGCGAATTCGTGTCCGGTATCGGCGGCACCGCAGTGCTGTGGCGCGCCAAGCCGGCGGAGACCGCGAACAAGCGCGCCAAGCCGGCGAAGAAGAAGGTCAAGCCGCGCTCGCGTCCCGGCGCGGTGCGCAACCGCAACAACCGGAGTCGCGATGAATACTGATCTCCTGGTGCTGGGCGCGGGCCCAGGCGGTTATACCGCCGCGTTCCGCGCCGCGGACCTCGGCCTGGCCGTGACGCTGGTGGAGCGCGACCCCATGCTCGGCGGCGTGTGTCTCAATGTCGGCTGCATTCCGTCCAAGGCGCTGCTGCACGCGGCCAAGGTCATCGCCGACGCGCGCGACATGGCGGCGCATGGCATCAGCTTCGGCGCGCCCACCATCGAGCTGGACAAGCTGCGCGAGTGGAAGGGCAAGGTGGTGGGGCAGCTCACCAAGGGGCTCGAGGGCCTGGCAAAGCAGCGCAAGGTGACAGTGGTGCGCGGGCGCGGTGCCTTCACCTCGCCGACCACGCTCGAAGTGCAGGGCGCCGACGGCGTCACCACCATCGAGTTCAAGCAGGCCATCATCGCCGCGGGTTCCGAGCCGGTGCGCCTGCCCGGCGTGCCGGACGATCCGCGCATCATCGATTCCACCGGCGCGCTCGCGCTGGCCGACATTCCGGCGCGTCTGCTGGTGATCGGCGGCGGCATCATCGGGCTCGAGATGGCGACCGTGTACATGGAACTCGGCAGCCGGGTCAGCGTGGTGGAACTCACGCCCGACCTCATCCCGGGCGCCGACCGCGACCTGGTCAAGCCGCTGGAGCGTCGCCTGAAGAGCGGTCTCGAGGCCATCATGACCGGCACCCGCGTGACCCGCGTCGAACCGGGCGACGGGGGTGTGACGGTCGGTTTCGAGGGCAAGGGCGCGCCCGCCGAGGGCGTCTACGACCGGGTGCTGGTGGCGGTCGGGCGGCGCCCCAACGGCGCGAGCATCGGCGCGGACCGCGCCGGCGTGGCGGTCGACCCGCGCGGCTTCATCGCGGTTGACGCGCAGATGCGCACCAACGTGCCGCACATCTTCGCCATCGGCGACGTGGTCGGCCAGCCCATGCTGGCGCACAAGGCGACCCACGAAGGCAAGGTCGCGGCCGAAGTGGCCGCGGGCCACAAGGCGGCCTTCGACGCGCGGGTCATTCCGGCGGTGGCCTATACCGATCCCGAGGTGGCCTGGGTCGGTCTGAGCGAGACCGAGGCCAAGGCGCGCGACATCGCGGTGGAGAAGGGCGTCTTCCCGTGGGCCGCGAGCGGCCGCGCGCTGTCCATCGGTCGCGCCGAAGGCCTGACCAAGCTCATCATCGAGCCCGGCACGGGCCGGGTCCTCGGCGCGGGCATGGTCGGTCCCGGGGCCGGGGAGCTCATCGCGGAGGTCGCGCTCGCCATCGAGATGGGCGCCGAAGCGGACGACATCGGCCTCACCATCCACCCGCACCCCACGCTCTCCGAGACCGTGGCCATGGCGGCCGAGACCTGGGCCGGCACCATCACCGACCTCTACGTGCCGAAAAAGCGCTGAGCGGCGCGCCGCCCTGGTGCGCTTGACAGCCCGCGGCGGGCTGCCCAGAATCGCGGCATCTTGCTGCATCGCAACAAAGCCGCCTTCCGCGGTTTTTGTGCTTCCATGGCAGCCACCACGCCGTAGCCGGGGAGTCCTCACATGGAAACGCCGTCGCCCTGGGCCGACCTGCCCAGCCCGCTGGACCTTGCCGAAGCCGTGAACAACGTCAGCGCCCAGAGCCAGGCGCTGCTGCAGAAGTTCTTCGACGGGCACAGCCCCCAGGAACTCGGCGAAGTGGACCCGCTCGGCCTGCTGCCGGCCTTCGCCGCCTTCACCGACGCGCTGGCCCGCGACCCGGCCAAGCTGTGGGAAGCGCAGTTCAACGCCTGGAACACCTACCTGCAGATCTGGCAGAGCACCGCCCAGCGCATGCTCGGCGTCGAGGCCGAGCCGGTGGTCGCGACGCCCAAGGACGACCGCCGCTTCAAGTCCGAAGATTGGGAGAAGAACCCGTTCTTTGACTACATCAAGCAGACCTACCTCGCGACCGCCGGCCTCATGCAGAACATGGTGGCGGGCGCCGAGGGCATGGACGAGAAGACCGCGAAGAAGCTCGAGTTCTACATGCGCCAGTACATCGACGCCGTGGCGCCGACCAACTTCGCGCTGACCAATCCCCAGGTGCTGCACGCGACCGTCGAGTCGGGCGGGCGGAATCTCGTGGAGGGGCTGAAGAACTTCCTCGCCGACATCGATCCCAAGGACGGCAAGCTCAAGACCCGCATGGTGGATTCGAGCGCGTTCGAGCTCGGACGCAACGTCGCCATCAGCCCCGGCAAGGTGGTCTACCAGAACGCCTTGATGCAGCTCATCCAGTACGCGCCGAGCACCGAACAGGTCCACGAGCGTCCGCTGCTGATCATTCCGCCGTGGATCAACAAGTACTACATCCTCGATCTCCAGCCGAAGAACTCCTTCATCAAGTGGGCGGTGGATCACGGGCTCACGGTGTTCGTCATCTCGTGGGTGAATCCCGACGAGTCGCTGGCCGAGATGGATTTCGACGACTACGTGCGCCTCGGGCCCATGGCGGCGCTGGACGCCGTCGAGCAGGCGACCGGCGAGCGCTCGGTGAACGTCATCGGTTATTGCCTCGGCGGCACGCTGCTCGGCGCGCTGCTCGCGCTGATGCAGGCGCGCGGCGACACGCGCATCAACGCGGCCACCTTCTTCACCGCGATGCTGGACTTCTCCGAGCCGGGCGATCTGGGCGTGTTCATCGACGAAGGCCAGCTGAAGGGCATCGAGAAGACCATGCAGGAGCGCGGCTATCTCGACGGCGCCGAGATGGCCACCACCTTCAACATGCTGCGCGCGAACGACCTCATCTGGTCCTTCGTGGTCAACAACTACCTGCTCGGCAAGCAGCCGATGGCCTTCGATCTGCTGTACTGGAATTCCGACTCGACGCGCATGCCGGCGAAGATGCACAGCACCTACCTGCGCAAGATGTATCTCGAGAACCAGTTCTGCAAACCGAAGGGCATGACGGTCGACGGCACCCCGGTGGATCTCCGCGAGATCCGCATCCCGACCTGCTTCGTGTCGGCGGTGGAGGATCACATCGCGCCGTGGAAATCGACCTACGCCGGCGCGCGCCTGTTCCAGGGACCGGTCAAGTTCATCCTCGGCAAGGCGGGCCACGTGGCCGGCATCATCAATCCGCCCGGGCCGCGCAACTACGGGTATTTCACCGGTCCCGAGCCGCGTGACATGGGCGCCGACGAATGGCTGAAGAAGGCCACCGCGCACGACACCTCGTGGTGGACGGAATGGACGGACTGGGTGACGGCCCAGAGCGGGCCGAAGGTCGCGGCGCGTGTGCCGGGTGAGGGTGGGCTACCGGCGCTGGAAGATGCGCCCGGGAGCTACGTCGCGCGGCGCATCACGCAGGGCTGAGGGCGCTCAGCCGTTCGGCATCAGGATGGCGATGAACTCGGCGACCTCGGTGTCGACCTGGCGCATGAGTTCCTCGATGGTCTCCTCGGTGGTCGAAGTGAGCTCGATGGCGGTCGGATCGTAGTCCGGCACCGGCTCGCTGTCGGTCGACTGCCATACCGCGGCGCGCGCGGTGACCGCGGCGACGTGCATCGCCGCCGCGAAGGGCTGATCGCTCCCGCTCACGTCGGCTATCGGCCGCGTGTGCAGCGCCACCGGTTGCACCAGCGCCGGCGGCAGGTTCCACTGGCGCAGCAGCTCCGCGCCGACATCCGCGTAATCGAAACCCAGCAGCTCACGCTGCAACTCGTGGTAGGGCCGGTCCTGCGCGCGGGACGCGAGCGTGCATTCCATCCACGCCTGCGGCAGCTGGTGGGCGAGAATCAGGTTGCCGATGTTGTGCATCAGTCCCGCGATGAACAGTCGCTGCGGCGCCGGCAGCGCGCAGCCAATGGCCAGGTGTCGCGCGCAGACAGCGGTGTACACGCTCATGCGCCAGAAGTCGAAGATGTCGAACATGTCGTTGCGCAGGCGCGTCAGCGAACCGACCGCCGACGTCGCGAGCGCGATATCGTGAATCTGCGACAGCCCGAGCACGCGCACCGCGTGGTCGATGGAGTCGACCCGCGAGGCGAGCGCCAGGTAGGCGCTGTTCGCGAGGCGCAGCACGCGGCCGGTGAGGGCCGGGTCGCTGGTCACGACTTCGCTGATGGCCCGCAGTGACGCGCCGGGATCGTCGACGATCTCGCGGATGCGGACGTAGGCCTGGGGCAGTGGCACGAGGTCGAGCATGCCGTCGACCAGGCTTGCCACCGGGGACACCGACTTTGCTTGCAGGAGTGTAGCCATGGGCGGGCTATCGGCCGGGCAGGCGACGAGCTTGAGGGCCGCGCCCGTGCAAATTGCCACGGAGGTCGCGCTCCGGCGCTTGTCGGCGGACCGGCCGATTGTCGCGTGCCGGGATTGCGTGTGAAATGCCCGGCATGACCCCTCAAGGGGAGCCAGGCGGAGCACCATGAGCGATACGCCCTCACGCACCACGCCGGCGGCGCTGGCCCGCCTACGGGCGCTGGCCGAGGCCGGTGACGTCGATGCCTGCGTGCAGCTCGGCCGTTGCCTGGCGGAGGGCTGGGGCTGTCGCTCCGACGAGGGCGCCGCCCTCGGCTGGTTCCTGCGCGCCGCGCGGGGCGGCCATGGCGAGGCCGCCTGGCGGGCCGCCAGGCTCGCGCTGCGCATGCGTGGCGCCGCCGCCGCCAGCGAGCCGGACGTGCTCGCGTGCCTGGAGGAATCCGCCTATGCCGGTCAGGCCGAGGCGCGGGCCCTGCTCGGTTGGTGCCTGCAGCACGCGCGCCTGGGCGCGCCCGCCGACCCCGTCGCCGCGAATCGTTGGCTGCGTCTGGCCGCGCTGGACGGCAGTGCCCATGGTCGCTATCTCTACGCGCTCAACCTGATGCACGGTCGCGGCGTCGAGCGTGACTGTCGTGCCGCCGTGGCGCTGCTGGAGCTCGCGGCCGAACAGGGCGATCTCCGCGCCCAGCTGGAACTCGGCGTGGCGCTCTGCGAGGGCCGCGGGACGCCGCGCGACGTTTCCGCCGCGCTCGCCTGGTACCGCGCCGCCGCGCGCCGCGGCTACGCCCGCGCGCAGTTCAATCTGGGCCTCCTGCTGCTCGGTGGCGAGGCGCCGGAGCAGGATGATGCCGAGGCGGCGACCTGGATCGCAGCCGCCGCCGCCCAGGGCCTGGGCAAAGCCCAATACACGCTCGCCACCCTGCACCGCCGCGGTCTCGGCGTGCCGCAGGACGCCGCCGCCGCGAGCCTGTGGCTGACCCGCGCGGCCGAGGGCGGGCACGCGCGCGCGCAGTATCGTTTGAGCCGCATCTGCAAGTCGCGCGGCGAGACCCTTGCCGCGCGTCGCTGGCTGGAGGCCGCCGCCAACGGGGGCTCGACGGCCGCCCAGGCGC
>JAIEQK010000119.1 GCA_019747795.1 Gammaproteobacteria bacterium | reverse complement strand
CCATGCACAAGACCCATCAGATCAACGCCGGCTACGCGCTTACCGCGGTGCTCCTCGTGCTGCTGTTCCACGCCTGGTGGACCGAGTACAGCCAAGTGGAGCCCCTGCCCTACAGCGAGTTCGAACAGGCGCTGCGTGACGGGCGCATCGCCGAGGTGAAGATTCGCGAGCAGTACGTCGAAGGTCGGCTGAAGACGCCGCTGGCTGACGGTCGCGAGCGCTTCGTCGCCACGCGCGTGGAACCGGAGTTCGCCGCCCATCTCGCCGAGTACGGCGTCAAGTTCAGCGGCGTGGTGGAATCGAGCCTGCTGAAGGACGTGCTCGGCTGGGTGCTGCCCACGCTGTTCTTCGTCGCGGTGTGGATGTTCCTGATTCGCCGCATGGCCGAGAAGCAGGGCATGGGCGGGCTCATGGCCATCGGCAAGTCGCGCGCCAAGGTCTACGTGGAGAAGAGCACGGGCGTGACCTTCGACGACGTTGCCGGCGTGGACGAGGCCAAGGCCGAGCTGCGCGAAGTGGTGGACTTCCTGAAGAGCCCGGCGGAATACGGCCGCCTTGGCGCGCGGATCCCCAAGGGCGTGTTGCTGGTCGGACCGCCGGGCACCGGCAAGACCTTGCTCGCACGCGCGGTCGCAGGCCAGGCCGGCGTGCCGTTCTTCTCGATCTCGGGTTCGGAGTTCGTCGAGATGTTCGTCGGCGTCGGCGCAGCCCGCGTGCGCGACCTGTTCGAGCAGGCACGCCAGCACGCGCCGGCGATCATCTTCATCGACGAACTGGACGCGCTCGGCCGCGCGCGCGGCAGCGGGCAGTTCGGCGGGCACGACGAGAAGGAGCAGACGCTGAACCAGCTGCTGACCGAACTGGACGGCTTCGATCCCAGCACCGGCATCGTGCTGCTGGCCGCGACCAACCGGCCGGAGATCCTCGACCAGGCGCTGCTGCGCGCCGGCCGCTTCGACCGCCAGGTGCTGGTCGATCGCCCTGACCGTGTCGGCCGCGTGCAGATCCTGAACGTGCACGTCCGACGCATCACCCGCGACCCGGACCTCGACCTGGATCAGATCGCGGCGCTGACTCCTGGGTTCACCGGCGCGGATCTCGCCAACCTGGTCAACGAAGCCGCGCTGCTCGCCACCCGTCGCCGCGCGCAATCGGTCACGCTCGCCGACTTCACCAACGCCATCGAGCGCATCGTCGCCGGCATCGAGAAGCACTCGCGCCTGCTGAATCCGGTCGAGCGCCGCACGGTCGCCTACCACGAGATGGGTCACGCGCTGGTGGCCGCGAGCCTGCCGGGCATGGACCCAGTGCACAAGGTGTCGATCATTCCACGCGGCATCGGCGCGCTCGGTTACACCATCCAGCGGCCGACCGAGGACCGCTTCCTGATGTCGCGCCAGACCTTGAAGGACAAGATGGCGGTGCTGATGGGCGGACGCGCGGCGGAATCACTGGTCATCGGCGACATCTCCACCGGCGCCGCGGACGACCTGGACAAGATCACCGAGATCGCGCGCCACATGGTCATGCGCTACGGCATGGCGGAGGACATCGGCCAGGTGGTGTACGACGAGGCTCGGCCGAGCTTCCTCGGCGGCGGTTTCAGCGCTGGGCCCATCACCCGCGAACACGGTGAACGGGTGCAGAGCGAGATCGACCGGGCAGTGAAGGCGCTGGTCGACGAAGCCTTCGAGCGAGCGCTGGCGCTGCTCGCCGCGCGCCGCGCGCTGCTCGATGCCGGCGCCGAGAAGCTGCTCGAACACGAGACCCTCACCGCCGATGAACTGCCGTGGCAAGGGCAGCCGAGCGCCGGGGCCTGAATCGCGGTCGAGTGCTATACTCGCGCCCCGGCGCCCCACGCGACACGGCGCAGTCTTCCGAGTGCAACTACCCCGTGCCGATGCGCGACCTGGTCTTCGTTGCCTTTCATTTTCCGCCCCTGCAGGGAAGCAGCGGTATCCAACGCACCTTGTCCTTCGCGCGCTACCTGCCTGAGCATGGATGGCGACCCCATGTCCTGACCGTGCAGGAGCGCGCGTACGAGAGTGTCGCCGCCTCCACTGTCGACCTGATCCCGCCTGGCACGTCCGTACATCGTTGCTGGGCGCTCGACTCGCGCCGACATCTCTCTCTTCGCGGCCGCCATCTGGACGTCCTGGCGACTCCCGATCGATGGTTGACCTGGACGCCTGCTGGCGTGCTGCGTGGTGCCGCACTCGCCCGCAGCGTGGCGGCCGCGGCTATAGTCTCGACTTATCCCATCGCCACCGCGCACCTCGTCGGATTCGGCATCAGCCGGCTGACCGGCTTGCCGTGGGTGGCCGACCTGCGCGATCCCATGCTCCAGCCGGACTTTCCCGATGGCTGGCTACGCCGACGCTCTTTCGGTTTCATCGAGCGCCTGATCATGCGCCATGCGCACACGGTGGTCGTTACCACGCCAGGCGCCGCGGCCTTCTATCGCGATCGCTTTCCAGACACCGATGCGAAGCGCATCGTGGTCGTGGAGAACGGCTACGACGACTTCGGTCTCGGCAACAATCCAGCGCCCGCGCCCGAGGCGTCGAAAGCGCTGGTGCTGCTGCACAGCGGCATGATCTACCGCAAGGAACGTAACCCCGATCGCTTCTTCACCGCGCTGCGCCGCGTGCTGGACGACCCTGAGATGCCGAGAGTCCGTCTCGTACTGCGAGCGCCGGGTGGGGAGTTGCCCCTCGCGGCCATTGCCGCTCAGCACGGGCTGGCGGAAACCATCGAGATCCTGCCTCCGCTTCCCTACCGCGAGGCGCTCGCGGAGATGATGGCAGCCGACGGGCTGTTGGTCCTCCAGTCCAAGGAGTGCAATTACCAGATCCCGGCCAAGACCTATGAGTATCTGTACGCGAGAAAACCGGTGATTGGCATTACAGACCCGCGCGGAGACACCGGCCAGCTGCTCGCTGGATTCGGCGTCGAGGCGATCGCCGCCCTGGAAGACGCGAGCGCCATTGAAGCGATGCTGCGTCGCTGCCTGCCGCGTTTGAGAAACGCGGATTTTCCCTGTCCGAGCGCCGAAGCGGTTGCGCCGCTATCGCGGCGCGCGCGCACAGCAGAGTTCGCCCGTGTGCTGGACCAGGCTGCCGCAGACTCGGCGAATCGCGCTTAGGGTCCGTCCGGCGCAACCGATCCGGCATCCGGCGCCTCGGGCACGCCATATGGCACGTGGCCGAGGCATCCTGCACAATCACGGCTTTGCGGCCTCGAGGGCGGGTTACGTTGGCGGATACAAGGAAGCTCGGCAACGAGTCGCCGGACGCAAGGCTGGCAGACGCGCTGCTCGACGTGGTCGAGTCCCAACTGCGCGACCACCGCGCCGCTGCCAGCATCGGCTGCCTGGGCGCGCTCGCCGAGTTCCACGAGCCCGACGCCACCCATCAGCGCCCAGCGCGCCACCGCCTCGTCGCACACAGCCGGCGCGGCGCGCTCGCCATTGAATTCAGCGGTGACGAAGCACTGTGCGCCTATGAAGCGCCGTCCGCCCACGGCGATGCCTGGCAGTACGGACTCGCGGTGCTCGCGCCGGGCCGTCGCGGCGCGGCGCGCGAGGTGCTCACCGAACTCGGACCGGACCATGACGCGCTCGACGACACGGCGCGCGACGCCGTGCTGTTCGATCTCGGTCTCGGCATGCCCAACGTCGACTACTGCGTGCGCGTGTCCGACCCGCCTCTGCTGGCCACGCTGCGCGAGCATCGCGGCGCGCGCGTGACCGGGCCCGGGCATCCGCTGCAGGCCGCGCTGGTCGCCGCCAGCCCGCCCCGCGTGGTGATCTCGCCGGTGGCACGCATCGAGGTCTACCAGCCGATCGCCCGCGACCGTACGCCCGACGGCTCGCACACCCACCTGCTGCCGGACCTTCTGGCGCGCCGTCGCACGCACCCGGCCAACCTGCCGCTGCCGCCGGGCGCGCTGCCGCTCCTGACCCTGCACCCGGAGAATCCCTTGTTCGACGAGCACGGTGAGCGCCGGGGGTTCGACGTCGCGGCCTTCGCGCGCTTCGAGCGCCTGCTCGCCACCCATGGCCTGCCTGACTATGTCGCGGCCAAGGCGGGTCAGCGTGCGCGACTCATGACCGATGGGATCGCCGCGCTGCCGCGTCCCGCCACGCGGCTCGCGCGTGCCGCGCTGCGCGCGGTGCTGCGCCAGGCGCCGCATCTCGATGCGACGGTGCATGCCGCCGATGCCAGCGCGCACTGAGCGCGGCCTCACCCTCGCGTGCCTGCTGGTGATGTCTGCGCCCGGCGTCGCGCCGGCGGAGGAAGCGCCTTTCAGTCTCGCGCCGCCGCCCGGCCTGCGCGCCGCGCCGGTGGCGCGCGCGGCGAGCGGCAATACCTACACCTGGCTGCCGGCGGATCTGAGCGAACCGACGCGGCTGATGCTCACCATCATGCCGGCCAGCGAGGTACACGCCCGCCTCGGCGAGTTCCGCCCGGCGCAGTGCCTGCGCCTGTTCCTGGACGAACTGCGCCACGATCACGCGCATTTCTTCGCCGTCGAGCAGCCCACGCCGCTCGCACTCGGCGCCGCGCGCCTCGCGCGCGTGCGCTGGACCGGTGACAAGGCCGGCCGCGAACTGACCGGCGTGCTGGCCTGCGGCGCGCTCGACGAGAACTTCTACGTGGTGCACTACGTCGACACGCTGGCGCGCGCGCCGCGCAGCTTCGTCGAGATTCGCGCCGCGCTCACCGGTTTCACCCCGCGCCCATGACCGGCAGACACTACCGCTACTACGACCTGCTGATGGCCGGCTTCGTCGCCGTGCTGCTGTGCTCGAACCTGATCGGGCCGGCCAAGGTGTGCGCGATAGACCTGCCCTTCGCCCTGCCCTTCACCGGTGAGCGGCTGGTGTTCGGCTCGGGCAACATGTTCTTTCCCATCAGTTACATCTTCGGCGACATCCTGACCGAGGTGTACGGCTTCGCGCGCGCACGCAAGGTGATCTGGGCGGGCTTCGGCGCGATGCTGTTCGCGACCGTGATGTCGTGGGTCATCATCCACCTGCCGCCGGCCGGCGAGGAGCCCTTCAACGCCACGCTGCAACCGGCGCTGGAAGTGGTGTTCGGCGGCACCTGGCGCATCGTGGTGGCGTCCATCTTCGCCTTCTGGATCGGTGACTTCATCAACGCCTACGTGCTGGCGCGCATGAAGGTCCTGACCCAGGGCCGGTGGCTGTGGTCGCGCACCATCGGCTCGACCATCGTCGGCCAGGGCGTGGACAGCCTGGTGTTCTACCCCATCGCCTTCCTGGGCGTATGGTCGACCGACATCGTGCTGACGGCCCTGCTCTTCAACTTCCTGTTCAAGGTCTCGGTCGAGGTGCTTGTGACCCCCTTGACCTACGTGGTGGTGAACGCGCTGAAGCGCGCCGAGCAGGAAGACTTCTACGACCAGCGCACCGACTTCACGCCGTTCTCGCTCGAGGACTGAAGCTCATCCCCCCGCGACCAGCCGCCCAGGTGTTTCAGCGAGCGAAGCGCGAGGATGGCGAGCCCGGCCAGCGTGACCGAGCCGAACAAGCAGGCCTGCAGCGCGGTGGCGGCCACGATGCCGACCGGCTCGGGCAGCCCGAAGGCGCGCATCGCGAGCGCGAACACCAGCTGGTAGGTGCCGAGGAAGCCCGGCGCCGTCGGCACCAGGGTCGAGAGCGAGGCGACGCCCATCACCAGCATGCCCTGGGCGAGACCCAGGCGCAGATCGAGCGCATTGAAGGTAGTCAGAAGCGCCGCGACTTCGAAACCCCATACCAGCGCCGAGAGCAGCAGCGCGAGCAGCGCCGAACGGCGGTTGAGACTGGCCACCCCCGCGCTGAAGTCGCGCAGCATGGCGCGCAGCGGTGACGGCAGCGGCAGGCGATTCACGTCGCCGGCGCGCAGCACCGCGATCGCGAGCCCAAGAAGCCCGATCACCACGCCCGCGTTCAGCGCCACGAGTTCGAAGGTCGGCTGACGCGCCGCGCTGCCCGCGTAGTGCAAGGCGGCGAGACCCGCGCCCAGGCAGGCGAGGATCGCCACCAGGTCGAGCACGCGCTCGATGACGATGGAGCCGAACACCCGCGCGCGACCGAGACCCAGTCGCCGCTTGCCGTAGGCCGCGCGCGCCACTTCGCCGAGCCGCGCCGGCAGCACGTTGTTGACGGCGTAGCCGACCACCAGGGTCTCGGCCACCGCCGGCAGTGGCGCCGGCGCAAGCTGCTTCAGTAGCAGCTGCCAGCGCAGCACCCGCAGGCCGAGCGCGAGCCAGTAGAGACCGGTCGCGAACAGCAGCAGGCGCAGGTCGAGACGCGCGACGGCCGCGCGCAGTTCGGCGAGGTCGACCTTGGCGAGCGCAAGCCACAGGAAGGCGCCGCCGAGCGCGAGGCCGAGAAACGCAGTGAGAATCTTTCGGCTGCTCATCGCGTCACAGGTCGAAGCGGTACTTGAGCAGGTACCACAGCGCCTTCACGCCGTCCTTCCAGTTGATCTTCTTGCCCTCGTTGTAGGTGCGGCCGAAATACGAGATGCCCATCTCGTAGATGCGCCAGCGCCGCGCGAGCGCGAACTGCGCGCTCAGCTGCACCTCGATGCCGAAGTCGTTGGCCGACAGACGCAGGGTGTGCAGCACCTCGCGGGTGAACATCTTGTAGCAGACCTCGATGTCGGTCAGCGTCTGGTTGTAGAGCGCGTTGAACAGGAAGGAGATCAGGCGATTGGCCATGAAATGATGGAAGTACAGCGCGCGGTGCGGATTGCCGTAGAAGCGCGAGCCGTAGACCACGTCGGCGACCCGGCGCACGGCGATGAGGTCGTACATGCCGGCCCAGTCGGCCGGGTCGTATTCGAGGTCGGCGTCCTGGATGACGACGATGTCGCCGGTGGTGGCGCCGAGCCCGGTCTGCAGCGCGCCGCCCTTGCCGCGGTTGCGTTCGTGGCCGATGACGCGAATGGCGAAGCGCGCGTTGCCACGCACCACCCGGGCGTCGCCGGCCTCGTCCAGTTCGAAGCTGGCGTCGCGACCGGTCAACCCGTCGACCTGCGCGAGCAGCCACTCGCGCGTGCCGTCCCGCGAACAGTCGTCGACGATGACGATTTCCTTCTCGACATGCGGCAGGGCCGCCAGCACCTTGACCAGGCAGGGGCCGATGGTGTGGCGCTCGTTGTACGCGGGGATGACGACGCTGAGTATCATGACGGTCCTTGAGAATCACGCACGGCGCCGCGCGGGACGTAGCGCTTCGAGCGCTTGCGGCGTGCCGCGCACTATGCCGAGTGCGCGGCCATCGCGCCACTCCGAACATCGGCCTGTGGGGCGCGCGGCTTGAACGGCGCCCAAAGAAAAAGGGCCTCGACGCTGCGAGGCCCAACAGAGGAGGAAACCAAGGGTGAGACGACTGTACGCGGCTGGCGTAGCTCGAACAGGAACTGCTTCACCCGCATTGTGGAAGATTGTCAGGCGGCCACGCGCCGCCGTCGCCGCCTGAGAGCCCCATGACCAGCACCGCCCTGCTCAGCGCCCGCGGCCTCAGCCGCGGCTATGCCGATGCCGCCGGCGGCCATGCCGTGCTGCGCGGACTGGACCTCGAACTCGCGGCGGGCGAGATAGTCGCGGTGATCGGCCGCAGCGGCTCGGGCAAGACCACGCTGCTGAACCTGGTGGGCGCCATGGACCGCCCGGACGGCGGCCGGCTCGAGTTCCGAGGCGAGGACATGGGCGCCTGGGACGACGCCGCCCGCACCGCTTTCCGCCGGCGCGCGCTCGGCTTCGTGTTCCAGGCCTTCAACCTGCTGCCCACCCTCACGGTCGCGGAGAACGTCGGCCTGGCGCTGGAGCTGAACGGCCTGCCGCTCGCGCCGCGCGTCGCCGAACTGCTGGCCGCGCTCGGCATCGGCCATCTCGCCGAGCGCTTTCCCGACCAGATCTCCGGCGGCGAACAGCAGCGCACCGCCATCGCCCGTGCGCTCGCCCATCGGCCACCGCTGATCATCGCCGACGAGCCCACCGGCAACCTCGACCGCGACACCGGCCGCGAGGTCATCACGCAGTTCGAGAGCGCGGTGCGGGCGGCCGGCGCGACGCTGCTGATGGCGACCCACAGCGAGGAGATGCTCGGGCACTGCGACCGCGTGCTGGCGCTGCGCGACGGCGCGCTCGTGCGCCTGGCCTGAACGCGCGCCAATGCTGCTCGCCCGCGCCAGCCTGCGCTTTCTCGCGCGCCATCCGGCCCAGTGCCTGCTCGCGGTTAGCGGCATCGCGCTCGGCACCGCCATCGTGATCGGCATCCTCGTCACCCAGGCGAGCGCGCGGCAGGCGTTCGCCGAGTCGCTGCGCGGGGTGTTCGGCGACGCCAGCCATCGCATCGTCGCGCTGGACGGCGAGGACTTCGACGAGCGCGTGCTGGCCGAGGTGCGACGGCTCGCGCCCACGCTCGCGCCAACGCCGGTCGTGAACGGCGCCGTGCGCCTCGCGCCCCACGCCGGGCGCGGCGCGCTGGCGCTGCTCGGCATCGATCCCTTCACCGCACAGCGCGGCACGGCGCATGGCGCGGTGCCGGCGCTGAGCTTCGTCACCCAGCCCGGTGCGATGCTGCTCGCCGCGTCCACCGCCCAGGCGCTCGGCCTCGTGAGTGGCGCGCGTCTCGCGCTCGCCGACACCGCATTGCCGCCGCTCACGCTCGCGGGCGTGGTGGCGGCGCGCTCGGATGGCGCGCCGCTGCTCGCGCCGGACGTCGCGCTGGTCGATGTCGCCACCGCGCAGGAGACGCTGGGACGCATCGGGCGCCTGTCGCGCATCGAACTCACGAGCGACGGCAGCGC
>JAIEQK010000231.1 GCA_019747795.1 Gammaproteobacteria bacterium | reverse complement strand
CGCGACGCTGCGTGCGCTCGGCGCTGCGCGCCGCGGTCGCGCTGTGCCACGCGCTGCTCGCGGCGGGCGATCGCCGCGCCGCGCTGCGTACACTGAAGGAATGTCTGCCACTGGCCGAATCCTGCGGCTTTCGCCGCAGCTTCCTGGATGCCGCGCCCGAAGTGCGCGCGATGCTGACCGACGTGCTGGACCAGACGCCGCGGGGTGACGAGGCCCGTTACCACTATCTGGTCCAGCTGGGCGCGGCAGGTGAAGGGTCGGATCTCGCGCTGCCGTCGTCGGGCGCCGAAGCGCTCAGCGCGCGCGAACTCGAGATCCTCGCGCTCGCCGCCCAGGGCCTGCAGAACGGCGATATCGCGCGGTCGCTGTACCTCGCCCAGAGCACGGTCAAGTGGTACTGGCAGCGCATCTTCGACAAGCTCGCCGTGCGCCGCCGCGCCGACGCCCTGCGCCAGGCGCGTGAACGGCAGTGGGTGCGCTGAGCGCGCGGCTTGGACTCTGCCGCCGTCTCGTTCTCCTGGCAGGCGGCGTGCGGTCTCGACCGCCTCGTGCCGAGGCAGGGATGCGATCCGGTCGGACGCTACATCACGCGCGAGGTCGGTCCGCGGCCAACGGATTCGTCAGCGGATCCCACTCGACCAGCAGCCGCTGCGGACCGCGGAAGGAAGTGTTTGCCGAGTAGGACCACGATTGCCCGTCGACCAGCCGCATGTGCGGCAGCCGGCGCGACAGTTCCTCGAGCATGACTTTGAGCTCCATGCGCGCGAGCGGCGCGCCTATGCACAGGTGCGCTCCGTAACCGAAAGACAAAGAGCGGCGCGCATTGTCACGCGTGATGTCGAAGGCTTCACCGTCTTCGAACACGTCGGCATCACGGTTCGCCGCGCCGCTGTAGATGAGCAGGTTCGCGCCGGCCGGTATCTCGACGCCGCGGATCGCGACCGCCCGCCGGGTCCGCCGACGCCAGGCGATGACGGACGACACGGCGCGGATGCATTCCTCGACCGCGTTTGGTACGAGCGCCGGCTCGGCGCACAGGCGCGCCCATTGGTCGGGATGCTCGAGCAGGATGCGCAGCGCGTTGCCCGACTGGCTGGTGGTGGTCTCGTGGCCGGCGTAGAGGAAGTTCGGCAGGAGGAAAGCAATGTAGGACAGCGGCCAGGTGTCCGGGTCTTCAAGGTGAGCCCGCAGCATGTCGCTCGCGATGTCGTCGCCGAGCTGTCCCTTCAGGCGCTCGAGGTGCCGGCAGGCGTACTGGTAGTAGCGGCCGACCATCTCGACCAGCCGGTTCTGCTCGGCCTCGCTCGGTTTGCCCCAGTTGAACAGTGCGAGCGGCCCGGCATAGGCCTTGACCTCGTCGACCTCCTCGTCGGGTATGCCGAAGAATTTGAACACCACCAGGGCCGGCAGCTCGTAGAAGAGTTCGCCGACCAGGTCGGCGTGGCCGTGGCCGACGAAACGGTCGATGCACCGGTTCGCCAGGGACCGCACGAACGGCTCGAGGTTGCGCATGCGCTGCGTCGAAAAGGCCTTCTGGCAGAGCTTGCGGTGCGCGTGGTGCAAGGGCGGGTCTTCGTTGACCAACGATGCGCCCGGCGTCAAGGCGTAACGCTGCATGATCTCGAGGGTCGAGGGATAGGGCGGCACGATGGTGTCCAGCGCAATGGCGGCGGAGAAGGTCTCCTGGTCCATGAAGCAGTGCCGCACGTCCTCGTAGCGCGACACGACCCAGTAGTCGAGATCGGCGGCGTAGAAGACCGGTTCCTGCTCACGCAGTGTCTTCAGGTGTGGATAGGGGTCCTGCAGGTAATCGCTGGAGAACGGATCGAACGCGCGCCCCGCCGCGCTCATCGGGCACCCGCTGCTGTTTCGACCTTGCTCCACGTTCGTCGCCTCCTCGCATCAGGGCGCGCCGCGTGTCGGGCGCAGGTTCAGTGGGTCGCCGCCGCATCGTCGCGGCGCGCGCGATGAGTGTCGCAAGTTCAGACCTTGTTGCTCGGCTTGCGGACCAGGATGAGCCCCAGCGCGACGACCTCGGGGATCAGGGCCGCGATTGCCGTGGCCTTAAGGGCCCACACATCGGCCGCGCTGAAGAGCCCGCGCAGACCACTCAGGTGGGCGGACAGCACGTCGGTCGCGTCGACCACGATGCACGCGTAAAGCAGCGCGCGGATCGTCTCCGGTCCAGCCAGCAGGACCAGGACCGCCAGCACGATGTCACGGATTGCCCACACGCGCACCAGGTAGGACGCCTGCGGGTTGAGCGACGGTGACATGCCCAACTGGGTCATGAGGTCGTCCGGTAGTGCGTAGCCGTAGGCGGCGAGCCCGAAGCGTACCGCGCACATGACACCCACGAGCACCGTCACGTACCAGACTTGTCCGCGCATCGGCGCGCCTCCCCGAGTCGGCAATCGACCGTCGCTATGCTAGGCCCGTGGCCGCCGTCTGCCACCCACCCTTTGGGAGGGTGGCGCGTGCCGGCGGTGGCGCTATAAGAAGCGCGGTCCGCAGATCGAACCAGCCCCTTCCCTCGCGAGGAACCCGCAATGAGCCTGGTCCTGTACACCCATCCCATGTCCCCCTGCGCGCAGAAGGTGCGCATCGTGCTCGCCGAGAAGTCGCTCGCGTTCGAGGCGCGGCATGTGGACCTGCCCGGCAAGGAGAACCTGAGCCCTGACTACCTCGCGCTCAATCCGCTCGGCGTGGTGCCCACCCTGGTAGACCACGACGTCCCCATCATCGAGTCGTCGATCATCTGCGAGTACCTCGAGGACCGCTTTCCCACGCCCTCGCTGCGCCCGATGGCGCCGCAGGCGCGCGCCGAGATGCGCCTGTGGATGAAGCACGTCGACAACAAGCTCCACCCGTCCTGCGGCGCGCTGCAGTGGCCACTGGTGATGGCCGACAAGCTGCGCCGGCTGCCCGTCGAGGAGCAGATGCGGGTAATCGAGCAGGTCCCCGAGAAGCCGCGTCGCGAGCGTCAGCGGCGCCTGCTGCTGCAGGGCTACGATGCCCCCGACGTGGCGGAAGGCGTGCAGGTCTACGAACAGACCATCGCCGACCTGGACACGCTGCTGGCGATGCGCCCCTGGGTGGCGGGCGACGCCTTCTCGCTGGCCGATGCGTCGCTCGCGCCCTATTTTCAGACCTTGTTCCAGTTCGGTTGGGAGGCGTGGTACGCCTCGCGAGCGCAGGTCGCGGACTGGTATACCCGCGTGCGTGCGCGACCGTCCTACGCGACCGGCGTGGCGGCGGACTTCGATGCGGACAGGTTGGCCGATCTGCGCGCGCGGGGCGCGCCGGCGTGGGACAGGATCAGGAAGCTGCTCGGCGGGTGAGGCGCAGGCCCGTTCACGTCGCGCGGCGGGCAAAGAGAGCGCGGACACGCCGACACGGCGGGTCCGCGCGAGGATGACGTTCTGCTTACTGGGTGAGCGTCTGCACCGCCGCCGGCAGGCCGGCGTAGTGCTGCCCGAGCTTGACCATGTCTTCGTCGGTCAGGTTGAGCGCCTTGACCTGCATGCTCATGATCGGGTGGGTGCGACGACCGTCGCGGTAGTTCTTCAGCGCCTGGGTGAGATAGTCGGCGTGCTGGCCGGCGAGCTTGGGATAGTCGGGCGCAAGCGGCTTGTCGCCGTTGTCGCCGTGGCAGGCGCCGCAGGCCTTCAGCTTGTCGTCGTAGCTGAGTCCACCGCCGGCGGCGGCGTCCTCGGCGGCGGCGAGCGTGGTGAACAGGGCCAGGCCGAGGGCACCGGCGAGCGCGCAAAGGGACTTTGAATTCATGGATGCTGATCTCCGACGGGCGTGGCGCGGCTTACTTGCCGAGGCTCTCGATGAACGCGCCGATGTCGGCGAAGTCCTGATCGGTGAGACCCGACGCGTTGGCGTGCATGGTGTCGTGCTGACGACCGCCGTCGCGGTACTGCTTGAGCGCGGATTCGATGTACTTGCCACTCTGGCCGCCCAGCTTCGGCACGTGGTAGCTGGGATAGACATTGAAGTAACCCGGGATGGCGTGGCAGCCGAGGCAGGTCTCCGCCTTCTTTCGTCCGGCCGCGGCATCGCCGTCGGCGAACGCGCTCGCGCTGCCCGCGAGCAGCAGGACGACGGTCAGAACGGAGCTCTTTCGCAAATTCATCAGAATCCCCTTCTGCCTACGTGGGGGCCGGCATCGGTACGGGATCGCAGCGCGGCCGCGATCGAATGCGTGTAGTCGTGATGGCGAAATCGGCGCAGTCGTGGGTGTGGCCCCACGTTACGCGCTCGAGGCCGCGCTCACCGGCATCGAGGCCGGTGCGCCGGTCACCCCGCGCCACCGAATGCTGCGCGCAAGCTCCCCAGCGCTGCGCGCGACCGCGCGAATACTACTAGACCCATCCGCCCAGGGGAAGGTCGCGGCTCGGCACGCGGGCCGCGGACGCGCGGCGTTTTGCCCTTACCATAGCGAGCCCTATGCCGACCCAATACCAAGCGCGCGGCGCCCGACCGCACAGGATTTCGTGGCCGTCGCGACACGCCGTGCCGCTGCTGCTGGCGCTGACCGCGCTGCTCGCCGGCTGCGGCCAGGACCGTGCCCAGGGCGGCTACTTTCCGCTGCAGCCCGGCTACTCGTGGCAGTACCGCGTGCTGCGCACCACCATGGACGGCGCGCGCGAGCTGCGCCACGCGCTCAGCGTGCCCGAGCCCGCGCCGAACGCGCCGGCCGACCTGCACGTGCGCGCCACGCTGGATGGCCAGCGCACGCTCTACCGCGACACCGAGGACGGCATCTATCGCGTCGGCATCGAGCGGCGGCGCGGACGGCGCCTGCCGGAAGACGAAGAACAGCAACTGGTGCTGCCGCGCAATCTGGACGCCGCGCGCGAGTGGCGCGGCAAGAGCACGACGCAGTTGATCGAGAGTTCGGCCGCGCCCTGGGAGTCGCTGTTCCGCGTGCAGGTGCCGGTCGAGATGCATTACCACGTCGCCGCCCGCGACGAAGAGGTCGACACCCCGGCCGGACGCTTCACGCGCTGCCTGCGCGTCGATGGCACGGGCGAGACGCGCACCGACGTGGGCAGCGGCCTCGGCGAGACCTCGATCAACGTCAGCACGCGGGAATGGTACGCGCCGGGCGTCGGGCTGGTGCGCCTCGAACGTGACGAGACCACCAGCGCCAAGGCGCTCGCACAGGGCAGCCTGGTGATGGAGCTCGACGGCTGGAACGCGCCCTGAAGGTGCAAGTACAGTCCCGCCCGTCGGGCTGTAAGCGGTTTCCGCTCCGCGACTTAAGCGCATGCGCA
This sequence comes from Gammaproteobacteria bacterium, assembly GCA_019747795.1. GTDB lineage: Bacteria > Pseudomonadota > Gammaproteobacteria > JADJYF01. Next base: position 3,491 of record JAIEQK010000231.1, on the reverse strand, counting down.
ACGTGTCCGGGCAGCATTGCGCTGCCCTATGAAAATGATTAATGTTGCGCCCCGGTTTTACTACCGGCCTGCCGGCAACGCGACTTCATGCCGCCTCGACGGAACGCGGCTCGCTCACAGAGGTGGATATCGTGGCCAACGCGAAAAAGAAAGCTTCCGCGAAGAAGAAAGCCGCCCCGCGTCCCGCCGTAAAGAAAGCCTCTCCAAGCAAAGCCAGCAAGAAAGCGACGCCAGCCAAGGCGCCCACCAAGAAGGCGAGCGCAGCCAAGCCCGCGGCGAAGAAGGCTGCGAGCAAGGCCAAGCCTGTCGCCAAACCGGCCGCCAAGAAGGCGGCGGCGAAGAAGCCCGCGCCCAAACCGGCGAGCAAGCCGGCGGCGGTCGCCAAGCCCGCCGCGCCGGCGGCCAAGCCCGCGGCGGCGAAGACCGCCAAGCCGGCCACGATCAGCAAGCAAGCGGCCCCCGCGAAGGTGGCCGAAGTGAGCAAGCCCGCGGCCGTGGCCGCGAGCAAGCCCCCGGCACGGAAGCCCGAACCGCCCAAGGCGGCGCCCGTGGCGCCCGCGCCAGCACCCACCGCGGTGCAGACGACGTCCGCCAAGGCCGACAAGAAAGACTCCAGCGCACGCAAGAAGGCCGACACGCCACCGCGTCAGGTTGCGCGCGCCTCAACGGCCGTTGCCAAAGTTCCCAGCCATGACCATTCGACCCCCGCTCCCCGTACACGCATGATCAATCTCGACGAGGTGAAGCTGCCCGCGGGCTACGTGCCGAAAGCTGACGAGGAATACATGAACCCGATGCAGCTCCTGTATTTCAGGAACAAGCTGCAGGCCTGGCGCGAGGAACTGATCACCGAGTCCCAGGAAACGCTCGATCATCTGCGTTCGGAAATCCGCGACGTCGGCGACGAAGCCGAGCGCGCCAGCCGCGAATCGGACAACATCCTGGAGCTGCGCACCCGCGACCGCTACCGCAAGCTGCTGAAGAAGATCGATGACGCCATCAAGCGCATCGAGGACGGCAGCTACGGCTACTGCGAGGAAACCGGCGAGGAAATCGGCCTCGGCCGCCTCGAAGCGCGGCCCATCGCGACCCTCACGGTCGATGCGCAGGAACGCCGCGAGCTGTTCCAGAAGCAGTTCCGCGACGAGCGCTGAGTCGCTGCATAACGGGCACGTCCAGCCTGCATCGGATCGCGCCCGGCGGCCCATGGCGCACTGCATGGGATGGGGTATAGTAGCCGGCGATAAAACGGCGCGACGCTCCGCACGCACGCCGTGTTCCGGGGGTTCGCGGGGGCGGTGACGACGGTGGCTGCGGCAAACATTCTCGTGGTGGAAGATCAGCGTGCGGTTGCCGGAGCGCTCCGCATGCGTCTGCGTGGGCTCGGCTACGAAGTAGCCGGGATTGCGAAGGACGGCAATGAAGCCATCGAAAAGGCCCGCGACCTGCGCCCGGACCTGATCCTGATGGACATTCGCCTGGGCGACGGCATCGACGGCATCGAGGCCGCGCACCGCATCCGCACCCAGTACGACATTCCCGTGGTCTACGTCTCGGCCTACGCCGACCGCGAATTGCTCGACCGCGCCCGCGCCACCCAGCCGGCCGGCTTCATCAACAAGCCCTTCACCACCAAGGACCTGCTGACCACCATCAACCTCGCCCTGCACAAGCAGGAGGAGGCGCGGCAGGCGGAGCAGGTGCAGGCCGAGGGCGGCAAGGACAACGAAGCGATCATCACCGCCGACCGCGACGCGCGGGTGACGTTCGTCAATCGCAACGCGGAGCAGCTCACCGGCTGGAACCGCGACAACATCCTCGGTCAGCCGCTGGCCAACGTCCTCATGACCCTCTACGAGCTGAGCGCGGCGGATGCCGGCGCGCAGATTCGCAAGGTCATCACCACCAACACCGAGCAGCCCGTGCTGCAAGACGAGCCGCAGAGCGGCGACCTCCTGAAGCCGCTCAGCGACGCGCGCGGCGGCTGCTTCGGCGTGGCGCTGCGTATCAGCGAGCGCGCCGTGCGCGCGAGCCTCGCCTCGCTCGCCCAGGCCAGCAACGCGCTGCGCTTCGTGTTCGACCAGCTGCCGATGGCGGTGGTGCTGGTCGACAAGCAGCTCAAGCTGCTCTACATCAACCAGCTCGCCGAACGCATCCTGCGCTCCCATCCCGGCATCGAACTGACGCGCGGCCAGCTGCGCGCGACCGGCGAAGAGGATCAGCAGCAGCTCGCCGCCGTCGTGCAGCGCGCCTCGGTGCGCGGCGGGCGCCAGGCGCCGGACGAAGTCACGAGCGAGCTCTGCACCGTTCGCTCCAGCGAGGACGAACGCTGCGTGATCCTGGTGGCCACACCGGTGCCGACCGACGGCGCGGTGTCGGTCGCACTCCTGGTATTCGAATCGCCGGGCTACCGGCCGGTCTCCGGCCAGGTGCTGCACCAGATCTACGGCCTGACCCGCGCCGAGGTCACCCTGGTGCAGGCGCTCGCCAGCGGCCACAGCCTGGAAGACGCGGCGCATGTGATCGGCATCGCGGTCAACACCGCGCGCACCCACCTGAAGCACATCTTCATCAAGACCGGCAGCAAGCGTCAGTCCGAGCTCATCCACCAGGTGGAGACCGGCCCGGCATCCCTGCCCTTGCGACTGGAAGAGCCGCGCTAGAACGGCGATCGGCTGAGCCCGTGGATTCCTGCTTGCGCGGGAATGACGGGCAGACCGCGGGCGTGGGCGCCTGACGGTCTTCACCACCACCCACTACTCCGTCGCCCTCGCGAAAGCGAGGGTCCACCGGTGATCGGCGAAGCCCATGGATTCCCGCTAGCGAGGGTCCATGGGCGATCGGCGAAGCCCATGGATTCCCGCTCGCGCGGGAATGACGCGGCGGGTGGTTTCGAGTTGGCGGAACGGGAAGCGCTTTCGCTTCGACACCGTCAACCTCGCGAAAGCGAGGGTCCATGGGCGATCGGCGAAGCCCATGGATTCCCGCTTGCGCGGGAATGACGGGACGGGTGGTGTCGAGTTGGCGGAACGGGAAGCGCTTTCGCTTCGACACCGTCAGCCTCGCGAAAGCGAGGGTCCACCGGTGATCGGCGAAGCCCATGGATTCCCGCTTGCGCGGGAATGACGGGGCAGACCGCGGGCGTGGGCGCCTGACGGTCTTCACCACCACCCACCACTCCGTCACCCTCGCGAAAGCGAGGGTCCACCGGTGATCGGCGAAGCCCATGGATTCCCGCTTGCGCGGGAATGACGGGGCGGGTGGTTTCGAGTTGGCAGAACGGGAAGCGCTTTCGCTACGACACCGTCACCCTCGCGAAAGCGAGGGTCCATGGGCGATCGGCGAAGCCCTCGAATCTTCACCATCACCGGCGTGACGGGCAATGGCAGGCGACCCTGCAGGGTGGGGCAACGCCGACGCCTTGGCGAACGCCGTCGCCTGGGCCTAGAATCTCAGGCGACGCCAGGACGGCGTCTGACTCAAACCACAGG
>JAIEQK010000105.1 GCA_019747795.1 Gammaproteobacteria bacterium | reverse complement strand
GACGCTTTCAGTGCGTTGAATCTCGCCCTGCATCACCAGCGCTACACGCGGGTGCTCGCCATGCTGGCCGACGTGCGCCAGGCCGCGCAGGTACGCCGCGCGGCGGCCAGCATCGCCGGCATGTGCGCGCTGAACGCGCGTCTCGCCCGCGGACTCGCGCCGCCGACCACCCCGGATCCTGCCTGGGCCGGCGAGTGGAGCGCCGAGAGCGCGCTGTGCGCGCTGCCGGAGATGGGCGGCAGGCGCGAGCCCTAGTTCCGAGCGCTCGATTCGAAGTCGCGATTCAGCCGCGCCGGCGATGGCGTGCCGCCAGCGCGAGCAGCGCGCCGCCGAACAGCCACGCCGACGGCGGCAGCGGCACCGGTTCGAGCCCGGCGGTCGACACCACGCGCAGGCTCAGGCGATCCAGCTGGCTCCTGTCGAGCAGCAGCAGGCGGCCAACCAGCTGGGGGAACAGCACCACCGAGAACGAGCCCTGGATGCCGTCCGCGGCGGTCAGGAACTCGAACGCCGCGCCGACCTCGGGCACGAAGCCGTCCAGCAGCCTGATCGCCAGCGTGCCGTTCAGCGCGGCAACGCCGCGGACGTCGAGCACGTCGAAGGCGTTCGGGCCCGCGAGCTCGATCTCCAGGCGGCCGGTAGCGATCTGCGTGTAGTTGCCGATCACCGTGGTACGGCCCGGCGAATGCCCGGGCGCGAGGGTGCCGCCATTCACGAAGCTGCCTTCGATGGTGGTGGCGCGCAGCGTACCGCCCGCGAACGTGAAGGACCCGCGCGGGTCGAGGGCGAGGGTGGTGACGTCGAGCACGCCGGCGCGGAGCGCGAGGCTGCCGTCCACGTCGAGCGTGCCGGTAGTGACGAAGCTACCCCCGACGATGTCCAGCGAGCCGCCACGCTGTACCTGGGCGCTGCTGAACGCGGTGCGGCCAGCGGCGATCGACAAGCGGCCGTCGCGTGCGGTGAGCGCGCCATTCACCTGGTTACTGCCGCGCAGCGTGAGCGTCCCGTGCCCGCCCTTGGTGACCCTGCCCGTGCCGAGGATCTGGCCGGCGAAGTCGCTGTCTCGGTCGTTGAAGCCGGTGCCCATGTCGGCGGCCAGCAGCACCCGGCCCACACCGCGCAGGCCGCCGAAGTCCTCGCCGTCACCGGCGATGCTCAGCCGTGCCGCCGTGGTCGCCAGGTCGACGACGTGAGTGTTGCTCAGCGTGTTGGCGTTGCCGGCGATCTCGAGCGTACCGTTCAGCACGGTCAACGGACCTTGGAACTCGTTGATACCGCTCAGCGTGAAGGTGTTGCTGCCGCCCTTGGTCAGGCCGCCTTGGCCGAGGATGCGCCCGCTGAAACTGCTGGCCGGCGCACTGGCTGTCACGACGAGCGAGCGCTTGAGGTCGATCTCGCCCGCGCCGGTGAGCACGCCGATGGTCTCATTGTCGCCGTCGATGGCGAGACGGCCAGCGGCATCGACCTGTACCGCGTGGCTGTCCAGCAGCGTGTTGCCCAGACCGAGTTGCAAGGTGCCGCCCGCGACTGTCAGCAGACCGGTAAAGGTATTGGTGCCGGTCAGGGTCAGCGTACCGCGCCCGGTCTTGGTGAAGCTCGCGCCGTTGATGAGGTTGCCCGAGAAGACTGTCGAGCGGTTGTTCACGCCGACGGTGGTCGGCGCGTTCAGCGCCAGCGTGCCGCCGCCCGCGAGCGAGCCGAAGGTCTCGCCGTTGCCGGTGATCGTGAGCGCTGCGCCGGCGGCCACCTCGACCGAGGTGTCGCTGCCGAGGGTGTCGACGATGCCGCCGATGATGAGGCGACCAGCCAGCACTTCGAGGAGCCCGCGGAACAGGACACCGTTGCCTCGCAAGGTGCTCTCCTGGGTCGAGGCGTAGGTCAGCGTGCCGGTACCGAGCAGGCGACCGTCAAAGTCGGTTTCGCGGGTGTTCGAGCCGAGAATCAGCCGACCGGTACCGAGCAGCACGTCCCCGCTTCCCGACAGCAGGCCAATCTCTTCCTCCGTCCCGCCGAGATCGAACGTGGCGCCCGTTTCCACTTCGATCTCGCTCGCGTCGTTCACCGTGTCCCCGGCGCCGAGACGCAAGGTCCCCGAAAACACGTGGATAGGACCGGTAAACGCCGAACCGTTGCCGGTGATGGTCACACTGCGGAATGGCGTGTCGCCGACGATCGACAGTCGGGATGAACCCGAGCGATCGCCGTTGATGACCAAGTCCTGGCCCTTGGCCCACCAGAACTGATTGGCGGCCAGGGCAAGGTCGACATCGATGGTTTGCACCGCCTCGGAGAAATTGGAGATGCCACCTGAACCGATGGTGAGTGTCTTGTCGTTGCTGCTGAACACGCGGAAGGACTGTGAAGCACCCGTAATTCCGCTGTCGTCGAAGTAGAGAGAGTTGATCTGCCAATCAGCGTTCACGTCCGAGCTCGATCGCGTGACGCTGGCAAAGAAGCTCACTGCGGTGTCTTCAACGCTGTTGATGGGAGCACGTACCTCCACCCAGTTGAACGGATTCGTCCAGTTGTCGGTCGCGCCGGCACCTGTCCATTGCGAACTGCTGGCCCGCGCGGGGCCCGCGACCAGTATCAGGACCGCGCCCGACCATGCTGCGATGCGCCGCGAGACCGTGTATGAATCCAGCATTGGCTTCTGCTCGAGTGTGGTGGCCATCCCCCGGCGTCGGGCCAGGATGTCGAATTGACTGCAGCGGGGACCTTAGTGGGCGAGGGTGTTTCGGTACATCGGACCAAAGTCCTAGAGGGTCTTAGGACCAGGCTCGCCGCGGTCTATACTCGATAACCTCGAAGCGGCAGGAACGTGGGGAGCATGCGCATGGGCACTGTCAAAATCGTCGAAGCCGATTCCCTTCCCTGGCAGACCGCCGCCGAGGCGGTCGCGCCCGAGACCGCGGCGCGCATGTCGCGCGCGGAGCGGGACGCCGACGTGCGCATCCTGCACAGCCGGCCCGCGGGCCTGCAGCTGTTCGAGGCGAGCATCGCGCCGAACGAGGAGATCTCGCTGCACGCGCACGCCGAGGACGAGGTCATCTACATCCTCGAAGGCGAACTCATCATCGGGCGCAAGCATCTCGGGCCGGGCGCCTCGGTGTTCGTCGCCGGCAACACGCTCTACGGCTTTCGTACGGGTCCCGCCGGCGCGCGTTTCCTCAACTTCCGTGGCAAGGCCAACACCAGCTTCATCACGCGCGAGGAATTTCTCGCGGCACGCGAGACCCCCTAGGCCGTCGCCACGCGCGGCGGTGCGCGGAAAGCCTCCACCGCCACCGCGGTGTCCATGAAATCGCGGAACCTCACCCACTTGCCGTCGCGCAGCGTGATGACGTGCGCGAAGGCCGAGTCTATTGTCCCGGTGGTGGTCTTCGGACTCAGGTTGAGATGCCCGGTGACGAACACCTTGTCCGCCACGGCCAGCATCTCCTCCGGCTCGAAGCGGTTGATGACCACCGAGGAGAGCACGGTGCTGAAGAAGCTGCGCGCGGCTGCCTGGCCGATGTAGCGTCCGGCGTAGGGAATGCTCGGCGGTCCATAGAACTCGATGACGACGTCCTCGGCCAGGTGACGCAGGATGCCGGGAATGTCGTGGGCGCCGAAGGCGGCGAAGATTTTTCGGGTGACGGCCAGGTTGTCGTGCACGGTCGGAGCTCCGGGTCAGGCCGTGGGCACGAAGCGCAGGAAGAGCGCTTCGAAGCTGTGGGTGAGCAGGCTGGTGGCCTGCGGACGGGGCGGCGTGGCGCCGAGGCGGATGTCCGCATAGGCATCCAGCGCGGCCTCGACCAGCGCCTGGGCCTCGGACTTGGCCAGCGCGAAGCCCAGGCAGTGATGGATGCCGAGCCCCATGGACAGCTGCATGTTCAGGTTGCGCCGCTCGAGATCGAAGCGCGCGGGCTCGGGAAACACCGCCGGGTCGTGGTTGGCGGCGGCGAAGAACAGCGCCACCCAGTCGCCGGCCCTGATCAGCTTGTCGCCTACCTCGACGTCGCGGGTCGCAATGCGAAACAGGCGCTGCGGCGGGCCACCGTGGCGCAGGCTCTCGTCGATGAAGGCCGGCACGCGCGCGCGGTCGGCGCGCAGCGCGGCGCTGATCGCCGGCATGGTCGCGAGGTTGTAGAGCAGGTTGGTGAGCAGGAAGGTGGTGGTCTCGGCGCCCGCCACGACCAGCGTCACGCAGAAGCGGATGACCTCGTCCAGGCCGAGCTTCTCGCCCTCGCTCTCCGCCTGCAGCAGGGCGGCCATCAGGCCTTCCGGCGGCGGTGCGCCGGTCTCGAGCGCTGCGTGCAGCGTGCCGACCTTGTCGACGAAGTAGGCGACCATGGCCTGGTTGCTGCGTTCGCGGTCCGCGGGGCTCAGATCGGCCGACAGCATGAAGGCCGTGGCCCAGCCCCGGCACAGTTCGGCATCCGCATCGGGGCAGCCCAGGAGACGCATCATGACGCGCGCCGGGATGGCCGAGGTCAGCGCGCTCACCACCTCCACCTCGCCGGTCGGCAGCGCGCGCAGCATGGCGCGCACGGTGGCGTCGATCCAGGGCTTCATCTGGCCGATCTCGCGCCGCGAGAAGGCCACGTTGACCAGGCGGCGCAGGCGTTCGTGCTCGGGGTTGTCGTGGTTGACCAGCATGAGCGTCGGTGCAGAAGACTGTTCCTGCAGCGGATCGCGCGAGGAGAAGGTCTCGTGATCGCGCGCGGCCTTCGCCACCTCGTCGTACTTCATCAGCACCCAGGCGGTCACCGCTTCGTCTTGGTCGGGGATCGTGCCGGGGGGATAATCCCGGTAGCCGTACACCGGGGTGTGCGGCCGCAGGGCCGCGTAGAGCGGGTAGGGGTTCGCGATGCTTGCCGGGGTGGGCAACGCCGCGACCAGGGTCGCGGGGGGCGAGGCGGCCAGAGAAGACGACATGGGCGGGCGTGCTCCGTGGGACCAGTGATGATGTGCCGAGAGTTTATAGTTTACTTAGTAAACAGTTTCAATAAGCGCGCGGTCGGGCGCGGCGCGAACGCGCGAGCGTGCGCGGCATGAGCCGCGCGAAGGGCAAGGCCGATGGTGGCGCGCCCGCGGATGCGGCGCTGCAGTTCCTCGAGCTCTATTACCCGATCCACTACCAGGCCGGCATCGGCGTGGAGGACGCGCTGCGCGGTGACGCCCTGTCCCGCCACCAGGTGGCGGTGCTGTGGCTCATCCACTCGCAGGGCGCGGACGGTGTGCGCATGAACCGCAAGGCCATCGCCCAGGCGCTCGGCAACTGGTTCGAGATCTCGGGCGCGGCGATCACCAAGGCCATTCGCGGCATGGCCGCGCCGCGCCTGGGACTGTTGAAGCTGGCCGAAGATCCGGCCTCGGGCCGCGAGCAGGTCGTGACATTGACGCCCAAGGGACGCGCGTCCATCGCGCAGATGAAGGCGCGCGGCACGCGCTACATCGAGCGCATCACGGCCGAGATGAGCGACGAGGAGATCGTGCAGGGCTTGCGCTTCTTCGCGCGCATTCGCGACATCGTCGGCGGCTGGACGCCGAAGGGCGGCGACGGCGAGGCGTGAGTCGCCGGGCCGCGCGGCGGCGACAGTCGCGCCGCGCGCACCTATGATGCAGACAGCGCGGCACGCACGTCGCGCGCACGCAGCACTGGGAGGCCCCATGACCGACTACACCGCCATCCGCTACGAAGTCGAGCGCGGCCGCGCGCGCATCACGCTCAACCGCCCCGAGAAGCGCAACGCGTTGTCCGGCGCGCTGCTCGCCGAACTGAACCACGCGCTGTGGGACGCCGACGACGACAAGGCGGTGCACGCGGTCGTGCTGCGCGGCGCGGGGCCCTCGTTCTGCGCGGGCTACGACCTGGATCCCGGCGCGCGCGCCGCGGTCGGCGACGGCGGCGCGCGCCGCGGCGGCAACATCTACGCCGAGCCGACCATCGACGACGACATCTGGCGCCTGGAACGCAACCAGTACCAGCGCATGGCGCTGTTCGACATGCACAAGCCGGTGATCGCCCAGGTGCACGGGCACTGCCTCGCGGGTGGCACGGACCTCGCGCTCCTGTGCGACATGGTGATCGTGGCCGACGACGCCGTCATCGGATTTCCGCCGACGCGCGATCTCGGTTCGCCGCCCAACCAGCTGTGGCTCTACCACGTGGGGCCGCAGTGGGCGAAGCGTCTCCTGCTGACCGGCGACACCATCACCGGCGCCGAGGCCGCGGAGCTCGGCTTCGCGTTGAAGTCCGTGCCGCCGCACCTGCTCGAGGCCGAGTGCGAGGGCCTGCTCGATCGGCTCGCGCTGATCGACGCGGATCTGCTCGCCGCCAACAAGCGCATCGTCAATCTCGGCATGGAGCTGATGGGTGCGCGCACCCTGCAGCGCCTGGCCGCGGAGAACGACGCGCGCGGCCACATCGCGCCCGGCACGCGGGCCTTCAAGGACAACGTCAAGGCCAAGGGCCTCAAGGCCGCGCTCAAGGAACGGGACCGGGCCTTCGGTGACGGCCGCGCGCGGGTTCGTGGCCCCGAGATCCGGGATGCGGACGGGCGGCTCATCGACTGAGGCTCGATAGGGGAATGTCGCCGCGCCGCACAGGCGCGCGAGAATCGCCGCTGCCATCGTACTCGGGGAGGGTCCACATGGCCGTCGTGATCCCGGCCGCGCGGCGTGCCGCGCCATCGCTCCACAACGCTCACCGTTCGACGAGGCCGCGCCCATGAGCGCGCCGCGCAGCCTGGTGCTGGGCGGCAGCGCCTTCATCGGCCGGCAGCTCGTCGGGCACCTGCTCGCCGAGGGGCACGAGGTCACCGTGCTGAACCGCGGCGCGAGCCCCGCGCCGGACGGCGTCCAGCAACTCGTCGCCGATCGCAAGGACGACGCCTCCATGCGCAGCGCGCTCGCCGGCCGCCACTTCGACATGGTGTTCGACGTCAGCGCCTCGGTGATGGTGGCGAGCCTGGAGAGCATCGCCACGCTGGTGGAGATGCTCGACGGCCACTGCGGCGTGTACGTATTCGTGAGCTCCATCGGCGCCTACCGCATGGGCAACGGCGCCTTTCCCTGGACCGAGACCCTGCCCACCACCCACGCGCCGGCCACCACCTACGGCGGCCACAAGGCTGCGGTCGAGCGCCTGCTGGCCGAACGTCGCGCGCGCACCGGCTTCGCCTACAGTGTGCTGCGCCCGGCGGCGGTCTACGGCCCCCACGACAACATTCCGGACGGCGAGATCGCCATGTTCCTGCGCTTGGGCCAGGGCCGCCCGGCGCTGGTGCCGCACGCCGGCCTGGCGTGCTTCCCCTATGGCCACGTGGCCGATCTCGCCCGCGCCTTGCTGCTCGCCGCGCGCACGCCGGTGGCGCTCGGCGAAGTGTTCAACCTCACCGCCGAAGCCGTCACCGCCAGGCACTACGTCACGACCATCGCCGAGATCATGGGCCGCGAAGTGGAGATCCTCGAAGTGCCCGACGAAGTGCTGGCCGCCTGGAAGGGACCGCTGCCCTTCAATCACCGTTTCCAGAAGGCGCTGCACTCGGTGCTCTCCATCGACAAGGCGCGCCGCCTGCTCGGCTTCGAGCCCGAGTACGACTTCACCAGCGGTCATCGTCAGACCTATGACTGGTTCCTGGCCCAGGGCCTGGACCGCCTGGACCAGCCCTTGAAGGACCCGATCTGGAACGTGAGCTGGGACTTCAGCCGCGAAGCCGCGCTGGTGGAGACCCTGCGCGCCGCCGGCCCGCGGCCGCAGGTGAAGGCGAAGGTGCTGACCGAGGCGGACATGCCGAAGCGGTGAGGGTCGCGAGCAGGGGAGGCGTTCCGGCGCGGGTCCCCGCGCAAGCCGAAGCGGGAGACCTCTTCAGCGCTCGAAGCAGCCGGTCATCGCCGCGCCCAGGCCAGGTAGGCCTGCTTGGTACGCGGACTGTAATGCCGCACGCGTACCGCGCAAGAACCATTGCACCTTTTCACGGGGCGTAATACACAGATCGTTCTGAGCGCGTGGGCGGTCCGCTGCTGGGATGGATATCGCGGAGATGCAATGAGCCTTGAAGAGATCTATTACGTTGGACAGACCATTGCGGTGATTGCGATCGTAGGGTCGTTGTTCGCGTTGATCGCGCAGAATCGTGCCGCACAAAAGCAGGCACAAGAATCCACCGTTCGCAACCAGATCCAGGGGCTGCAAAACATCTCCAGAGCGCTATTCGAAACCCCGGATTTGGCAGGGATCTGGCTACGTGGGATTGAAGGAATCGACCGGCTCTCGGCCGAGGAGCGGGTCAAATTCCTGGCGTATGTCACCTATGCTCTTCGCACTTGGGAAGGCCTTTACGCTCAGTTCAAAGATGGGAAGTTCCCCGAATCAGACTGGGCGGGCCATATTGAAATGCTAAGAGGATTGCAGGCCCTAACGGGTGTTGCGAACGTTTGGGAGCTACGGGGCCACGCATTCTCGGCCGATTTCCGGCGCTTCTATGAATCAAGTGCCCCAACCAACGAGGGCCGCAAGCTCGGGTCGGGTGCCGACCAACCCAATACAGCGAACCCAGGCGGCGAGAAGCTTGGATAAGTGGAACAAGTCGGCTCTTTCGCCATGTCGCTTAGATTCAACTCCGAAGTGCAACACCAGTAGTTATCGAGATTCATAACATTGCTCTGGTGTCAGGAAGCCGAGC
>JAIEQK010000055.1 GCA_019747795.1 Gammaproteobacteria bacterium | reverse complement strand
GAACGCACCGCGGAGAGTTCCACTTCCTGTTCGTCGATGCTGAGCGTGGCGGTGATGGCGATGCGAGCCATGGGAACCTCAGGCCTCGGTGGTCGGCGCCCTCCGCGGCGCGGGCGAGGCGAGGGCGGTGAGCATGTGCAGGCTGTCGATCAGCCAGTCCGGCGCGGCGTCCGCCAGTGCCGGCGCGGAATTGTAGCCATAAGTGACGGCCGCGACGCGGCAGCCTGCGGCGCGCGCGGCGTGGATGTCGTCACGCGTGTCGCCGACCATCAGGACCTTGGCCGGCGCGGCGCCGGTACGGCGGCAGACCTCGGCCAGCAGATCCGGTGCGGGTTTACGCTGCGCGGCGTGCTCGGCGCACAGCACGTGGTCGAAGCAGCGCTCGAGATCGAGCGCCCGCAGCAAGGGCAGGCTCAGGTGCGCGTACTTGTTGGTCACGCAGCACAACACGAAGCCGCTGGCCGCGAGCGCTTGCAAGGCCGCGCGCACGCCGGGGTAGGGCGCGCTGCGCGCCGCCACGCGTTGTTCATACTCCGCGACCACGCGCGCCGCGCAGGCCTCGACCTCCTGGGCGGTGGGCGGCCGTCCACGACTCACCGCGAGCGCGCGCTGGACCAGGGTCTCGAAGCCGTCGCCGATCATCGCGATGACGCGCGCTTCGGATAGCGTGGGGGCACCCTCGACGGCCAGGGCGCGATTGACGGCGCCCGCCAGGTCCGGTGCGCTGTCGACCAGCGTGCCGTCGAGGTCCAGCGCCACAACCTCGAACTCGCCGAGCGGCAGGCGCGGCTGGGCGCTCATGCGGGCAGGCGCGTCAGTGTCGCGCGCCAGCGGCGACGCAGGTCGGCGAGATGGGCGGGCAGGGCGAGGCTGAGGGCCAGGGCCACGCCGCGCCAGTCTTCGAACGCGCGCGCGCAGTACAGCGCGGCGAGCAGGCAGGCGCCGGGCAGCGTCATCAGCAGCAGGTCGCCGACCCGCAGGCCGCGTCGCAGTCGAGTACGCAGCGTGGCGAGTGCGGCGACTTCGAGCAGCAGCGCGGCGAGCGCCAGCAGCGCGACATTGCCCGAGGTGACGAGGTCGCGCATGGCGGCCGCGTGAGTCAGGAGGAACGGTCGGGGCTGCGCGCCGGGCCGATTCCCAGCAGGTGGGCAAGATCCTTGAAGAAGATGCGCACGTGGGCCATGGGACGCGCGCGCACCAGGCGCTTGTTCATGTAGGCCTCCCAGGTGAGGCGCTGCACGTCCGGGTCGGCGCACATGGTGACGAAGCGTTCACGCCGCGCGTCGCTGGAATACCAGAAGCGCTGCATGATGCCCAGGATCCAGAACACGCGGCCGTGTTCGCGCATGAAGCGCTTGCGGGCACCCGCCAGCGCGCGCGCATCGCCGCTCGCCAGGCATTCGTGCGCGGCGAGCGCGGCGTGCTGGCCGCCGATCATCGCGTAGTAGATGCCTTCGCCGGAGGCTGGCGCGACCACGCCGGCGGCATCGCCGGCCAGCACCACGTCGCGGCCGTTGTCCCAGCGCTTGCGTGGGCGCATGGGAATCGGCGCGCCCTCGGTGCGTACCGTCGCGACCGTGTCGAGGCCCGCGACCGCGCGCAACGCGGTGGTGCCGGCGCGAATGGAAAATCCCTTGCGCGCGGTGCCGGTGCCGACGCTCAGCTTCTCGCCGTGGGGGAACACCCAGCCGTAGAAGTCGGGCGACAGGCCGCCCTGGTAGTAGACGTCGCAGCGCTCGCCGTCGTAGGACTCGCCGTTGGACGGCGGCGACTGCAGGATCTCGTGGTAGGCGTAGACCAGCGGCGGCGGCGCGCTGTCCGGCATCGCCTGGCGCGCGAGCGGCGAGGACGCGCCGTCGGCGCCGATGATCACGCGCGCGCGCACTTCCGTCGCGCCCTGGTCGTCCAGGCGGGTGAGGCGCAGGCGCGCGACGCCGTCGGCGTCGCGGGTGAATTCGCGGAAACTCGCGCGTACGCGGGTCGCGCCATTGCCGACCGCGCGTTGACGCAGCCATTCGTCGAATTCGTCGCGGTCGACCATGCCGACGTAGCCGCCGGAGATCGGCATGTCCACGTGGCGGCCCGACGGCGCGATGATGCGCGCGCTCTTGATGCGCGCCTTGAGCAGATGGTCGGGGATGGCGAAGTCGCGCACCAGGCGTGGCGGGATGGCGCCGCCGCAGGGCTTGATGCGCGTCGAGCCATCGATCAGCAACACGCGGTAGCCGCGGCGCGCGAGATCGTCGGCCGCCGTCGCGCCGCTCGGTCCGGCGCCGACGATGGCGACATCATAGTCCGCGGCCGTTGCCGCTTCAGCGCTGCTCATTGCGGCGTGCCCCCCAGCATGTATTCGGCGGTGCCGCGCGCCACGGGCGCGCGAGTGAAATCGGGACGGATGACCTTGGCCGCGGCCTGCGCGGCGATCAGGAACAGGCAGGCGTCGAGCGCGAACACCCAGGCGTAGGCGGCGCTCGCCGAACCGAGCAGCCAGGTGCCGAGGTCCACCGCCGCGGTGCCGAGGAAGCCGCCGGCGCCGAAGGCCAGCGCCTGCGCGGCGCCCCACAGGCCCATGCGCATACCTTCGCTGCGCTCGCGGCCCTCGCCGGCCAGGCTCATCATCGCGCCGATGGCGGCGATGGTGAACGCGCCGTTGGCGAAGCCGAGCAGGAACACCGAGACGCGCAAAGGCCAGAGCGGCCCGACCACCGCGGCGGCGGTCAGGCTGGCCAGCGCCAGCGCCGAGGCGTGACAGCCGCCGAGCGTCCAGCCGCGCAGCGAGATCAGGCGCCGGCCGCGCGCGCTGCCGCCCACCAGGGCCACCAGCAGCATGCCACCCAGCACGCCGCCGTGCTGTACGCCGGTGAGCTGGGTCGAGGCGCCGGGGGTCATGCCAAAGACCTTGCCGGCAAAGGGTTCGAGGATCAGATCCTGGGCGCTGTACGCCAGCATCGACGCGAACACGAAGATCGTGAAGCGTCGGGTTCTCTCCTCTGACCAGATGGTCGCCAGCGCAGCGCTGAATCGCACCTGGTTCTGCGTCGTACCAGCTACGTTGGGGATGGCGGGACGCTGCGCCGGCGACCGTTCGATACCCGCCAGCGCGATGACGGTGACCACGAAAGCCAGGCTGGCTACGCTCGCGGTCACGCTGATCAGGCGTGGCAGGGAAAAGGGATCCAGGTAATGTCCCGCGGTGACGGTGGTCAGCACGAAGCTGGCGATCATCATGGTCCACAGGATGGTCGCCGCGGGCGCGCGCCTCTCGGGCGCGACCTGCACGGCGAGCAGGGTGAGGAGCGAGGTGCCGGCGGCGCCGACACCGATGCCGACGGCGATGAAGGCCAGCACCGCGAGCGCGAGCCCGGCGTAGTGGTGACTCGCCATCAAGGCCGTGGCGGCGGCGCTACCCACGCCGCCGAGCGCCAGCACCGCCATGCCGCCGATGATCCAGGGCGTGCGGCGTCCGCCGCTGTCCGAACCGTGGCCGAGGCGGGGGCGCAGGATCTGCACCGCGTAATGCAGCGCGACCAGCGCGCCCGGAATGGTGGCGGCGACGGCGAGTTCGACCACCATCACGCGGTTGATGGTGGAGGTCGTGAGCACCACCACCGCGCCGAGCGCGCTCTGCACCAGCCCGAGTCGGACTATTTGGAACCAGCTCAGTTGGTCGCGCGAGGTCATGCGCCGGCTCCCGCGCGCAGCGCGAAGGCGGTGATCATCATGCCGCTGACGTAGAGACTCACGCCGGTCGCGTTGTACCAGGGCGCGAGTTCGCGCGGGCGCGTGAGCCAGCGGCGCATCAGCACGCATTGCGCGAGCAGTACGCCTGCGACCGCCAGGCCATGGCCGGCGTGGCCCCAGGTGAAGAGCAGCGCGGCAACCGCGACCTGCGGCAGCGCCATTCCCGCGCAGGCGAGCCGCGCCGCGCGGCGCGCGCCGAGCTGCACGGGCAGGGAGCGCAGGCCCATCTGGCGATCGCCGTTGATGGACTTGAAATCGTTGAGCGTCATGATGCCGACCGCGCCGGCGCTGTAGAGCAGCGCGCAGGTCAGGGTCGCGCTGCTCGGCGCACCGCCGCCCACCATGAGCGCGCTGCCGGTGATCCATGGGAGCCCTTCGTAACAGAAGGCGCAGGCGCTGCTGCCCAGCCAGCCGTTTTCCTTCAGACGTATGGGCGGTGCGCTGTAGGCCCAGGCGAGCGCGAGGCCGAGCAGCGAGGCGCCGAACACCCAGGGACCGAGGGTCCAGGCGAAGGCGGTCGACATCAGGCTCCAGGCGATCGCCACGTACAGACCCCAGGCGCCGGGCATGCGTCCCGAGGGAATCGCGCGATGCGGTTCGTTGATGGCGTCGACCTCGCGGTCGAACCAGTCGTTGATGGCCTGCGAGCAGCCACACAGCAGCGGCCCGGCGAGGAACACGCCGGCCGGCAGCAGCCACCAGTGCGCGGACCAGGGCCGCCCGGCGGCGACGATGCCGCAGGCCAGCGCCCACATCGGCGGGAACCAGGTGATCGGCTTCAGGATCTCGAGGACGGCGCTCGGCGTCGGCAGGCTCGCTGGCGTGAGAGCGTAGGGAGTGCTTGCCATGCAACCGTCATCCAAAGTTGACAACTAAAAGTGTCAACTGAAGATTACTCGGCGCTTCTGACGAATTCAAGGTGCGCGGACGCGCTTCCTATCGAATCTTTGGATCTATGGACGGGGTGTGAGAGCGCCGCGCCGCCAGGCGCGGCGGGTGGTCATTCGTCGCCGTCGCCGCGCAGGTCGCCCAGGCCGTGGCGACGCAGCTTCACGTACAGGCTCTGACGACTGAGTCCGAGGATCTCCGCCGCCGACGCGCGGTTGTCGCCAGTGAGGTTGAGCGCCGCCTCGATGCACAGCCGCTCGACCACGTCGGCGGCCTCGCGCACGAGATCCTTCAACGGCACGCGCCCGACCAGCTCGGTGAGCTGGTCCATGGAGCGCGGCATGACGCTCGGTGAGTGATCGTCGTTGCTCAGGCGCTGGTCGACGTTGCGGATCGACAGCGCGTAGCAGTGGCGTTCACCGTCGGCCACCGACACCGCGCAGATCTCCACGGCAAGCTGCCCGTTGTACTGATCGCGCAGCACCGTCTTGAACAGGCGCACCGAGCCATGTTCGCGCAGGTGCGCGAGCAGCACGGTGAGATCGACGCCGGGCAGGCCCAGCCATTGCTCGAGCGAGGCGCCGAGGGCCTGCTGTTCGTCCTCCAGCTGCACGAGCTGCAGGAAGGCGCGATTCACGCTCAACACGTGGCCGTCTTCATCGGTGATCACGATGCCGTCGGGCAGTCGATCGAGCACGCCATTGAAGCGTTTGCGGGCGTCGTCGGCGGAACTGGTCGCCGCGCTGCTCACCAGCGCGCGATTGAGACGGATCACGTAATGCGCCACGTCGTCCTGCTTGAACAGCGACGCGGAGACGATGATTTCGCTGTCGCCGCGCGCCAGCCGCGCGGACACATCGCGCGTCTTGCCAGCGTTGCGTACCGCGGCCAGCAGACCGACCACCGCCTCGCTGCCGCGGATGTCGAAGCCCTGGGGGAAAGCGCGGCCGACGATGCGTTCCGGCGTGTCGCCGAGCAATTCACCCGCCGCCGGATTCGCCTCGAGCACGATGCGCGTGCCGGCATCGACGATCAGCACCGCCTCGGAGGCGATGTTGAACAGCATGCGATAGCGACTCTCGGCCTGACGCAGGCGCAGGTAGTCGCGCTCCATGGCCTGTTGCGCGTCGACCAGCCGACGCTGCAGCACGGCGAGGGGGCGGATGTCGCGACCAAGCGCGACCTTGTGACCGTCCTGCCCGAGCTCGACCACGCTGTACATGATCGGCACGTCGACGCCGTCGGCCATGGGGTGATTGAGATGGCGCCAGCGCGGCGCGCGGCCGTCGCCCGCGTCGCGCAGCAGTTCTTCGACCTTGGGGCGCGATTCGACGGTGACCGTGTCCAGCCAACGTCGTCCCACCCAGCGGTGCAGGCTGTCGAGCGCCGCGTCCTGCGTGCTGAGCGAAAGGTCTTCTATGACGCCATTGGCATCGATCACCAGCGCCACGTCGGTGGCGATGGAGAGCAGGGCGGCAGCGCCTTCGGCGTTGATCTGACCGAAGGACTTCTGCGGAGCCCTGAAACGCTGGGAAATGGCCGCCTCCAAAACCTCACTCCATCGGTTGGCAACGGTCGCTCAAGTCATGCGCGCGGCGCTACACCATTGCTCCGCGAGCGCCACGGCCGAGACGCCGTCACAGGCCTGGAAATCCGCGCCGATCTGCGCGAGCAACTCAGGCCGTTCGTTGAAAAGATTGCCGCCGACCATCACGCCCACGCGGCGCCTGCCGGCCGTCGACCGTACATTCGCGATGAGGGTCCGCAGGCGCGGAATGAACAACTCGGAGCTCAGGGACAGACCCACGATGGCGCATCGCTCGGCAGCGACGCGCGCGAGCAGGGCTTCCTCGCCGAGCTGGACATCCTCATTGACCAGCCAGCCCGCGCGCGCGAAGTAGGCCGCTACCATGCGAATTCCAAACACGTGCCCGTCACCGGGTTGGGCGGCGAGCAGCACACGCCGATCGGGGCGCGGCGTGTCGCAGGTCGAGGCGAAACGCGGAAGCAGTGTACGAAGCAAGTCCTGGAGCCGCAACATGCCGATGGTCACGTCGCTGAAGCAGCAGGTGTCCTCCTCCCACAGCCTGCCCAGGTGGCGCGCCGCGGGCTGGAACAGCGTGCCCAGCAGTTCGTCGAGCGAGTAACCCGCCTCGACCAGCGCGTCGACCCACAGTCCGGCCGCGCGTTCGTCGGCCGCCACCAGCCGCTGCGCGAAATCATTCACGTCGTCGGCGGTGAAGGTCAGCGGGCGCGGCCCCTGCGCCGCGCGCGGTGCGGGGCGCGGCGCCGCACGTCGATGGGCGAACATCAGTCGCGGGATGATTTCGGCCGAGACCAGGCTGGACAGCGCGCCCGCATCACGTTGCTGGCGGCGAATCTCGAATTCCTGCGAGTCCGGCGGGCTGATGTGGCGGGCGCCGACCTGGATGGTCAGCGGGAACGCCTCGTCGGACTGGTCGAAATGCACGTCGACGGAAGGCTCGGCGTGGATGAATACTGGAGGCGGACGCCCCCCTGATGCGGCACTCCTCACGCGTCGTCCTCCCCTTCCAAACCTGCCCCGTCTCTTCGTCTGCAAGCATTGGTCGCCGAACAGCCGAATGTCAAGGTGAATAGACGTCAAGAAAAATTGACACTGAGTCGACCCGCAACTAGATTTACACCCGTCGAGCAGCAACACGGGGAGAGCGAGGCATGGCTGGCACGATGGGGACCCCGGCGTCCACCACCCGCCTGTACTCCGAGCAGGAGCGCCAGCGGCGCGACCGCTCACGCTGGACCCTGGTGCAGGGCGTGCTCGCGCCCCTGCAGTTCCTGGTCTTCCTGGTCAGCCTGTGGCTGGTGCTGCGCTACCTGCACAGCGGGACCGGCTTCGCCGCGGCCACCGCCTCGGTGGTGGTCAAGACCGGCGTCCTCTACGCGATCATGGTCACCGGCTCGCTGTGGGAGCACGACGTCTTCGGTCGCTACCTGTTCGCCCCGGCTTTTTTCTGGGAGGACGTGGTCAGCATGGCGGTCCTCGCCCTGCACAGCGCCTACCTCGCCGCCCTGGTGTTCGATCTCCTCGCGCCCCGTGCGCTGATGTTGCTGGCCCTGCTCGCCTACGCGAGCTACGTCGTCAACGCGGCCCAATTCGTGGTCAAGCTCGGCATGGCCCGCCGCGAGGCGCGCGGCGCCGCCGGCGCGCTGGAGGTGGTGTGATGAGCGCCGTACAGCCTCTGAACGACCTGCGCTGCGGCGCTCCGGAGCGCCCGATCCAGCGCGAGCGCGGCCCGCGCGAGATGTTCTGCGGCCTGACCGGCATCGTCTGGCTGCATCGCAAGCTGCAGGACGCCTTCTTCCTGGTGGTGGGCTCTCGCACCTGCGCGCACCTGCTGCAGTCCGCCGCCGGCGTGATGATCTTCGGCGAGCCGCGCTTCGCCACCGCCATCCTGCAGGAGCGCGACCTCGCCGGTCTCGCCGACTGCAACACCGAGCTCGACCGCGTGGTCGCGCAGGTCGTCGCGCGACGGCCCAACATCAAGACCCTGTTCCTGGTCGGCTCCTGCCCTTCGGAAGTCATCAAGCTGGACCTTGCGACCGCCGCGCAGCGGCTGTCCCGCGAGTACGCCGGGCAGGTGCGGGTGCTGAGCTATTCCGGCAGCGGCATCGAGACTAGCTTCACCCAGGGCGAGGACAACTGCCTGGTGTCGCTGGTGCCCGAAATGCCGCGGGACGATGCGCCGCGGCTGATGGTGGTCGGCACGCTCGCCGACATCGTCGAGGACCAGTTCGTGCGGCTGTTCGACGAACTCGGCGTCGGTCCGGTGTCCTTCCTGCCCTCGCGTCGCGCCGGTGCGCTGCCGCCGGTGGGACGTGGCACCCGCCTGCTGCTGGCCCAGCCCTTCGTCAACAACACCGCCCGCGCGCTGATGGCGCGCGGCGCGACGCCGCTCACCGCGCCCATGCCGCTCGGCGTGGAAGGCACGCTGGCCTGGCTGGGCGCCGCCGCCGCCGCCTGGGGCGTGTCCCCGGCGCGCGTGGAGGCCGTGGC
>JAIEQK010000265.1 GCA_019747795.1 Gammaproteobacteria bacterium | reverse complement strand
CGCGCGCTCCGCGCCGGCTGCCAGGGCGTGGCCTTGCTGTCGGGACTGTGGCAGGCGGCCGAGCCGGGCGAGGTGGTGGCGCGCGCGACGCGAGAGGTGGCCGCGGCGGCGCTGTCGGCAGGCTGAGCGCTGGGCTCAGATGCCGCAGCAGGCCAGTTCGAAGCGCACGTCGTCCTGCACCTGGGCCGGACGCGTGGAGGTCGCGCGCTGCGCATAGAAGCGCACGGTGAAGCGGTGCTTGCCACCGCTGATCTCGGGAAAGGCGTCGGACTCGCGCGGCATCAGCACCCGCACCAGCTGGCATTGCGAATTGGCTTCGAGCTGCTGCTGGTAGAAGCCCGCGTTGGCGATCGCCACGCGCGGCATGGCGCTCTCGCGGATCAGACCCAGGATCAGTCGGATGGCCTTCTGCACGAGTCGCAGATCCTGCATCCACACCTGCATCTGGCTGCTGCGCTGGGACGGCTGGGCGTTCAGCCAGAAATGCAGTGACGGCACGTCGAAGCTGCAGGTGCCGCCGGGAATGCTGATGCGCTGACGCACCTGGTTGGCGAGTTCGTCGTTGCGTATGCGCGCGCCGGGCTGGCAGTCCGGCGCCTTGAGCCGCACCAGGATCTCGCTCATCGCGCCAATCGTCTGGTCCAGGACCGCGCCGTTCACGCTCGGGTTGTTGCGCAACCCGTTCATGGTGTTGATCTCGCGCTCGAGCTCCTTGATCAGCTCGCCCTTGATGTCGGTGCGGACCAGGAAATCGCTGACTTCGAGGATGCGGGTCAACGTGCTGCGCGCGTCCCATGGGCTCTCGCCGTCGATCGCGTAGTCGATGCCGCTGAACAGGTGTTCCAGGCGCAGGCAGTTGCGGATGCGTTCGTTGAGCGGCTGCTCGTACACGACCGGTTCGTCGGCGTCCGGGAACAGGCTCGCCTGGCGGGACTCGCGCGATCCGCCACTCACGGGACTGTCTTCATCGCGGGTGGGCCGCCGCCAGGGAGAGATACATTGCGTGCAGGTCGTCCACGCGGCCGGCGAGCGCGGCCGGGTCGCCATCGTTCAGGATCACATCGTCGGCGATGCGCAGGCGTGCTTCGCGCGACGCCTGGGTGGCCATGATTGCGGTCACCTCCGCGTCTGTCAAATTGTCGCGCGCCTTGACCCGCGCGAGCTGCACGGCCTCCGGACAGTCGACCACCAGCACGCGATCGATGAGCGGATTCTTGCCGCCCTCGGCAAGCAGCGGAATGCCCAGCAGACAGTAGGCCGATGTCACCGCCTCCACGTGTTCGCGCATGCGCTGACGGATCGCCGGGTGGGTGATGGCCTCGAGCGCGCTGCGCTTGGCCGGGTCGGCGAACACGATGGCGCGCAGACGCGCGCGATCGAGGCGACCCTCGCCGTCCAGCACCTCGGCGCCGAAAGTCCGCACGATGGCGGCGAGTCCGTCGCTGCCGGGCAGCACCACTTCGCGCGCCACCTGGTCTGCGTCGATCACCGCGATGCCGTGGCGCCGCGCGAACACATCGCAAATCGTCGATTTGCCGGAGCCGATGCCGCCGGTCACACCGATGACGTAGGCGCGGCTCACAGGCGCGTCCCCGCGAACAGGAAGCCGACGATGTCCTCGCGCCAGAAGAGGCCGATGACGCCGGCGATGGCGAGATAGGGGCCGAAGGGCATGGGTTTGCCGCGCGAAGTACGTCCGCTGACGAGCAGCGCGACACCGATCACCGCGCCGACGCCCGCCGAGATCACCAGCAGCATGGGCAATACCTGCCAACCGAGCCACGCGCCGAGCGCCCCCAGCAGTTTGAAGTCGCCATAGCCCATGCCCTCTTTGCCGGTCAGCAGCTTGAATCCCCAGTACACGCACCACAGGAAACCGTAGCCGCCCATCGCACCGAGGACGGCGTCGCGCAGATCCGGTCCGAACAGTTCGAAGAACGACGCGCCGAGCCCCACCCACAGGAGCGGCTGGTTGATCGCGTCGGGCAGAAGCTGGGTGTCGAAGTCGATGAGCGCGAGGGTCAGGAGGCTCCAGCACAGGCCGGCCGCGAGCAGTGCCTGGGCAAGCCACAGCGCGCTGTCGGTGGGCGCGCCCTGGGAGAAATGCCAGCCCGCCAGGCCGCCGAGCAGTCCGCCGGCCGCTTCCACCAGCGGGTAACGCCACGAGATGGGCGCGGCGCAATGGCGACAGCGGCCGCGCAGCAGGACCCAGCTCAAGAGAGGCAGGTTGTCGCGGGCCGCCACCATGGTGCCGCAGCCCGGACAGCGCGAGCGCGGCGTGACGAGATTGAAGACCGGCGCGTCGGCCTGCGGGTCTGGCTGCGCGAGGAACTCACAGCACTCGGCGCGCCACTCGCGCTCCAGCATGCGCGGCAGGCGATGGATGACGACGTTCAGGAAGCTGCCGACCAGGAGACCAAGCACCGCGAGCGCGGTGATGCTGAGCGTCGGCTGCGTGGCGAGGACGTGGATGAACTGCATCGGCTCGAATCGGCGGCTGCTGCGTGCCGGGCGCCGAGGGGCGCGGCTGCGGCCCTCGGCGCGTGCGAGCCTGGGCTCGCGGCGCGGGTCTAGACCACCTGGCCCATCTTGAAGATCGGCAGGTACATGGCGATCACCAGGCCGCCGATCAGCACGCCGAGCACCGCCATGATGATCGGTTCCAGCAGGCTGGTAAGGGAGTCGACCGCGTCGTCCACTTCCTGTTCGTACCAGTCGGCGACCTTGGTCAGCATGGTGTCGAGCGAGCCCGATTCCTCGCCGATGGCGACCATCTGCACGACCATGTTTGGAAACACGCCGGCGTCGCGCATGGCGATCTGCATCTGGGTACCGGTCGCGATCTCGTCGCGCATCTTCATCACCGCCTCGTAGTAGACGATGTTGCCGCAGGCGCCGGCGACCGAGGTCATCGCCTCGACCAGCGGCGTGCCGGCGGCGAACATGGTGGCGAGCGTGCGGGCGAAGCGCGCGATGGCGGACTTGTTCAGGATGTCGCCGAGGATCGGAATCTTGAGCAGCAGGCGATCGACGAAGTGCGCGAACTTAATCGAGCGCTTCATGGCCTGCATGATGGCCACCACCGAGCCCACCACCACGCCGACCACCACGTACCAGTAGGACTGGAACCATTTCGACATGTTGATGACGAGCTGGGTCAGCGCCGGCAGGTCCGCGCCGAAGCCGGAGAACAGGTCCTGGAACTGCGGAATGACGAAGATCATCAGGATGCAGGTGATGACGAAGGCCACCACCACGACCGCGATGGGGTAGAACATCGCGCCCTTGATCTTCGACTTGAGCGCCTCGGTCTTCTCCATGTAGGTGGCGAGCTTGTGCAGGATGTCCTCGAGGATACCGGCATGCTCGCCGGCGACCACGAGGTTGATGTACAGCTCGTTGAACTGCTGGGGATGCTTGGACAGCGCCTCGTTCAGCGAGCCGCCGGCCTCGACGTCGGACTTGATGCCGAGGATGAGCTGTTGCATGGCCTTGTTCTCGTGGCCGCGACCGACGATCTCGAAGGACTGCACGAGCGGCACGCCGGAGGACATCATGGTCGCGAGCTGACGGCTGAACACCGTGATGTCCTTGGAGGTGATCTTGCCGCCGCCGCCGCCGAGCAGCGGCTTGCCCTTCTTCTTGACCTTGAGCGGATTGACGCCCTGGCGGCGCAGCTGGGCCTTGATCAGGGCGTCGTTCTGCCCCGACATCTCGCCCTTGACGCGCTTTCCGTTGCGATCGACGCCTTCCCAGACGAACAGCGTCGACTTGACCGCGGCTTCTGCCATGACTTACTCCACTGTCACTCGGTTGACTTCAGCCAGGCTGGTGACGCCGGCGCGGATCTTGGCGAGGCCCGACATACGGATATCCCAGATGCCCTCGGCCTTCGCCTGGTCGGCCAGCACCACCGCGTTCGCGCCTTCGATGATGAGGCGCTTCATGGCATCCGATATCGGCATCACCTGGTAGATGCCGGCGCGGCCCTTGTAGCCGCTCGGGCAATCGGCGCCGCCGTTGCCGGGACCGAACACCGTGATGCCCTGGTCCACCCATTCCTGCGGGAAACCCTCCTGCAGCAGCGCTTCGGGCGGCATGTCGATGCGCACCTTGTACTCGGGGTGCAGGCGGCGGCACAGGCGCTGGCCGGTGATGAGATTGATGGTGGTCGCGACCGCGAAGGCCTGGATGCCCATGTCCTGCAGGCGGGTCAGGGTCTGCGGGCCGTCGTTGGTATGCAGGGTGGACATCACCATGTGGCCGGTCTGCGCGGCCTTGACCGCGATGGAGCCGGTCTCGTAATCACGGATCTCGCCGACCAGGATGATGTCGGGGTCCTGGCGCAGGAAGGCCTTCAGCGCCTTGGGGAAGGTCATGCCGGTGCGCTCGTCCACCTGCACCTGGTTCACACCCGGCAGGTTGATTTCCACCGGGTCCTCGGCGGTCGAGATGTTGACGTCTTCCTGGTTCAGGATGTTGATGCCGGTGTAGAGCGACACCGTCTTGCCCGAACCGGTGGGACCGGTCACGAGGAACATGCCGTAGGGCTTGGCCAGGTTCTTCAGGAACAGCTTCTTCTGGAAGTCCTCGTAGCCGAGCTGGTCGATCTGCAGCTTCGCGGCGTCGGAATCGAGGATACGCAGCACCGCCTTCTCACCGAACAGGGTGGGGCAGGTGCTGACGCGGAAGTCGATGGCCTTGGTCTTGGACAGCTTGAGCTTGATGCGGCCGTCCTGCGGCACGCGGCGTTCGGAGACGTCGAGCCGCGACATGACCTTGATGCGGGCGGCGATCTTGCCGGCCAGCGCGAGCGGCGGACGCGAGACTTCCTGCAGCACGCCGTCGATGCGGAAGCGCACGCGGTAGATCTTCTCGTAGGGCTCGAAGTGCAGGTCCGAGGCGCCGCGCTTGATGGCGTCGAGCAGGCACTTGTTGACGAAGCGCACCACCGGCGCGTCGTCGATCTCGGCGTCGTTGCCGACGTCGGGCGTCTCCTGGCCGACCTCGACGTCGTCGAAGTCCTCGAGGTCCGAGTCCTCCATCGCGGCCAAGCCGCCATCGGAGGCTTCCATCGCCTTGTCGATGACCTTGGTGAGCTTGTCCCACTCGACCACCACCGCCTCGGTGGTGCCGCCGCCGATGTTGAACTTGATCTCGTCGAGCGCCTGCAGGTTGGTCGGGTCCGCGACGCCGATGAACACGCGCGCGCCGCGCTTGTACAGCGGCAGCGCCGAGTGGCGGGTGATGAGATCGCGGCTGACGAGCTTGATGACGTCGGGATCGATCTCGAGCGCGTCGATGTCGACCATCGGCACGCCGAACTCGCCCGAGGCCGCATGCGCGATGGCGCGCGCGTTGACGATGCCGTTCTCGACCAGGAACTTGACGAAGGGGGTACGTTTGCCGAGCGCGTCCTGAAAGGCCTGCGTCGCGACGTCCTCGGCGAGCAGTCCATCGGCCACCAGTCTGCGCGCCAGGCCGCTCAAGGGCACACGGTTGCTCGATACCGCCATGGGTCAGCTCACGAGGTCAGTTGATTCCACACAAAATGCTAGATTAGTGGCTCCTAAATAGCCACACCCGCGAGTGATTTTGCCAAACAGGCACGCCCCCGAAGGGGCGTGACCGAAGGCCTTGGGCGGGTCGTGAATCAGGCCGCGGCGGCGCGCTTCTGACCGAGGCTCAAGCCGTGCTCGCCGGCATCCACCACCACGGTATCGCCCGGCTGGTAGCGACCCTTGAGCAGGGCCTCCGCGAGCGGCGTTTCCAGCAGGCTCTGGATGGCCCGCTTCAGCGGCCGCGCGCCGTACACCGGGTCGAAACCGGCCTCGCCGAGGCGGTCCAGCGCCGCGGTCGAGACCTCGAGCCCGAGGTCCTGCTGGGCGAGCCGCGCCTTGAGCCCCGCCACCTGCACCTCGGCGATGGCGCGGATCTGCGCCTTCTCGAGCGCGTGGAACACCACCACCTCGTCGATGCGGTTGATGAATTCGGGACGGAAGTGCCCCGCCACCACCTGCATCACGGCGCTCTTCATGCGCTCATAGTCGGCACCGCCGGTCAGCGACTGGATGACGTCCGACCCCAGGTTCGAGGTCATGACGATGACCGTGTTGCGGAAATCCACCGTGCGGCCGTGGCCGTCGGTCAGGCGCCCGTCGTCCAGCACCTGCAGCAGGATGTTGAACACCTCCGGATGGGCCTTCTCGACCTCGTCCAGCAGCACCACCGAGTAGGGTTTGCGTCGCACGGTCTCGGTCAGGTAGCCGCCCTCCTCGTAGCCCACGTAGCCGGGAGGCGCGCCGATGAGCCGCGCCACAGAGTGCTTCTCCATGAACTCCGACATGTCGATGCGCACCAGCGCCTGCTCGGTGTCGAACAGGAAGTTCGCCAGCGACTTGCAGAGCTCGGTCTTGCCGACGCCGGTCGGGCCGAGGAACAGGAAGGAGCCGTTCGGCCGGTTCGGGTCCGAGAGCCCGGCGCGCGAGCGCCGGATGGCGTTCGCCACCGCGTTCACCGCCTCGTCCTGGCCGATCACCCGCGCGTGCAAGGCCTCCTCCATGCGCAGGAGCTTGTCGCGCTCGCCCTCCAGCATCTTCGACACCGGGATGCCGGTCCACTTGGAGACCACTTCCGCCACCTCTTCCTCGGTCACGCGGTTGCGCAGCAGCTGGTTGGGCTTGTCCTCGCGGTTCGAGGCCGAAGCGAGCTGCTTCTCCAGCGCCGGAATGACGCCGTACTGCAGCTCCGACATGCGGTTCAGGTCGCCCGCGCGGCGCGCGGCCTCGAAGTCGGTGCGCGCGCGTTCGAGCTCGGCCTGCACCTGGTGGGCGCCGGACAGCGCGGCCTTCTCGGCCTTCCAGATCTCCTCCAGGTCGGCATATTCCTTCTCGACCTCGGCGAGCTGGTGCTCGAGGTCGGCGAGGCGGCGCTTGGAAGCCTCGTCCTTCTCCTTGCGCAGCGCCTCGCGCTCCATCTTGAGCTGGATGGCGCGGCGGTCGAGACGGTCCATGGACTCCGGCTTGGAGTCTATTTCGATGCTGATGCGGCTGGCCGCCTCGTCGATGAGGTCGATGGCCTTGTCCGGCAGCTGGCGGTCGGTGATGTAGCGGCTGGAGAGCTGGGCCGCGGCGACAATCGCCGGGTCGGTGATCTCGACGCCGTGATGCACGGCGTAGCGCTCCTTCAGCCCGCGCAGGATGGCCACCGTGTCCTCGATGCTCGGCTCGTCGACCAGCACCTTCTGGAAGCGTCGCTCGAGCGCGGCGTCCTTCTCCACGTACTGGCGGTACTCGTCCAGCGTGGTCGCGCCGATGCAGTGCAGTTCGCCGCGCGCGAGCGCCGGTTTCAGCATGTTGCCGGCGTCCATCGAGCCTTCGGCCTTGCCGGCACCGACCATGGTGTGCAGTTCGTCGACGAACAGGATCACCTGGCCGCCCTGCTTGCCGAGGTCGTTCAAGACGCCCTTCAGACGCTCCTCGAACTCGCCGCGGAACTTGGCGCCGGCGATCAGCGCGCCCATGTCGAGCGCCAGCACGCGCTTGCGCTTGAGACCTTCCGGCACCTCGCCGTTGATGATGCGCTGGGCCAGGCCCTCGACGATGGCGGTCTTGCCCACGCCCGGTTCGCCGATCAGCACGGGATTGTTCTTGGTGCGCCGCTGCAGGACCTGGATGGTGCGACGGATCTCCTCGTCGCGGCCGATCACCGGGTCGAGCTTGCCTTCCTCGGCGCGCTTGGTGAGATCGACGGTGTACTTGTCCAGCGCCTGGCGCTGTTCTTCGGCATTGGCGTCAGCCACGGATTCTCCTCCCCGCAGGGCGTCGATGGCGTCGTTGATCCTGCGCGGGTCGGCGCCCTGCTCCTTGAGCAGGCGTCCGGCCTCGCCGTTGTCTTCGAGCGCGGCGAGCAGGAACAGCTCGCTCGCGATGTAGGCATCCTTGCGCTGCTGGGCGAGCTTGTCGGTGAGGTTCAAGAGGCGCATGAGCCCGTTGGACGGATGCACCTCGCCCGCCGCGCCGCCGCTCACCTTGGGCAGACGCTCGAGCGACCGCGCGACCGCGGCGCGCACCCGGCCGACGTTCACGCCGGTGTTGCTGAGCAGCTGGGTGACCACGCTGCCCTCTTGTTCGAGCAGCGCGGACAGGAGATGCGTGGGCTCGATGAACTGGTTGTCGGCGCCGAGCGCGATGCTCTGGGCCTCGGCCAGCGCCTGTTGGAACTTGGTGGTCATTTTGTCGGCACGCATGCTGCGTTTCCTCGAATAAGCGGACAGTTGACGAGGAAATGGGGCCGCGGGCCGTCAAATCAAGCGCGGTCCTCGATCCACACGAGCGCCGCCATGCGCCCGGTCTCGCCATCCCGTCGGTACGAGAAGAAGTGTCCTGCATCGTCGTGCACGCAGCGCGCGGCCTGGCTGATCGAGGTCACACCCGTGGCTCGAAGCTGCGTCGCGGCGATGGCGGCGAGATCGAGGTGCCAGCCGGCGGCATCGCGGTGAAAGGCCGCCGCGTGCGCCGCGTCCAGCGCGAGGAAACGCGCGCGCAGGTCCTCGCCCACCACGTAGGCGCGCGGTCCGATGGCGGGGCCGAGCCACGCGACGAGTTCGGCGGGCGGCGCGTCGAAGGCCGCCACCGCGCGCGGGATGATGCCGGCGGCG
>JAIEQK010000299.1 GCA_019747795.1 Gammaproteobacteria bacterium | reverse complement strand
TCCCGCCACCGCCCGCGGATCAAACGGGCAGCTTGTACCTCAAGGGTACAGCGCTCGAGGTATAAGGTCGGGCTTCAGCCCGACATTGAGCGGCGCTTGGGCGCTCTGGAACGAATGTCGGACTGAAGTCCGACCTACACATCCTTCACCGTCAGCAAGCCCCTGTAGGTCGGGCTTCAGCCCGACATTGAGCGGCGCTTGGACGCTCTGGAACGAATGTCGGACTGAAGTCCGACCTACACATCCTTCGCCGTCAGCAAGCCCCTGTAGGTCGGGCTTCAGCCCGACATTGAGCGGCGCTTGGACGCTCTGGAACGAATGTCGGACTGAAGTCCGACCTACACACCTTTCGCCAAGGCCCGCGCGATGACGAGGTTCTGGATGTCGTTGGTGCCTTCGTAGATGCTGAGCACGCGCGCGTCGCGGTAGTACTTCTCCACCGGGTGGGCACGGGTGTAGCCGGCGCCGCCGTGGACCTGCAGCGCATCCGAACAGACCTTCTCGGCCATCGCGGTCGCGAAGGCCTTGGCCATGGAGGCAGCCAGCAGCGCCGACTGGCCGGCGCTCGCGAGCGCGGCGGCGTGCCAGGTGAGCTGGCGCGCGGCTTCGAGCTGCGTGGCCATTTCGGCCAGGCGAAAGCCGACCGCCTGGTGCTCGAGGATCGGCTGGCCGAAGGTCTCGCGACTCCGCGCATAGCCGAGCGCCGCCTCCAGCGCGGCGCGCGCCACGCCCACCGCCTGCGCCGCAACGCCGATGCGTCCGCCCTCGAGATAGGCGAGCGCGATGCGATAGCCGTCGCCCGCGCGCCCGAGCAGTTGCGCGTCGTCCAGTTCCAGATCCTCCAGCACCACCTCGGCCGTGTCGCAGTTGCGATGCCCGAGCTTGTCCTCGAGCCGCGTCACGCGATAACCGGGCGCGTCGGTCGGCGCGAGGAACGCGCTGATGCCGCGCTTGCCCGCGGACACGTCGGTGACCGCGATGATCATCGCGAGCTGCGCGCTCTTGCCCGCGGTGACGAAGCACTTGGTGCCGTTCAGCAGCCACCTGTCGCCGCGGCGGGTGGCGCGGGTCGTGATCGCGCTGGCATCGGAGCCGGCATGGGGCTCGGTCAGCAGGAAGCAGCCGCGCAGTTCGCCGCGCGCGAGCGGTGCGAGGAAACGCGCGTGCTGCGCGGTGCTGCCGTGATCGCGCAGCGCCGCGCACACCGGGGAGTTCGAGACGTTGACCAGGTTGCTGAGCCCGCAGTCGCCGGCCGCGAGTTCCTCGGTGACCATCGCATAGGAAAGCATGTCGAGGCCCGCGCCGCCCTGCGCGGCCGGCACCAGCATGCCGAAATACCCGAGCGCGGCGAGACCGGCGAGCACCGCCGCGGGCACGCCCGCGCCGATCTCTTCCCAGCGCGCCGCATGCGGCGCTATCTCGCTCGCCACGAACTCGCGCGCCGCGGCGGCGAGCGCCGCCTGTTCCGCGCTCGGGATCACGCCGTCACAGCGCGGCCAGCACGCCGTCGAGCGTGTCGAGCAGGAAGTCCGCCTCAGCGGTGCCGATGGGCAGCGGCGGGCGAATCTTGAGCACGTTGTCGAACTCGCCGATGCGGCCCATCAGCACACCACGCGCCTTCATTTCGTTCACCACGCGCTGCGCCTCGCTCGCGGCCGGGGTCTTGGCGACGCGATCGCCCACCAGTTCGATGCCGACCCACAGACCTTGGCCGCGCACGTCGCCGATGATCGCGTGCTTCGCGGCGAGGCGCGCGAGGCCGGCGCGCAGGTGATCGCCCACGCGTTTCGCGTTCTCCATCAGCCGATCCCGTTCCAGGATGTCGAGCACCTTGGCCGCCACCGCGCAGGACACCGGGTTGCCGGCGAAGGTGTTGAAGAAGAACACCCGCTCGCGGAACTCTTCCAGCAGTTCGGCGCGCGTCACCACCGCCGCGATGGGATGGCCGTTGCCCATCGGCTTGCCGAGCGTGACGATGTCCGGCACCACCCCCATGATCTCGTGGCCCCACATACGCCCGGTACGGCCGAAGCCGGCCTGCACCTCGTCGGCGATGAAGAGTCCGCCGGCGCGATGGGTGAGTTCCAGCGCGCGCGGCATGAAGTCCGCCGGCACGTCGGGCAGACCTTCGTTGGCGAAGATCGAACAGAGCAGCAGGCCGGCGAAGCCGACGCCGCTCTCTTCGAGGCTCGCGATGGCGCGTTCGAGCGCGGCGAGGTAGTGGTCGGTGAGCGCTCGACCTTCGAGGCCCGGCGGTGCGCGGTAGCGATCCGGGTAGGGAATGCTGCGCACCTCGGGATTGATGACGTCGCGGCCGTAGAACAAGGGCGAGACCGCGTCCACCGCAGTCGTGTTGCCGTGGTAGGTGAGGTTGGTCACCACCATGCCCTGCTTGCCGGTGTGGGTGCGCGCGATGCGCAGCGCCTGGTCGTTGGCCTCGCTGCCGGTGCAGACGAACATCACCATCGAGAGTGACGCATCGAACTTCGCCACCAGGCGTTCGCCGTAATCGAGGATGGTCTCGTGCAGGTAGCGGGTGTGCACGTTCAAGGTCGCGGCCTGGCGCGCCAGCGCGTCCACCACCTCGGGATGACAGTGGCCGACCACCGGCACGTTGTTATAGGCGTCGAGGTAGCGCCGCCCGTCGGCGTCGTAGAGCCACACGCCTTCGCCACGCACGATGTGCAGCGGGCGGTCGTAGAACAGCGGCGCCTTGGCGCCGAGCAGCTTCGCGCGGCGCGCGAGCAGGGTGTCGATGTCAGCCATGGGTCGCCGCGCGGTATTGGTTGTTCGGGGTGTGATCGCCGGCCAGCCAGCGCGCGAGGTCCGCGTGGGCGCTCGCGCGCTTCTCCGCCGCCCAGGACTCGAAGCCCGGCGCGTCGACCGTGAACTCGATGATGCAGCCGTTCGGATCGGTGATGTAGATCGAGTGGCAGTAGCCGTGTTCGAGCTCCATGAAGCGCGGCTCGGTGATGCCCGCCGCCAGCACGCGCGCCTTGATCGCGGCCTGCGTGGCGCCGTCGACCTTGTACGCCTGGTGACGGAACAGGCAGAACGCGTCGTCCGGTACGAGTTCGGCGTGATCGGCCGGGTCGGCGAACTGGAAGAAGGCGAGCGCGCCGCCGTCACCGATGGCGAAGAAGGCGTGGCAGTAGGTGCGTTCCTTGCCGAGCAGGGTCTCCTGCTCGCACCACGTCGCGACCAGCGGCAGGCCGAGCAGGTCTTCGTAGAAGTGGCGCGTGGCCTCCAGGTCGCGGGTCACCGCCGCGGTATGGTGCAGTCGGCTGGGCAATGCGGTCGTGGTCATCGCGGCTTCACCTCGCGCGCGGACGGGGCTCAGGCGTTCAAGGCCTCGAGCGATTCGGGTTGCACCTGCCCGCCATCGACGACGATGGTCTGGCCGGTGATGTAGGCCGCCTCGCGCGAGGCGAGGAACAGCGCGGCGTGGCCGATGTCGTCGACCGTGCCGAGGCGCTTCAGGGGAATCGAGGCCGCCATGGTGCGCAGGTAGTCCTCGCCGAGATCGGCCAGGCCCTCGGTGATGATGTTGCCGGGCAGCACCGCGTTGATGGTGATGCCGTGCTGCGCGAGCTCGATGCAGGCGGTGCGCATGAAGCCGAGCTGGCCGGCCTTGCTCGCGCCGTAGTGCGCCCAGCCGGGAAAGCCGGTGATCGGGCCCGTGATCGAAGAGGTCAGGATCACGCGGCCCTGATCGGAGCGCTTGAGCGCGGCCAGGCTGGCCTTCAGCGCGAGGAAGCTGCCCTTCAGGTTGGTCGCCATCACCTGGTCCCATTCTTCGGGCTCGAGGCTCTCGATCTTCGTCTGCGGAAACACGCCGGCGTTGGCGCACAGCACGTCGATGCCGCCCAGTTCCGCCACGGCCGTCACGGCCATGGACTGCATGGAGGCCCAGTCGCCGACGTCGGCCGCGCAGCTCGCGGCCGCGCCGATTTCCAACGCACAGGCCGCGGCCGCCGCGCCGTCCCGCGCCACCACCATGACCTTGGCGCCGTGCCGGGCGAAGACCCGTGCGATGCCCTTGCCTATGCCCTTGCTCGCGCCGGTCACCACCACCGCGCGCCCTGCGATCGACGTCAGCATGCCTGTCCTCCGCTGGCCCGCCTGCCGGGCCGGTCGCCCGCAGGATAACCGATGAATTGTCGCGCCCGGAATGCTTTAATCCGGACCATCACCGGTCACCGCCAGCGGCTCGCAAAGGGAGGAGTCATGAGCACCGCGTTCGATCGTCTGGACGAACAAGCGCGCATTCGCCACCTCGCCGACGTGGCGGCGCGCGCCGCTCCTCGCTGGGGCGTGTCGCCAGCGGCCAGCCTGCGGCTGCTGAATATCTCCGAGAACGCCACCTATCGCATCGACGATCCAGCGGCCCCCGCGCCGCTGATCCTGCGCGTGCACCGCACCGGTTATCACAGCTACGACGCGGTGCGCACCGAACTCGCATGGATGAAGGCGCTGCAGGCTGAGGCCGGCGTCGAGACCCCGCAGGCCGTGCCGGCGCTGGACGGCGAACTCATACATCGCATCGCGACGCCGGCCCTGGACGAGGAGCGTTTCGTCGTGATGTTCGCCTTCATCGAAGGTCACGAGCCCGCGCAGGACTCGCTCATCGAGCCCTTCGAGCGTCTCGGCGCCATCGCGGCGCGCATGCACGCCCACGCGCGGCGCTGGCAGCGCCCAGAGTACTTCGAGCGCCTGGTGTGGGACTTCGAGGGCGCGGTGGGGCCGCGCGGCAACTGGGGCGACTGGCGCAACGGGCTTGGACTCGACGCCGAGCGCATCGACCTGCTGGAACGCTTTGTCGATCGCATCGGCGCGCGGCTCGCGCGCTTCGGCATGGACGACGCGCGCTTCGGGCTGATCCACGCCGATCTGCGGCTCGCGAACCTGCTGGTCACCGACGACGACACGCGCGTCATCGACTTCGACGACGCCGGCCTCGGCTGGTACCTGTACGACGTCGCGACCGCGGTCAGCTTCATGGAGGAGCGCGAGGATCTCGACGACCTGCTGCGCGCCTGGGTCGCGGGCTACCGGCGCGTCGCGCCGCTGTCCGCGGAGGAGGAAGCGGAGATCCCCACTTTCTGCATGTTGCGGCGCATGGCCATCCTTGCCTGGATCGGTTCGCACGGCGAGACCGATCTGGCGCGCGAACTCGGGCTGCCCTACACCGAGGGCACGCTGCGCCTCGCGGAGCGCTACCTGTCACGTTTCCGGCGCTGAGGGCGCCGATCTCCTGCGCGCCTACACGCGTTCGGGACTTTCCTGGGCTGCGCCTGCCACGCCATTGCGCGACAACTCCTGGTCATATGAGCGGACGCAGCCAGCGCCCGCCTGAGTTTGGCGAGGAGCATCACCATGGCGAGTTTCAAGGGCACCGACGATGAGGATCGGCTGGAGGGCGAGCGCGACGACGACGTACTGCGCGGCTTTGGCGGCGATGACGCAGTGAACGGCGGGCGCGGCGACGACCGGCTCCTGGGCGATGACGGCGACGACGAACTGGACGGCGATCGCGGCGACGACGATCTCTACGGCGGCGGTGACGACGACCGGCTCGTGGGCGGCATCGGCGACGACAACCTGTTCGGTGGCCTGGGCGACGATCGCTTGAGCGGCGGTGCCGGCGACGACGACCTTTTCGGGCAGGCGGGTGACGATCGCCTGATTGGCGGCGGCGGAAGAGATCGCCTCGCAGGCGGCATCGGCAACGATGTCTACGTCATCGATCATCCGAGCGAGATCGCGCGTAGCCAGAGCGATCCGGGCGTCGACCGAGTGGTGACGGACTTCACCTACCATCTGGGCGCGAGCCAGGAAGACCTGCAGCTGCTCGGCGACGAGAACCTCAACGGTGTGGGCACCAATGCGCACAACAAGCTGTTCGGCAACGAAGGTGCCAACGGCCTGGTCGGCCGTGGCGGAGACGACGTGCTGAGCGGCGAAGCCGGCGACGATCGGCTCTACGGGCTGGTCGGAGACGACACTCTGCTCGGTGGTGACGGCGAGGATCGCCTGAACGGTGGCGTGGGTGACGACCGCCTGGACGGCGACGCCGGCAGCGACGTGCTGCTCGGCGCGGCCGGCGACGACCTGCTGGTGTTCGACGAGGACGATGCAAGGAGCGTTGGCGGCGTGGGCTTCGACACCCTGCTGGTGGATGCGAGCGACGACCTGGTCATCGACCTCGAGAACCTGGCGGGCGACGAACTGCGTGGTTTCGAGCGCATCGACCTCGGCGGTGAAGGCGACCATGAACTGCGCTTCGACCTGGGTGATCTGCTGGCCATGGGCGCCACCGGCAACGAGTTCTTCGTCACCGGTGACGCCGATGACAGCGTGGTCTCCACCGGCCAGAACTGGGTGGCCGATCCCGGCGGCAACGAGGTGCGTGACGGCGTGAGCTACGCGGCATTCGGCGCCGGTGCGGTCACGTTGTTCCTGGACGTGGACCTGGCTGCCACCCTCAGTTGAGACCTGTCCCGCGAAGCGCGTGCGCAAAGCGTGCGCGACTTCGCATTCATCGCCATACCTCAGCGCAGGGCGATTGATTCCGGTCATCACGGCTGGAACTCTTGCCCGCCATTATGGACCGAGCAACGGGCGCTCTCGGCGTCCGCGACCCTACACGCTAGAGGAAGATAGAAGATGGCGAATCGAAGCGCGCTGGCGAGCCGGCGTAGTGGCGATGACGATGATGACTTGATCCGCGGTGAGGACGACGACGACATCATTCGCGGGCGCGGCGGCGATGACCGCCTGGATGGTGGCCGTGGCCGCGACCGGCTCGACGGCGATGACGGCGACGACTCGCTGTCGGGCGGCGGCGGCGACGACGACCTGAACGGTGGCGTTGGCGATGATCGGCTGAATGGTGGCGTTGGCGATGACGATCTGAACGGCGGCCGCGGGCGCGACCGGCTGATCGGCGGCAGCGGCCGCGACGACCTGGACGGTGGCATCGGTGACGATGTGTACTTCGTCGACCACGCAGGCGAGATCGTGCGCGGGCGCTCCGATCCGGGCGACGATCGCGTCAACGCCAGCATCACCTACAGCCTCGGCCGCCACCAGGAAGACCTGGTGCTGACCGGCACCGACAACATGAACGGCAACGGCAACAGCGGCGACAACCGCATCACCGGCAACGACGGCAACAACGGTCTGAACGGCGCCTCGGGCGACGACATCGTGTCCGGCGGTGACGGGAATGATCGCGTGTACGGCGCGTCGGGTGACGACCAGTTGAACGGTGACGACGGCGACGATCGCCTGAACGGCGCGTCCGGCGCAGACGTGCTGGATGGCGGAGACGGCGTCGACGTGCTGCTCGCCGGCAGCGGCGACGACACGTTGATTTACGACGAGGACGACAGCCTGGTCGCGGGCGGCAGCGGCGACGATACCCTGGTGATCGTGGGCGCCGACGTCTCGCTCGACCTGTCCGGTGTCGCGGGCTCGGTGCTGACCGGCATCGAACTGATCGATCTCACCGGCACCGGCAACAACGCGCTGAGCCTCTCCATCGCAGACTTGCTCGCGCTGCACGCCGAGTCCGACGAACTCTTCGTGTTCGGCGACGCGGGTGACAGCGTGGAACTCACCGGCGGCGGCTGGGCGCTGAACGGCGGCGGCACACAGGTGATCGGTGGCGTGACCTACAACGTCTACGACGGCGGCGGTGGCTCGGTGTTCGTGGATACCGATCTCACCCAGGCGATCGTCTGAGGCCACGCATGGCCGATTGAAATCGGCCCTACAGGCGATTCACGCGAATGGTGCTCTGTAGGGCGGGTTTCAACCCGCCATGCACGGCCCACCATTCGGCGCCGTGCATGGCCGATTGAAATCGGCCCTACAGGCACCCCGCCTGGCGGGCGCGCAGCTCGACCAGCGCCAGCACCGTGTCGATGCTGGGCGTCGGCGCTCCAACCAGGCGGCCCAGTTCCGCGACCGACGCGACCAACGCGTCGGTCTCCAGCGGACGACCCTTCTCGAGATCCTGCAGCATGGAGGTGCGGTGCGCGCCCACTGCCGCGGCGCCGTCGATGCGGCGTTCGACGTCGATGGGAAAGCGCACGCCGAGCTTCTCGGCGATGGCCTGTGCCTCCAGCATCATCGCGCGCGCCACGGCGCGCGTACCCGGCGTGGCACAGATCACGTCGAGCGTCGCGCCGGTCAGCGCGCTGATCGGATTCATGCTGAGATTGCCCCACAGCTTGATCCAGATCTCCTCGCGAATGGCGTTGCGGACCGGCGCCTTGAAGCCGGCCGCGCGCAGCGCGTCGGCGAAGGCGACGACGCGGGCGGACTTTTCGCCCGACGGCTCACCCAGGGTGAAGCGATCGCCCTCGACGTGGCGAATCACGCCGGGCTCGACCACTTCGGCGGCGGGATAGACCACGCAGCCGAGAATGCGCGCCGGATCGATCGCTCGCCATTGGCGATCGCCGGGATCCAGGCTCGCGAGACGTCGGTCGCGCCATTCGCCGTCGAGCCCGTGGAAATACCACCACGGCAGACCGTTCACCG
>JAIEQK010000252.1 GCA_019747795.1 Gammaproteobacteria bacterium | reverse complement strand
AGCGTCAGCCGTCGACGCTTGCGCGTCAACCTGTCATCCCCGCGAAAGTGGGGATCCATGGGCTTCACCGACCGCAGTTGGACCCTCGCTTTAGCGATGAGCGACGCGGCAGACGGCGAAGACGAAGACCGTCAGGCACCCCCGAACCCCTCCAACCCTTCACCCCTCCGCCCGTCATTCCCGCGAAAGCGGGAATCCATCGGCCTCACCCCACGGCACCGCCTGCCAGGCGCCCGCGCCTCGTCGAATCCCCCGACCCCACCGCCCTGCCCATCGGGGAAGTGTTGACGCAGCGCGACGCCTGATATTCTCGGGGTTTTGCGATCCCCGGCCGGAAGGAGGCCGTTTCATGTCCCAGAAATTCGATGTGATCATCATCGGCGCCGGCGTCTCCGGCATGTACGCTCTCTACCGTGTGCGCGAGCTGGGCCTCTCCGTGAAGGTCTTCGAGGCCGGCAGCGGTGTTGGCGGCACCTGGTACTGGAACCGCTACCCGGGTGCGCGCTTTGACTCCGAGTCCTACAGCTACCAGTACTCCTTCTCACAGGAGCTGATCGAGGAGTGGTCCTGGTCCGAGAAGTTCGCCGGCCAGCCGGAGATCGAGCGCTACCTGAACTTCGTCGCGGACAAGTTCGATCTGCGTCGCGACATGCAGTTCAACTCGCGCATCGACCACGTGCATTTCGACGAGGCCGCCCGCGAGTGGACGGTGACGACCGCGGCCGGTGACGAGGCCCGCGCGCGTTTCGTGATCTGTGCCACCGGCCTCTTGTCCGCCACCCAGTTCCCGGACTACCCGGGCGTGCACGACTTCAAGGGCATGTCCCTGCATAGCTCGCGCTGGCCGAAGGAAGACCCGGACTTCACCGGCAAGCGGGTCGCGATCATCGGCAGCGGCCCGACCGCGGTGCAGATCCTGCAGACCATCGCGCCCAAGGTCGGCGACCTCAAGATCTTCCAGCGCACCGCCAACTGGTGCACGCCGCTGCGCAACGCGCCCTTCACGCCTGGAGAGCAGGCCGAGATGCGCGAAAAGGCCGGCGAGATCTTCGAACTGTGCAAGCGCACCTTCGCCGCCTTCATCCACGACATGGATCCGCGCAATGGTCTCGAGGTCAGCCGCGAGGAGCGCTTCGCCAAGTACCAGGAGCTCTACGACCGCGGCGGCTTCGCGCTGTGGCTCGGCAACTACATGGATGTGTTCACCAACCGCGTCATCGCCGACGAGATCAGCGAGTTCCTGGCGGGCAAGATTCGCCAGCGCGTGAAGGACCCGGTCAAGGCCGAGAAGCTCATTCCGAAGAATCACCCCTACGGCACCAAGCGGCCGCCGGGCGAGAAGAACTACTACGAGGCCTTCAACCAGGACAACGTCGACGTGGTGGATCTGCGCGCGACGCCCATCAAGCGCATCACCGCCACCGGCATCGAGACCTCGGACGCGAGCTACGAGTTCGACATCATCATCTACTGCACGGGCTTCCAGAGCCTGACCGGTGAGCTGATGCGTATCGACATCCAGGGCGAGGGCGGCAAGACCCTGCAGCAGCACTGGGCCAATGGTCCGAAGACCAACCTGGGCGTGCAGTTCTCCGGCTTCCCCAATCTCTTCGCGGTGATGGGGCCGCACAACCCGGGTACGTTCTGCAACATCACGCGCTGCGTGGAGAGCAATACCGACTGGATCGTGCGCTGCATCCGCTACGTCACCGAGCACGGCTACAAGACCATCCAGGCGACGCCGGAGGCGGAGGAGGCCTGGACCAAGCGTTGCCACGAGTCGGTCAAGGGCATGCTGATCGACGAGATGCGCGACTCCTGGTTCTTCGGCAACAACAACCGCGACGGCGGCACCGGGCAATACCTGATGTACGCCGGCAGCGTGCCGTCCTACCGCGAACTGTTCAACGGCGTCGCGGATCGCGGCTACGAAGGCTTCGAGCTGCGCTGAGACCAGGCTCGAAAACAGGACCTGCGCGACGATGACTACTGCCAAAACACCCGTCATCGACGCCCAGGTCCACGCCTACGAGCGGGATCATCCTGGTCGTCCCTGGGCCGGCCCGCTGGCCGGCCCCAAGGAAGTGACCGGCGACGACATGGTCGCCGCGATGGACGCGGTGGGTGTCGATGGCGCGATCCTGATCTCGCCCTGGTCGCTCTACCGCTACGACGCGAGCTACGTGTGCGCGGTGTATGAGAAGCATCCCACGCGCTTCGGCCTGGTGAAGCCCTTCGATCACACCGCTGCCGACGTCGAAGACCAGGTGCATGCATGGGCCGCGACACCGGGCGCGGTCGGCGTACGCGTGGTGCTGCTGGAAGGGCCGACGCCGGCCGCCGACGATGCCGGCATCGCCGCCATCATGCGCGCGGCTGCCGCCCACGACCTGCCGGGCAACATGCTGGTGTGGGACCGGCTGCCGTTCTTCGCCGACGTTGCGCGTCGCTACGACGGAAACCGCTTGGTGCTCGATCACCTGGGCATCCGCCAGCCCTTCTACCCGCCGGTGCCCGAGAACCCCTTCGCCGCGCTGCCCGAGGTGGTGAAGATCGCTGCCTTTCCCCACGTCGCCATCAAGATCACCGGCGCCGGCACGCTCTCTCACGAAGCCTTTCCCTATCTCGATATCCGCCGGCCTTTGGAGACCCTCTTCGAAGCCTTCGGTCTCGAGCGCTGCCTGTGGGGCACCGACTGGACGCGCGCCACCGAGTTTCTCGACTACCGCCAGGGGGTGGAGGCGTTTCGCGCCGAGGGTTGGCTGAGCCAATCCGACCGCTCGCAGCTGATGGGCGGCAGCCTGGTGAAGGTCTACCGCTGGGGCGAGGCGCTTCTGCACCGCTCCCTGTAGGGCCGATTTCAATCGGCCAAGCACGGCGCTCGTCGGGGCCCTACATGGCCGATTGAAATCGGCCCCACAGGGCACCGCGTGCCGGGCAAAGCATTTGTAGGGCGGATTTCAATCCGCCATGTGCCGCGCTCGCGAGACCTCGGCGTCGGCCGGTTGAAACCGGCCCTACAGGGCGATTCCGCATTCGCGGTGCACGGCGCTGACGCATCGTCCCCCCTTTCCATGCACCCCACGCGTACAAACCAGCATCGCCACGCTGGACCCACCCCATGCACACCCTTACAGCTCCCGCTGCACCCACACCCGCCCACGCCCCACGTCCCGCCATCCTGCTCGGCTTCGGCGGCCTCATCCCCTTCGTCGGCCTGGCGCTGCTCGCGGCGCGCGCGCCGGCCATGGCGCCGCCTTACCTCGCCGCGCTCGAAACCTATGCCGCGGTCATCCTGAGCTTCGTCGGCGCGCTGCACTGGGGCTACGCTGTGCGCACGAATGCGCGTGGACCGCTCGCGACCTTGCAGTACATCTACAGCGTGCTGCCCTCGCTGGCGGGCTGGTTCGCATTGCACTTGGCGACTGCCGCCACGCTGCGTGTGCAGGCGGCAACCTTCGTCGCGTGCTTCGTGGCAGATCTCGCGCTCGCCGAGCGCGAGGCCTTGCCGCGCTGGTTCCTGCGCCTGCGCGCGGCGCTCACCACGGTGGCCGCGGCGTCCCTGGTGTTCGCGAGCGGCGTGGCCTGAGATACTGCGGCGCATGACAGTCGAGACCGCGACCGACCAGGCGAGCAATCCCATCGCCGCCGCGCTGAGCGCGAAGAGCGCCTGGCCGGTGGCGAGCGTGCTCGCGTTTCTCGACGAGGCTCGCCTGCCGCTGCGGCTCGCCACGCGTGACGCGGCGGGCTACCCGCACATCACTTCGCTGTGGTTCCTGCACGAGGCCGGTCGTCTGTTCTGCTGCACGCAGAGCAGCGCGCTGGTCGCGCGGCACATCACGCGGTGCGCGCAGGTCGGCTTCGAACTCGCGGTCAACGAGCCGCCCTACCATGGGCTCACCGGTCACGGCGATGCGGGCCTGGTGGAGCGCGACGCCGAGGCGCTCCTCGAGCGGCTCATCGCGCGCTATCTCGCAGACCGCAATCCGCGGCTGCGTGGCTGGCTCCTGTCCCGCGTGGCGACCGAGGTGGTGATCGAGATCACGCCGCGCCATCTCACCACCTGGGACTTCCGCGCGCGCATGTCGCGCGCCGACTGAACCGTCGCGCGGGTGTCCGCGTGGCGGTCTCACCTTCACACCCACCGAGGACCTCGCCATGCCCACGCTGCCCGATTGGCTGGACGCCGCACGCAACCACTGGCGTTGGCGCGGTGAAACCCGTCCGAGCTTTGCCGAGGCTCCCGGCCCGGGCCAGGTCTCGGTGTGGGACTTCCCGCGCCCACCGCGGCTTGCCGCCGACACGCGCGAGGTCACCATCCACTGGGGCGATCTGGAAATCGCTCGCACACGCGCCAGCGTGGTGGTGCTGGAGACCTCCCATCCACCGTGCTTCTACCTGCCGTGGGCCGACGTCGCGAAGCACTACCTGCAACCGGCGCCCGGCGGCTCGTTCTGCGAGTGGAAGGGCCCGGCGCGCTATTGGAGCCTGGTCGATGGCGAGCGCCGCCTGGACGCCGTGGCCTGGAGCTATCCCAAGCCGCTGGCCGGCGCCGAGCCGCTGGCCGAGTGCGTGGCCTTCTACGCGACCCAGCTCGATTGCCGCGTGGACGGCGCGCGGGTGCGGCCACAGCCGGGTGGATTCTACGGTGGATGGATCACGCCGGAGCTGGTGGGGCCGTTCAAGGGGGAGGCGGGGAGTACGGGGTGGTGAGGGGAGCGCGACTGCTGCGCCAGCAGCCGTTCCGCAGGGTTGTGCATACCGACACTGTAGTTATACTCGGCCCATGGCGGAACTCACGTTTCAATGGGATCCGAGAAAGAGCCGGACGAACGTCGTCAAACATGGAGTGTCATTCGAGGAGGCAGAAACGGCGTTCTTCGATGAAGACGCCTTACTGATCGAGGATCCGGATCACTCGGACGATGAGGACCGATTCCTGCTGCTCGGTATGAGCAGCGCGCTCCGAGAGCTGGTCGTTTCCCATTGCTACCGCCAGGACGATGGTGTGATCCGCATCATCTCAGCCCGCAAGGCCGTTCCTCGCGAACGGCGCCAATACCGAGCCCGTAAGCGATGAAAGCCGAATACGATTTTTCCAAGGCCAAGCGCAACCCGTACGCCAAGAAGTTGAAAAAGCAGATCACCATCCGCATCGAAGAGCCCACCATCGAGTACTTCAAAGGCATGGCGGCGGAGATGGATGTCCCGTACCAGACGCTGATCAATCTGTACCTGAGGGATTGTGCGCAGTCAGAGCGTAAGTTGAGCATCAAGTGGAAATAGGCAACACGAAGACCGGTTAGTAGCCATCTCGGCCTCGGCAGCCGTCGGCGACTCACTCTGCGGCGTTTTCCACCCTGTCCGCTGCGATGTCGGCCAGGGCGGTGCTCGCGACAACCACCAGGGCGAGGCAGGCCCGCTCGCCCTCGGCGTCCAACAGGCGCTCACTGTCCCTGCCGGCAGGCCTGGAGAACTACGGTTCCTCAGGCATGACGGATTGACTCAACTGAATCGGCGGTGGCCAGTATTCACCACCACCTGCAACACCGTCACGCTCGCGAAAGCGAGGGTCCATCGGCGTTCCACCAAGCCAATGAAGCTCGGCCTGCCACTCACCGCCGTGCGGCCAGAGTCGCAGACGCCCTCGACGTCACCGAGGTCCCCACAAGCACGCCCACG
This sequence comes from Gammaproteobacteria bacterium, assembly GCA_019747795.1. Lineage (GTDB taxonomy): Bacteria > Pseudomonadota > Gammaproteobacteria > JADJYF01. Next base: position 2,751 of record JAIEQK010000252.1, on the reverse strand, counting down.
GCCGCAACGTCGCGCGGGCGATCCAAGCCTGCAACCCGAGGCGTAACTCCCCACATGCAAAGCCTGAACTCCCCCGCGCAGTCGTCCGCCGCGCGGCCCGATGCGCGCAATTCCGCCACCAGCGTCTACTTCGACGGCGCCTGCCCGCTCTGCAGCCGCGAGATCGCGCACTACCAGCGGGTGGATGGCGCGGGCGCACTCTGTTTCGTGGATGTTTCGACAGACGATGCGCCGACGCCAACGGGGCTCGACCGACAGGCGGCCCTTGCGCGCTTTCATGTGCGCGCCGCGGACGGTCGCCTGCTGTCCGGCGCGGCGGCCTTCGTGGAGGTGTGGGCGCGGCTACCCGGCTGGCGCTGGGCGGCGCGGCTCGCGCGGCTGCCGGGGGCGCTGGCCGTTCTTGAACTGGGCTACCGGCTGTTCCTGCCCGTGCGTCCTCTGCTTGCGCGCCTGTTGCCTCGGCGGTCGGGTACGTGAGCGCCGAGCGCGGCGTCGCGCTGGTCTTCGGCGCGCAGGGCGGTATCGGTGCGGCCCTGGTCGCGGCGCTCCGCGAGGCGGGCGCTCATGACTCGGTGCTGGCCGTCGGTCGTCGCACCACGCCTGCCATCGATCTGCTGGACGAGGCGAGCCTTGAACGCGCTGCCGCCTGGGCGGCCGAGCACGGTGAACTGCGCTTGGTGGTCGACGCCACCGGCTTCCTGCATGACGGACACCAGAGGCCGGAGAAGAGCCTGCGCCAGCTGGACGCCGCGCGACTGGCGCGCGCCTTCGCGCTGAATGCCATCGGACCTGCCTTGATCATGAAGCACGTGCTGCCGCGGCTGCCGAAGGGCGGGCGCTCGGTGTTCGCAACCTTGTCCGCGCGGGTGGGCAGCATCGGCGACAACCGCCTGGGCGGCTGGTACGGCTACCGGGCGTCGAAGGCGGCCTTGAACCAGCTGGTGCGCACGGCGGCGATCGAGCTGGGCCGGCGGTGTCCGCAGGCGCTGTGCGTGGCCTTGCATCCGGGGACGGTGGCGACGGGGTTATCCGCGCCGTTCGTGGGAGCGCGGGCGACGGTGTTCGAGCCGGCAGTGGCGGCGAGGCATTTGTTGAGGGTGATCGAGAGGCTGACGGCGGCGGAGTCGGGGGGGTTCGTCGACTGGCGGGGGGAGGCGGTGCCTTGGTGAGGTGATGGGGAAGATGCGGAAGAAGTCGGAGCTGCCGACGAAGGTGTGCGTGGTGTGTGGGCGGGGGTTTGCTTGGAGGAAGAAGTGGAAGCGGGAGTGGGAGGCGGTCACGTATTGTTCGCAGGCGTGTAGGAGGGCGAGGCGAGCCCAGACCAGCAATCAGTCGGCGCCGGCTCTGATGCGGTCTGCGATCAAGAAGCAGAGACGTGGTGAAAGTACTGGGCCTGGGGCGCTGATCACTCGCGTCAGTTGATCACGGCCGACAGCCGAGCTATGAGCCCGTCGAGCAGCGACCGCTGTTCCTCGAGCGGCATTCAGCGTCGCTGCAATGCAGGTCGCAACCTGGTCCGGAATTTCCACCAATGAGTGCAAGGCTCCGCCGCGCGCGGGGGCACGCCGGCCGGCGTGACGGACCGGGCCAGATTCATCGTCGCCGATCCCGACGCCAAAACCTTTTCAGAGGGCGCAGTCTGCGCGCCAAATCGCCTGGCAACTACTGCCGGTTTCCCTTGTCGTAATCGTCGTTGTCCTGCTGGCTTATGGTGTAGTCGATTTTGCGGCTGTCCGGCGGGGGCGGTTGTTCGTCCTCCTCGTCGAGATAGACGATTTCATCGCGCGGCGGCGGCTGGTGGACGTCTTGTACGTCATAGTCGATTTCGATATTTGCCGCGTTCGATTGCACCGCCTCTTTCGCGGGAAACACGCTCTTCGCGAGTTCCTCACGACTCATCAAGCGGTCGGTCATGAATGGGTGGCGCAGCGCCTCGCTCGGTGTCATGCGCAGTTTCGGATCGGGATGCATGAGGCGATTCATGAAGTCGACATACTGCGTCTCGACTCCGAACTTGCCCGGATCCGCGCCGTGCGCGCGCGGGGTGTTGCCTAGCTTCTGGTCACTTGCTCGCGTCAACGGCATGGCTGTCGGCAGTCCGCTCTCCGTGAGGGCTTGCCGGTCGAAATGCGCGAAATCCCTGTTGTACAAATTTCCGCCGTCGTTGACTGTGCCCTTGCCCGGCACGAACATCGGGCCTGCGGCGAGATTTTTGAGGTCCGTCTCCTGGCGCTGCCAGGCATTGGTTGCCTCGCTGCCGAACTGGCCGCCGCGCTCGAGTTGTTGGAATATCGTCTGGCCGAGGCCGAAGCTGTCGCTTGTCGGACCGACTTCCCTCTTGGCCATCGTTTCGGGCGCCATCCACTTGATCGGCACAGGTACATCAGGTAGCGCTTCATCCTGACTCTGGACCAGCCCCATGTCGAGAATCTTGGGCTCGTGCGTGTTGCTGTCGATGCGGATGTTGTCCGCCTTGATGTCGAGATGGGCAAGGCCCAGCGCCTCGAACTGGGACAGTCCCATCAGGATTCCATGGATGATATGCTGCATGGCACCCAGGTATTCGGATCGATTCAGTTCACCTTTGTTGTAACGCCTGAGGAGATCACCGAACACCTCCTGGGCAGACTGGCCCTCCACGAGTTCCATGACCAGTACCGTCTCTGTACCGATCTTCTGCTTGCCATAGCACTTCGCGATGTTCGGGTGCTCGCCCAACCGTGCATAGGCCTCCACCTCCTTGTCGATGGA
>JAIEQK010000165.1 GCA_019747795.1 Gammaproteobacteria bacterium | reverse complement strand
GGCCCAACCGATTACCGACCACGCCGCCATCACGCGGCGACATGGCCTTAATCAGAGTTTCCTGAAGTCCGACCTACGGGAGGATTACCGCGCGCACATGCCCCCATCGCAGGTGATCACGGTCCCGGTGGTGTTGCCGGAGCGGGGCGAGGCAAGGAAGCACACGAGGTCCGCGATGTGTTCGGGCTGCCCGGGGGGATACACCGGGTCGAGCATCTCGCGCCAGCGCTCGGCGTCACCCAGTTCGCGCGCGGCGTGGATGCGCTGCATGGCCTCCATGCGCTCGGTGACGATGAGGCCGGGGTTGATGCCGACCACGCGCAGGCCGTCGCGGCGGCTCACGCCGCCGAGCGCACGGGTGATGCCCATCAGCGCGGCGTTCCCGCCGGCGCCGGCGATGTAGCCCGCGGAGACGCGCTCGCCGCCCGCGCCGATGACGTTCACGATCACTCCGCCGCGACCGCGCATCGTGGCGTACACGCGGCGTGTGAGATTGACGTAGCCGAACACCTTCAAGTCCCAGGCCGCGCGCCAGCGTTCCTCGTCCACCTCCTCCAGCGTGCCGGCCGGGATGGCGCCCGCGTTGTTCACCAGGATGTCGAGCGTGCCGGCCTCGGCGCACAGGTGTTCGAGCGCGGCGCTCTCCGCGATGTCGAGCGCCGTCCAGGTGATGCGCCTGCCGGTCTCGGCGCCGAGTTCTTCGGCCAGAAGCCTAAGCGCCGCGCCGTCGCGCGCGGCGAGATGCACGTCGCAGCCTTCGCGCGCGAGTGCCTGCGCGGTGGCGCGGCCGATGCCCTTGGAGGCGCCGGTGACGAGCGCGCGCTTGCCGGTGAGTTGCAGGTCCATCGTGTCGTCTCCCCGTCTCTGCTCTCAGGCCGCTGCGTCGCGCAGCGCCGGCATGATCTCGCTGACGAAGAGCGCGAGCGAACGCTCGCTCTGCGCCGGCGTCAGCGAGCCCCAGGCGAAGGAACCGACGAAGTAGTCGATGTCGCCGGCCGCGACCACGTTGCGAATCTTCTCGCGCACCGTCGCCGGAGAGCCGACCAGCACGGTCTCGCCCGCGAGGCAGTTCTCCCAGCGGAAGAACTCGTCGTAGGTGTTGTCGCCGTGTCGGTGCCAGAGCTCGGTGATCGAACGATAGAAGTGCGCGTAGGCCGCGGCCGCGATGTCCATCGCCTGCGCGTCGCTGTCGGCGATGAACACTTGGCGCATCACGCCGATGCGCGGCGTCTGGACGTGCCCGTTCAGGCGCCCCGGGCGATCGCGGTGTTCCGCCCACACCTTGCGGTAGAGCGTGGTCAGCTTGGCAACCACGGGCGGCGGACCGATGCACATGTAGTTGTAGCCCTGCTCCGCTGCGTAGGTCGTCCCCGAATCGGTGAAAGACGGGTACCACAAAGGTGGGTAGGGCTTCTGCAGCGGCTTGATCGGCATCGGCACGCCTTCGAAGCGGTAGTGCGTGCCCGTGTGGTTCACTACGTCCTCGGTCATCGCCGCGCGCAGGATCTCGAGGGTCTCGTCGAAGCGTGCGCGGGCTTCTTCCGGGTCGACGCCGAAGCAGCGCTGCTCGTAGGGCGAGACGCCGCGGCCGACACCCATCTCGACGCGGCCGCCGGAGAGATGGTCGAGCATGCACAACTCCTCCGCCAGGCGCAGCGGGTGGTAGAGCGGCAGCAGGTAGGCCATCGGCCCGAAGCGGATGCGCGAGGTGCGCTGGGTGAGCGCGGCCAAGAACAGCGCCGGCGACGGCGCCATGCCGAGCCGCGTGCCGTGATGCTCGGCCATGTGATAGCCGTGGAAACCCGCGCGCTCGGCCATCTCCACCAGGCGCAGGCGCGCTTCGTATAGCGCGGCGGTGGTGTCGGTGCCGGCATCGAGCCAGTCGAACATGCCGAAATCCAATGGGCGGGACATGCTGCGCTCCTGAGTGTTCCTGCTGTGACGTGTCGCGATCGCGGATCGCGAAGCCGCTGCAATACTCGCCGCCACCGCGGCGGACGGCAAGCGTGGCGACGCGCCTGCGAGCCTTGCGGCAGCGCGTCATGCGCGCTGTCCGTCGGCGCGTGCGTGCGGTGTATAGTCCTCGGCATTGCGCAGTACGGAGACAGTCACATGGCGAGACTCGCGGGCAAGATTGCCATCGTGGTCGGCGCGGGCCAGACGCCGGGGGACACCATCGGCAACGGCAGGGCCACCGCCATCCGCTTCGCCGAGGAAGGCGCGACGGTGCTGCTGGTGGACGTGAACCAGGAGTCCGCGGAACAGACCCTGGTGATGGTCGAGGCGCGCGGCGGGCAAGGCAGCGTGTTCGTGGCCGACGTGACCGACGAGGAACAGTGCCAGGCCGTGGCCCACGCTTGCGTGCATCGCTACGGCCGCATCGACATCCTGCACAACAACATCGGCACCGGCGCCGGCGATAGCGGCGCGACCACCATCAGCGAAGAAACCTGGGATCGCATCTTCGCGCTGAACCTGAAGTCGGTGATGTTCATGTGCAAGCACGTGCTGCCGGTGATGCGCGCGCAGGGCGCGGGCGCCATCGTCAACATCTCCTCCATCGCCGCGGTCGCCGCCACCGGCATGGTGAGCTACAAGGCGTCCAAGGCGGCGCTCAACGCCTACACCGAGTCGCTCGCCAGCGGCGGCGCGAAGTACGGCATCCGCGCCAATGTCATCATGCCCGGCCTGATGAACACGCCGATGGCGATCGAGACCTATGTCGCGGCGGGCTTCGAGCGCGGCAAGCTGATCGAGAGTCGCAACGCCTCGGTGCCCCTCGGACGACAGATGGGCTCCGCCTGGGACGTGGCCAACGCCGCGCTGTTCCTCGCCTCGGACGAGGCGCGCTTCATCACCGGCGTCTGCCTGCCGGTGGATGGGGGACAACTGACGCGGGTCGGCTGAGGCCCGTCTCACGCGGCGCGTGGCCGCGGCTCAGGTCTCTGAATCGGCGTTCATGGCCGCCAGGTTGGCGAGGAAGCGCTGCAGAAAGTCGCAGAACGATTCGATCTCCGCCGGCGTGAATCCGCGCAGCACCTGCTTCTGACGATCGAGCGCGACGCGCAGCATGCGTCCGTGCAGCTTGTGTCCCTGCTTCGACAGGGTCCATCCGCGACTGCGCCCGTTGGGGTGCAGATCCCCGGCGACCACGAGGTCTGCTTCCACCAGCCGCTGCAGGCTACGGCTCACCGCGCCCTTGTCGATGCCTATGGTGCGCGCCGCCAGGGCCGCCGTGCCACCCGGGTTCCTGGCGAAGAAGAACAGCAGGCGCCAGTCGATGGCGCCCAGGTCGTACTGCGACTTGAAGTAGCGCGAGGCCGCTTCGGTGAAGTGATTGGCGGCAAAGGACAGCAGCATCGCGGGCGAACGAGACACGTCCAGCGTGCGCGTGGTGACGCGTCGCGTCGCATCCTCGACGTCGATGAGGAAGAGTTCGTCGGGCAGGGCAGGGGGCTGGGTGTTTGGCATGGTGAACCACGGCTCGCTTGACCGGCACCGATGCGCCGGCTATAAGTTGTCAAGACAACATTGATGTTGCCGTGGCAACATCAATGGGGATCCCGGGCCTGGCGGCCGGCGTAGGCCTCTCGGCCGGGACCCGTCGACCTTACCGTCCGCCGTCGCGCGGGCGCAACCCGTCGCGGCAACCCGCAGGTGTCCCTTACGCACGTCATTGCACAGGAGCCGGCCATGCACGCGAGTCTCGGGAACCCATCGCACAAGGCGAAGCTGGTATGGGCATTGTTCGCCGTCGCCGCCACGTTCTACGCGCTGCTCGCGATGCAGTCGGGAATACATAACCTGCCGAGCAACTTCGACCCGCGCCACCTGCGCATGCTCGACCAGGTCGAGGCGCAGGCCAACCGCGGCGTGCCCTATGCCGAGGTGGAGGACGCCGCGCGCGAGGCCTACCCGCTGTGGAACAACCTCATGGCGCGCGTGACCGGCACCTACTACGGTTTCGGCAGCAACGGCACCACCGACCCGACCCGCTACTACGCCTCCATGCGGCCGGCGGAGAAATCCGTGCTGAGCCTGCACATGGTGCTCGGCGGCGTCTGTCTCATCCTCGGCATCTGGCAGTTCTGGCCGGACTTCCGCGCGCGACATCGCAGGTTGCACCGCGCGCTGGGCAGCGCCTACGTACTGTCGGCCTATACCATGGTGGGCGCGAGCGTCTATCACCTGCTGCATACCGGCGTCGAACACACCTACCAGGGATTCACCTTCTACCTGCAGCTCTGGTTCCTGGTCATCAGCACGGCGATGGCGCAAACCCTGGCCATCTACTTCATCCGCAAGCGCAACTTTGCACTGCACCTGGGTTGTCAGGCCTACACCTACGCCGCGTTCTTGAGCGCGCCGCTGCAGCGCTACGACTGGGTGATGTTCGGTCGCCTGTTTCCGCGCTTGAGCCAGGGAGAGGTCAACAACCTGGTCAACATCATGACCTTCTGGCAATGCCTGCTGGTCGCCTACCTGATTTTCGTCTGGAACCGTGCCGCCGCACCGGCGGCGTCGAGAGCGGTTGCGGTGCCCGCCGCACCAGCGTGGAAGGCCGGCCTGCTGTGGGCGCTGGCGTTGCTCGGTGTCGCGTCGACCGTGGCGTTCTACGTGCAGGCACCGGGCCTCGCCAACTGGCCGGCGGCGCGCGACATCGTGCCTGCGAGCACCCTGGCCGCCGATGCTGCCTTGTTCGCCGGCAGCACGTCACTGACCTTGTCGTTCACCGTCGCCACCTGCGCTGCGATCCTCTCGGGCATGTGGCTGGTGCTGCGGGGCACGGGGCGCGGTTGGACGCTTACCGCCTTCACCTGCGCTGCCGTAGTGTCGGGTGCGATCCAGATGACCTGGGGCTGGCAACTCGGCGAGCCCAACATCAAGGTCATCGCGGGCGGCGGCTTCTACTGGGTCTCGGGGGTGTCCCTGATCCTCTTCGCGCTGGTCACCTATTGGCTCGAGGCTCGGGGCAAGGTGCAGGTCGCGCGCGAAACGCTGGTGTTTGCGGTCAACTTCGCCTTCGCGCCTTGCCTCTTGCTGTGGCAGCACGTGCAATGGCAGGCGCTCGACGTCATTCCGCCGGCCTACCTCGCCCTCGGACATGGCTACATCCTGGCCGCCGGCGGCGCGATCCTGGTCCCCACACTGAACGGATTCATCGCCGCCTTCAGCAGCGAGGCGACCCGCGCCCGCGCGATTCACTGAGCCCGCCGGTGCCGGCGTCGCGTTGATCCACGTCACCGCGCAACGCGCCGCGACGGGCGATGCTCGGACCGGTACCACCTGTCCGCATCGCGGTCCTGGAGCGTAGTCATGCTGTTGTATGGCGGTCGGTCCGCCCGGCTCGAATGAAACGTCGGCGCGTGCTGATCCTCGGCGCCGCGGGGCGCGACTTCCACGATTTCAACGTCCTCTACCGCGATGATCCGTCGACCGAGGTGGTGGCCTTCACCGCCGCGCAGATCCCGGACATCGCGGGCCGCGTCTATCCGCCCGTGCTGGCCGGGCCGCTCTATCCCGCCGGCATTCCCATCCTCGACGAGGCTACGCTCGCGCACACCATCGCGGACCTCGCGGTCGACGAAGTGCTGTTCGCCTACAGCGATCTGCCGCACGTCGAAGTGATGCACCGCGCCTCCATCGCGCTCGCGGCCGGCGCCGACTTCAGCCTGCGGGGACCGCGGTCCACCATGCTGCAGGCCGCCGTGCCGGTGATCGCGGTGTCCGCCGTGCGCACGGGCTGCGGCAAGTCGCAGACCACTCGCTGGCTCGCGGCGCTGCTGCGCGCCCGCGGGTTACGAGTGGCGGTGCTGCGTCATCCCATGCCCTACGGCGATCTCGCGCGCCAGGCGGTGCAGCGTTTCGCGACGGGCGCCGACCTGGACGCCGCCGAGTGCACGGTGGAGGAACGGGAAGAATACGAACCGCATCTCGCGCGCGGCACCGTGGTCTACGCGGGCGTCGATTACGCGGCGATCCTCGCGCAGGCCGAGCGCGAGGCGGATGTCCTTCTGTGGGACGGCGGCAACAACGACTTTCCCTTCCTGCGCCCGGACCTGCACCTGGTGTTGCTCGATCCGCTGCGCGCCGGTGACGAGTGCGATCATCATCCCGGCGAGACCGTGCTGCGCATGGCGGATGCGGTGATCGCGGCGAAGTGCGACGTGGCCGAGCCCGAAGCGGTCCAGCGGGTACTGGCCCACGCCAGCGCGGTGAATCCTCGAGCGCGACAGTTCCGCGCGGCGTCGCCGGTGACCTTGGACGATGCCGCGGCCGTGCGTGGGCGGCGCGTGGTGGTGGTGGAGGACGGGCCGACTCTCACCCACGGCGGCATGGCCTACGGCGCGGGCTATGTCGCGGCGCGTGCGGTCGGCGCGCACCTGGTCGATCCGCGCGCGGCCGCGGCACCGGCTCTTCGCGAACTCTATGCGCGCTATCCGCATATCGGTCCGGTGCTGCCGGCAGTGGGCTACGGCGCGGCGCAGCGCGCGGCGCTCGCCGCGACGCTGAATGCGGTGGACGCGGAAGTGGTGGTGAGCGCCACGCCCTGCGACCTGGCAGCGCTGCTGCCCGTGAACAAACCGGTGGTGCGGGCGCGCTACGAGTTTGTCGATCTCGACGCCCCCGCGCTCGCCGACTGGGTGCGCAGCTTTCTCAGTGAGCGCGGGATGGTGCCCCTGGTGCGTGGGTGAGCCGCGGATAACAGCCATCGCCGAAACACGCGCAGCCTGGATGGGCGCCGGCGCGCGGGCGTGGCGTCACCCGCTTCAGCGGGATGCCCTTTGCTTGCGCAGGCAGCCGAGCGCCAGCACGGCCGGTCCCAACAGCAGCGCGCCCGCCGGCAGCGGCACGGGCGCCGGCACGACGGAGAAGGGCACCTGCGCGGAGCCACTGCCCTCCGAGATGCCGACCCCGATGCCGCCGTTCTCGGCGAAGAGGATGCCGACGAGGTCGAAGCTCGCGGTGATCGACCAGTTGCCGAGCGTCTTCACGCCGTTCCACGCGGCCTCGGATGGACCTATCCAGAACCGATCGCCCATCTGCTGGCTGGGCACCAGGTGCAGTTGCACGTCCGGCACGCCGAGGCGGAACCAGTCCGATTCGACCACCGTGAAAAGAGATCCCAGGCCGGGCAGGTCGACGAACAGCCACGGGGCGGGACCGTCGAGGCTGAACTCGCTGATCGGGGTGGTGCTGCCGCGGGCGGCGACCATGTAGGCGGCGTCGAAACTCGCGGCGCGCGCGGCACCGGAGGTGAGGAGCAGGGCAAGGGAGGCGGCAAGCAAGTGTTTCACGGCGGCGTCCTGTAGGTCGTGTGGAAGGACCGGCACGCGGGATGGGGCGTGTGGTCGAGCAGGATGCTATCGCAATCGTTGCGTGGCGCCAGGCCAAGGCCGCGTCGATTAGCGGAACTCCATCATGTTCCGCGCGTGCCGTGACACCCTGTAGGGGCGCGCCGCTGCCGGCCATGCCGCACACGCGTCACCCGTCCGCGACGCAGAGACTCACCAGAACGTCGCGCCCCCAAGCCCCGCCAGCACGCGCGTGCCGGCGCGGCGCGCCAGGATCTCCGCCGCGTCTTCCAGTCGGCCGATGGCGGCCATACCGCCGGTGGCGGTGACGAAGTCGCAGGCGGCGCGCACCTTGGGCGCCATGCTGCCGGCCGCGAAGGGTACGCGCGCGAGACTCGCGACGCCGGCGGTGCGGAGCGCGCGGGGATGGGCGGTGCCCCAGTCGAGTTCCACCGCGGGCACGTCGGTCAGGAGCAGCAGGGCATCGGCCGCGAGTTCGCGCGCGAGCAGCGCGCTGGTCGCGTCCTTGTCGACCACCGCCTCCACCCCCGCCAGGCGGCCGTCGGCGTCGCGCGTCACTGGGATGCCGCCGCCGCCGGCGCAGATCACCACCGTGCCCAGATCCAGCAAGGCGGTGATGGCCGCGAGTTCGACCACCGCGCGCGGCGCGGGCGAGGCCACCGCGCGTCGCCAGCCCGCGCCGTCCGCCATCACTCGCCAGCCGTGCAGCGCGGCGAGCCGCGCGGCTTCCTCGTGCACGTAGACCGCGCCGATGGGTTTGTCGGGCGCGGCGAAGGCCGGGTCGTCAGCCGCCACTTCCACCTGGGTCAGCAAGGTCACGCAGGGTCGGCCGGGCGCCAGCACGTTGCCCACTTCCTGCTGCAGCAGGTAGCCGAGCATGCCCTCGGTCTCGGCGTCGAGCATGTCGAGCGGATAGGGGCCGCAGAGCGCGTCGGCATCGCGCTCCAGCGCCAGCAGGCCGATCTGCGGACCGTTGCCGTGGGTCAGCACGAGTTCGTGACGCGCGGCGAGCGGCGCCAGCGCCGCAGCGGCGCGCGCGGCGCGTTCACGTTGCAGG
>JAIEQK010000057.1 GCA_019747795.1 Gammaproteobacteria bacterium | reverse complement strand
CCCGATGCGAGCGTCACGCTGCGCGCCCTGTGCTGGCTCGCGCTCCTGTGGCAGGTGAACCTGTTCAACTTCATGGACGGCGCGGACGGCCTGGCCGGCGTGCAGACGCTGTGCGCGGGCTTGGGCCTGGCCGCGTTGCTGGCGAGCCCGGGCGCCGACGGCGCGGCGTGGGTCGCGCTCGCGCTGGCCGGCGCCGCGCTCGGTTTCCTGCGCCACAACTGGCACCCGGCGCGGGTGTTTCTCGGCGATGCCGGCAGCTACTTCATCGGCTTTCAACTCGGCGCGCTGGCGGCCTGGAGCGCGCCCGCCGGCGGCTTGCCCGGGCGCGCGCTGCTGCTGTTCGCGCCTTTCATCGTGGACGCCAGCCTCACGCTGCTCGCGCGCGCGGCGCGCGGCGAGGCGGTGTGGCGCGCGCATCGTGATCACGCCTATCAGCGCCTGGTCACACAGCGCGGCTGGTCACCCGCGCGGCTCGCAACCGGTTTCGCACTGCTCAACGTCCTCGTGTGCTGGCCGGCCGCGGCGCTCGCCGGGGCATGGCCTGTGACGGCGTCGGTGTTCGTCTACGGCCTTCTTGCTATGATCTGGGCATGGGCGCGTCGATCGTAGCCTGGATTTCTCACAGGTCCTCTGCTGCGGCCGCCGATCTGCGCGTCGTGGCGGGCCGTACTCGCAAAACCCGTCTCGACATAGTGTCAACTATGCCTTCGCCGAGTTTTGCTCCGTGCGGCCCACCACGACGGCATCTCGTCGCCCTCGCGACGAGCACCTGTAAGAAATCCAGGCTGGCCCTGCTGCATTTTCACCGCGGAACTCCCTGACCGGTGTCGCTCACCCCGCGCCTCAAGATCATCCTGCACGACCTCGTTGCCATCGCGCTCGCGTGGATGCTGGCGCTGGTCGCGCGATTCAATTTCGGCCTGCCGCCGGAGCAGCATCTGAAGGCCGGCCTGTACGCTCTGCCGGTCGCCGTCGCGCTGCAGGCGGTGCTGGCCTGGCGCTACGGCCTGTACCGCGGGGTGTGGCGTTTCGCGAGCCTGCAGGACCTGTGGAACATCATTCGCGCCGCGGTGCTGGGCACGGTGAGCATCGGGCTCACGCTGTTCCTGATCAACCGCCTGGTCAACATCCCACGCTCGGTGTTCGTGCTCTATCCCATGTTCCTGGTCGCGCTGCTCGGCGGACCGCGGCTCGCCTACCGGCTGTGGAAGGACCATTCCCTCAACCTGCGCAGCGTCACCGCCGCGACCCGCGTGCTGGTGATCGGCGGCGGCGAGGGTGGCGAGGGCGTGGTGCGCGACATGCTGCGCGATGGGACCTACCTGCCTATCGGTATCGTCGACGACGATCCGCGCCTGGCGCGCGCGCGCATCCACGGCGTGCCGGTGCTGGGCGGCATCGACGACCTGGCGGACATCGTGCGCCGCCGAGACACCGACATCATCATCATCGCCATACCGTCGGCGAGCGGCGCGCAGATGCGCCGCATCGTCGAGCGCTGCGAGGCGACCGGCAAGCCGTTCCGCACCCTGCCCGAACTGGCCGACCTGGTCACCGGGCGCGTCGGCATGAACGCGCTGCGCGAAGTGAAGATCGACGACCTCCTGGGCCGCGACAGCGTGGTGCTCGACTGGCAGCGGCTGCAGGCCGCCATTGCGGGCAAGGTCGTGCTGGTCAGCGGCGGCGGCGGCTCCATCGGCTCGGAGCTGTGCCGCCAGGTGGCGCGTCTCGGCGCGGCGCGCCTGGTGGTCTTCGAGCAGTCCGAGCACAACCTCTATCTCATCGAACGGGAACTCCGCGAGAAACACCCGCAGGCCGATCTCGCCTTCATCCTCGGTGATGTCGGCGACCGCGTCTCGGTCGAACACGCGCTCGCGCTGCATCGCCCGGACCTGGTCCTGCATGCCGCGGCCTACAAGCACCTGCCCCTGCTGCAGGGCCAGGCGCGCGAGGCGGTGCGCAACAACGTGTTCGGCACCCTGACCATGGCCGAGGCCGCGGAGCGCCACGGCTGCGAAGCCTTCGTGCTGATCTCGACCGACAAGGCGGTGCGGCCCTCGAGCGTGATGGGCGCGACCAAGCGCCTCGCGGAGCTGGTGTGCGAGACGCGCAAGCGCCGCGGCACGCGCTTCATCACCGTGCGATTCGGCAACGTGCTCGGCTCGGCCGGCAGCGTGGTGCCGCTGTTCCAGCAGCAGATCGCCAAGGGCGGCCCGGTCACCGTGACCCACCCCGAGGCGCGGCGCTATTTCATGACCATCGCCGAGGCGAGCCAGCTCATCCTGCAGGCCGCGAGCGCCGGCAGCGGCGGCGAGATCTTCGTGCTCGACATGGGCCAGCCGGTCAACATCACCTATCTCGCCGAGCAGATGATCCGCCTCTCGGGACGCGAGCCCGGTGCCGATATCAAGATCGTGTTCACGGGCCTGCGGCCCGGCGAGAAGCTGAACGAGGAGCTCTTCCTGGAGGACGAGCGCCTGACGCGCACCGGCCACGACAAGCTGCTGCTCGCGAGCCACGTCGAGGTCGAGCCGCGGCGCCTGCAGGCCTGCCTGGACGCGCTCGCGCGCGCGGTCGAGGCCTTCGACGAGCCGACCATCACGCGCCTGCTCGCCGAGGCCGTGCCCGAACTCGCCGGCGCCGGAGGCCTGGCCACGGACGCCGCCAAAGTCATCGCCTTCAATCGGAGTTCCCGCGACCCATGAAAGTCAGAAAAGCCGTGTTTCCCGTCGCCGGTCTCGGCACCCGCTTCCTGCCGGCGACCAAGGCCAATCCCAAGGAAATGCTGCCCGTGGTCGACAAGCCGCTGATCCAGTACGCCGCCGAGGAGGCGGTGGAGGCGGGCATCGAGGAGCTGATCTTCGTCACCGGCCGCACCAAGCGCTCGATCGAGGACCACTTCGACAAGGCCTACGAACTGGAGAACGAGCTGGAGAAGGCCAACAAGCAGCGGCTGCTGGAACTGGTGCGCAACATCCTGCCGTCCAACGTGTCCTGCACCTACATCCGCCAGGCCGAGCCGCTGGGTCTCGGCCATGCCGTGTTGTGCGCCCGACCGGTGGTGGGGGACGAGCCCTTCGCGGTGCTGCTCGCCGACGACCTCATCGACGGCCAGGGCACGGGCTGCCTGAAGCAGATGGTGGAGCTCTTCGAGCACTACAACTCGGGCGTCATCGCCGTGCAGCCGGTGCCGGCGGAGGACACCGACAAGTACGGCATCGTCGCGACCAAGGCCATCGAGCAGGGGGTGAGCAAGATCACCAGCATCGTCGAGAAGCCCAAGCCCGCGGTCGCGCCGAGCAACCTGGCGGTGGTCGGCCGCTACATCCTGCCGGGGGAGATCATGCAGATCCTGGCCACGACCCAGCGGGGCGCGGGCAACGAGATCCAGCTGACCGACGGCATCGCCACCCTGCTCGAGCGTCAGCAGGTGCTGGCCTACCAGTTCAAGGGTACGCGCTACGACTGCGGTTCCAAGCTCGGCTACCTGCAGGCGACCGTGGACCTGGCGCTGAAGCATCCGGAAGTGGCGGCCGATTTCGCCGCCTGGCTGAAGGCGCGGGACCCGGTCTGAAGGCCGCCGTGTAGGTCGGACTTCAGTCCGACATTGGCGGGCGCTCGGTGTGGGAGGAATGTCGGACTGAAGTCCGACCTACAGGCAGGGATGCGGCGCCATCGGCACCGCTCCCTACGCTCAGAACGGGTAATCGAGCATCGCGCGCTTGCGCGCCAGCTCGGTCTGCAGGTAGGTCAGGGCGCGCAGGGAATGCTCGTCCTCGGGCTCCCCGGCGGCGGCGATGAGTTCCTCGAGTTCCTGGATCTCCTCCTCCACCTCGTCGCGATCGTTCTCGCCGCCGAGCAGGGGGAAGAAGGCTTCGAGCTGCTTCAGCTCCTCGACCAGGTCGTTCCAGGCTTCCGAACAGGTTCCGCTACGCATCTTCGGTGACCTCCGATCGCTCACCAAATAGTCCATTACCAGTCATTTCGGATCATCGATCTTATGTTGATCGCTTAATTCCATGATCTTGCCGGAAATACTATAGGATTATCCGAAACGACTTCAACTATCCCAGGCAAGTTCGATCCGGCGAGAAAATGTCCAACCGTTCGCAATCCCTGTTCAACGACACCCGCGTCATCCCCCACGCCACGGTCGCGCCGGAGGCCGCGCTGGCCGTCCTGTCCCAGCGCGAAGTCAACGCGCTGTGCCGGGGCGGCAACCAGGGCCTCACCGACCTGTTCCGGCGCTGCGCGCTGGCGGTGCTGTCCACCGGCAGCGAGACCGACGACGTGCGCGACCTGTTCGAGCGCTATCGCGACTTCGACGTCAGCCTGGTGCAGGAGGACCGCGGCCTCAGGCTCAACCTGCGCAACGCCCCGGCCAGCGCCTTCGTCGCCGGCGAGATGATCCGCGGCACCCGCGAGCACCTGTTCGCGGTCCTGCGCGACATCCTCTACATCACCCACGAACTCGAGCAGGGCGTCGCCTTCGACCTGGACTCCCCCGGCGGCATCACCGACGCGGTGTTCAAGATCCTGCGCAACGCCGGGGTGCTGGCGGCGGACGTCCGGCAGGGCCTGGTGGTGTGCTGGGGCGGTCATTCCATCAACCGCGTGGAGTACGACTACACCAAGGAGGTGGGCTACGCCCTGGGGCTGCGTGGGCTCGACGTCTGCACCGGCTGCGGGCCGGGCGCGATGAAGGGGCCGATGAAGGGCGCGACCATCGCCCACGCCAAGCAGCGCATCGGCAACGGACGCTACATCGGCATCACCGAGCCCGGCATCATTGCCGCCGAGGCGCCAAACCCCATCGTCAATGCGCTGGTCATCATGCCGGACATGGAAAAGCGCCTGGAAGCCTTCGTGCGCATCGCCCACGGCATCGTGGTCTTTCCGGGCGGGGTGGGCACGGCGGAGGAGATCCTCTACCTGCTCGGCCTCCTGTCTCACCCGGCCAATGCCGCCCAGCCGCTGCCGCTGGTGCTGACCGGCCCGCCGGAGAGCGCGGCCTATTTCGCCGCCCTGGACGAGTTCGTGCGCCTGGTGCTGGGCGCCGAGATCGCGTCCCGTTACCGCATCGTGGTGGGCGACCCGCACGCGGTGGCGGACCTGCAGGCCGACGGCATCCGCAACGTGCTGGCCTACCGCGACGCGCACGACGACGCGGCCTATTTCAACTGGCGCTTCGCCATCGACCAGCGCTACCAGGCGCCCTTCGCCCCGACCCACGAGAACGTCGCGGCGCTGGCGCTGTCGCGCGACCTGCCGCGCCACGAGCTCGCGTCCAATCTCAGGCGGGTGTTCTCCAGCATCGTCGCCGGCAACGTCAAGGAACAGGGCATCGCCGCGGTCGAGGCGCACGGGCCGTTCCAGATCAGGGGTGAGCCGGACATCATGGCCGCGCTGGACGCCCTGTTGTCGGGTTTCGTCGCCCAGCAGCGCATGCGCCTGCCGGGGCGCGCCTACCGGCCGTGCTACGAGGTGGTGCGCTGAACGCGGCTCAGTAGCCGGTCATCTCGACATAGCCCTGGCCGACCTCGCGCCCGGCGTCGCGCACGCTGACCGCGCCCTCCCAGTAGGCGAAGCGCCGGCGCCATTCCTGGTCGGCGAGGCGCGGCTGCAGCCGCACATCGAGACCGAGTCGCGGCACCGCGAGCCGCCAGGCGCGCGGGTAGCGCCGTCCGCTCGCGGGGCTCTGCCATTCGCCCTCGGCCGTCAGCCGCACATCGCCCGCGGCGAGCGGCGTGACGGTGCCGGCTGCGTCGACATGGCTGCCCGCGCTCAGCGGGCCGCTGCCGCCATCCTTGTCCCGCAGCCGGTAGAACATCAGGGTCGCGCCGTCGGCGAACTGCAGGGCGAACCAGTCCCAGCCGGCCTGGTCGCGGGACAGCGCGCTGGTGCTCCATTCCCGGTCGAGCCAGGCGTGCCCGGTGACCGCGTGTTCGCCGTCGGCGAGCGTCAGCGTGCCGCGCGCGGCGAGGCGCGGCACGGAGTAGTAGTAGGACGCGTTGCCGGGCGCCTCGCTCTTGTGGGACAGCCCGTGGTCGCCCTGCGGTACCACCGCGCTGCGCGGTTCGAGTTCGAGATCGAGCGCCACACCGTCCTGGCCGGCGCGTAGCCGCCAGCCGTCGCTCGCCGCGCGATGCTCGATGCGCCAGTCGTCCAGCCATACCGCGACCTCGGGCGCCGTCTCGCTCCCGGCGATGTCCGGCATCGCGCGGCTGAGGCGTTCGAAGGGATGGAAGGCGCCGCCCGCGATGTCGCTCACCGCGAAGTGGCCGAGCATCACCTGCGAGCTGCGCCACGCCGAGTCGGATGGCGCCACCGTGGCCGCCAGGGCGAAGCGGAACAGGGTCAGCTGAAAGCCGAAGGGCCGACCGTCACGATCGGCGAGATGCCCAGTGAAATACCACCATTCGGCGCGAAAGCGCGGATGGGGACCATGGTCGCGCGGAAATGCGAAGGCGATGGGTGTTTCGGCGTGCGCGAAGCCCTCGTCGCCGGCCTGGGCCGAGAGGGCACCCAGCGCGCTGTCGGCGGGCGGCGTCGTCGCGGGCCGGGGGGCACGCACGGCGAACAAGGTGACCGCGCCGAGCGCCAGCACCGCCAGCACACCGAGCCATGGCCGCCTACTCATAGCGCAGCGCGCTCGCCGGATCGATGCGCGCCGCGCGCTCCGCCGGGTAGACGGTGGCGGCCAGCGCCGCGCAGAAAGCGCCGAGCGTCGGCAGCAGCAGCGCGTGCGCATCGAGCGTCAGCGCCATGCTCCAGCCGAAGGAGCGGATGTTGATCACCGCGATCAGGAGCCGCGCGATCAGCACGCCGAGCGGCAGCGCGAGCAGCGCCGCGAACAGCGCGACCAGCGCGGTCTGCAGGTAGAGCACGGTGCGCAGCGCGCCCGGCGCCAGCCCGGTGGCGAGCAGCACCGCGTACTCGCGCGCGCGCTCGAGATGCAGCGCGAGCAGCGCGTTGAACACGCCGAGCGCCGCGATCAGCGCGGAGAACAGCGTCAGCACCTGGGTCACGGCGAAGGTGCGGTCGAACACCGCGAGCGAATGCGCGCGCAGTTCGGCGTTCGACCAGGCGACCAGCGTGGGTCGCCGCGCGAGCAGCGGTTCCAGCGCGGCGCGCAGCGCTTCGCCGCCCTGGCCGGGGCGCGGGTAGACGCCGATGCCGTGCAGGCGTTCGTCGCGCCAGTAGTGACGAAAGCGCGCCAGGCTGATGGCCACCACGCCGCGCTCGCTGCCGTAGTCGGTGTAGATGCCGCTGACGCGGAAGGACCGCGGTCCGGCCGGCGTCGGCAGCGTGAGCGTGTCGCCGACCTGCTTGCGCGCGTGCCAGGCGAAGGGCTCGGAGATCATCGCCACGTCCTCGCGCTCCCAGGCGGGCCACGGCGCGCTGCCGGCCAGGAAATGGAAGCCGCGCCGCGCCGCGGGCGGCAGCTGGTAGGCGGTGATGCGCAGTTCGCCCGCGCCGTCGCGCAGGTGGACGCGACGAATCCTGCTCAGCGTCTCGACCAGGGGCAGCGCGGCGACGCGCGCGACGAAGGCCTCGTCCAGCGTCGGTGCGGCCTGCTCGTCGAAACCGGGCGAGATGTAGATCTCGGCGCGCAGGAGGTCGCCGAGCCATTGATCGACCGCGTCGCGAAAACTGTCGACCATGAGGCCCACGCCGACCGCGGTGGCGGTGGCGGCCATCAGCGCCGCGACCGCGAGGCCGATGCGCCCGACGTCGCGCGCCGCGCCGCGCAGCGCGAGCCGCGCCGCGAGCGGCAGGTGGGTTGATCCGGGCCGAGCGAGGCGCCGCAGCGTCGCGCGCACCAGCCACGGTGCGATCAGCATGGCGGCGAGGATGGTGGCGCCGAGCGCGACGAAACCGGCGTGCAGGGAGCGCGAGGACAGCAGCAGCACGAGGGCGGCCAGGGCCGCGCAACCGACACCGAGACGCGCGGTGCGCGCGAGCGTCTGCTCGGCGCGCATCGCCAGCAGCGAGTAGCGCGCCGCGCGGGCCGGGTCGACGCGCAGCGCGTCCAGCG
>JAIEQK010000009.1 GCA_019747795.1 Gammaproteobacteria bacterium | reverse complement strand
CGCGGTGGTCGAGGCGCTGCCCGCGCCGGCGACGGCACCCGCCAGCGCGCGCGGCCGCGCGGCGCTGGTCATGCTGTGCCTCGCCACGCCGGTGTTCGCGCTCGGCCTCTACTGGCAGTTCGGCTCACCGGATGTCGCGCGTTTCGCCGCCGAGCAGCCGGGCCGCGACTGGCGCAAACCCGAGACCTCGGTGGAATACCTGGTGGCGCGCGTGCGCGACCGGGTCGCGAGCCACCCGGACGACGCCGAGGCCTGGTCGCTGCTGGCCCGCACCGAGATGCAACTGGGGCACTTCGCCGAAGCGCAGCGCGCCGCGCGCGAGCTGAACCGCGTGCTGCCCGACAACCCCGACGCCATGCTGGTGCTGGTCGACAGCCTCGCCATCACCGGCGACGCCGAGCAGCGCAAGCAGGCGCTGGCGCTGACCGCCCAGGTGCTGGCGGTGGCGCCGCGGCATCCCACGGCGCTGGTCATGAAAGGCATGTTCCAGCTGCAGGACGGGCAGCGCGACGCGGCGCTCGCGACTTGGCAGGAGGCGCATGGCCTGGCCGGTGACGTGCCGGGTCTGCGCCAGGAGATCGAGACCCTGGTGGCCCACGCCGGCGGCAGCCTGACGCCGGCCACGGACGCCGCCACGCGTCCCGCCGCCAAGGTGCGGGTCAAGGCGCGCATCAAGCTCTCGCCCGAACTGGCGGCACGGGCGCGGCCAGGGGACGCGCTGTTCGTCGCCGCGCGTGGCGTCGAAGGTCCGCCCATGCCGCTGGCGGTGTCGCGCCACACCGCGGCCGAGCTGCCGCTCGAACTCACGCTCGACGAGACCATGGCCATGGTGCCCGGCCATTCGCTGGCCGATGTCGCGCGCTTCTATCTCGTGGCGCGCATCTCGCAGGCCGGCAGCGCCAACGCGCAGGCGGGCGATCTCGAAGGCAAGTCGGCCGAGATGCCCGTGGCCGACGGCGCGGAAGTCGATATCACCATCGATCACGTCCTGCCCTGAGTGGGTGCGCGTCGGCCGCGCGCGCACGACTCGCGGGCAAGTTCAAACATGTTCACGCGCGTCGCGCCCGCAACGCAGCAGAACCCCTTGCGTGGCGGGGTGTACCCCCCTACCCTTGGCTTCTTGCTGGTCCAGATGATCGTTCGATGACCTACTGTGTCGCAATCAAGCTCAATGCCGGCCTGGTATTCGTGTCGGACTCGCGCACCAACGCCGGTGTCGATCAGATCAGCACCTATTCCAAGATGCACACCTTCGGCCTGGACGGCGCGCGCCAGTTCTGCCTCCTGACCGCCGGCAATCTCGCCACCTCGCAGGGCATCGTCAACCAGATCAAGCACGACATCGATCACGGCATGCCGCTGTCGCTGATGACCATGACCAGCATGGAGGAAGCGGCGGACTACGTCGGCCAGATCAGCATCATGCAGCAGAAGAAGGCCGGCGGCGGGCTGGATTTCGAAGCGAGCGTGATCTTCGGCGGACAGATCACCGGCACCGCGCCGACGGTGTTCCTGGTCTACCCCCAGGGCAACCACATCTCGACCTCCAAGACCACGCCCTTCCTGCAGATCGGCGAGAGCAAGTACGGCAAGCCGATACTCGATCGCATCCTGAAACCCGACACCGCGCTGCATACCGCGGTGCTGTGCGGACTGGTATCGATGGATTCGACCATGCGCTCGAACGTGACGGTCGGGCCGCCCATCGAGGTGCTGGCCTACAAGACCGATTCCTTCGTCATGCCGAATCGCCTGGTCCTGGAAGCGGACAGCGACTACCTGCGCGAACTGAAGCGCAACTGGGACGAACGCCTGAAGGAAGCCTTCCGCTCACTGCCGCCGCCCGCGTGGGCGACGATGTGGGATCAGAACGAGCACCAGCAGCAGGCTTAGCCGCGCCCCATACGGGGACAGACCACGGTTTCCCGCCGCCCTCCAAACGGGGACAGACCACGGTTTTCCGCGTAGCGGGAAACCGTGGTCTGTCCCCGTTTAGCGCCCCGTTCAGGACGCCCCGCTCACACCGCCGTCTCGAACCACGTCGACCTGATCGCCGCGTGCAGTTCGTTGAACTCGATCTGTAACTGATCGATGTAATCGAACATGCCCTGCTGGGCGAGGAGCCCGGCGATGTTCGCCTCCTGTACGTGCTTGATGGTGGCCGCCACGGTGCGCAGCGCGAGTTCGTTGCGCGGCAGGTGGCGCAGGCAGGACTGCAGCGCCATCAGGCAGTTCGCCACCGCGCGCGGGAAGTTCTCGTCGCGCAGCAGGAAGTCCACCACCTCGTCCGCCAGCACCCGCTCCGGCACCAGGCGACGGTACATCTGCAGCGCCTCCAGCGAGCGCAGGACGCTCATCCACAGGATCGCCTCGTAGGGCGATTCCTCCGCGCCATCGTCGCGCGCGCTCTGGCGCTGCGCCTGGCCCTGTCCCTGCGACTGGACCTGGCTCTGACCCTGGCGCCAGGGAAACACGTTGGCGGTGCCGACATCGACGATGCGCGAGGTCATGTCGGCGCGCTCCAGGTAACGCCCTGCGCGCAGGAAGTGGTAGGCCGCGTCGCGGCTCATGGAGCCGGCCATGCAGCCGACCAGCGTCTGGCAGTACTCGATGACGCGCGACAGGAAGGCATCGCGGCCACGGCGCGCGAGCGCGCCGTCGACGTTATCCTGCAGGTAGATGTGCAGATCGTTGATGCCCTCCCAGATGCTCGCGGGAATCATCTCGCGCACCGTCCGCGCGTTCTCCCGCGCGCTGTCGGCGGAGCTGACGATGGACGACGGGTTGGAGTCGTCGGCGAGGTAGAAGCGCACCACGTTGCGCTCGTCGGCCCGCGTGTATCGCTCGGTGAAGGCCGGCGCGCTGCCGGTGATGGCGATCAGCGTGTCCCACTGCAGGGTCGCGGGGCGCGGCAGGTCGAGCAGCACGTTGCCGTACACGCTCACCAGCCGCGCGGTGTTCTCGATGCGCTCCAGGTAGCGCCCCAACCAGTAGATGCGTTCGGCGACGCGCGACAGCATGCTCATGTGCAATCCACTATCCAGGTGTCCTTGCTGCCGCCACCCTGCGAGGAGTTGACCACGTAGGAGCCCTTCTTGAGCGCGACGCGCGTGAGCCCGCCGGGTGTGACGTAGTGCTTCGCGCCCTGCAGCACGAAGGGTCTCAGGTCCAGGTGCCGCGGCTCGATGCCGCCGCCGCACACGGTCGGGCAGGTGGACAGCGAAATCAGCGGCTGGGCGACGTAGTTGCGCGGATTGGCGCGCAGCAAGCGGGAGAAGGCCATGCGCTCCTGGGCGCTGGCCGTCGGGCCCATCAGCATGCCGTAGCCGCCCGACTCGTTGACCGGCTTGACCACCAGCTTGTCGAGATGCTGGAGCACGTGGGCGCAGGCCTCGTGCTCGCCGCAGCGATAGGTCTCGACGTTGGGCAGGATGGCGTCCTGGTCGAGGTAGTAGCGAATCATGTCCGGCACGTAGGTGTAGACCGCCTTGTCATCGGCCACGCCCGCGCCCGGCGCGTTGGCGAGCGCGACCTTGCCCTTCAGCCAGGCGCGCATCAGGCCCGGCACGCCGAGCGCCGAGTCGGGATTGAACACCTCGGGGTCGAGGAACAGGTCGTCGATGCGCCGGTAGATGACGTCGACCCGCGCCGGCCCCGCGATGGTGCGCATGTACACGCAGTCGTCGCTGCCGACGAACAGATCGCTGCCCTCGACCAGCTCCGCGCCCATCTGCTGGGCAAGGTAGGAGTGCTCGAAGTAGGCCGAGTTGTAGATGCCCGGCGTCAGCACCACCACCGCCGGCCGGCGCTCCGCGCGCGGCGAGAGCGAGGCGAGCGTGGCGAAGAGATGCGAGGTGTACTCGCCGATGGGCCGCATGTTCTCCGCCGCGAACAGTTCCGGAAACACGCGCTTGGTGACCTTGCGGTTCTCCAGCATGTAGGACACCCCGGACGGCACGCGCAGGTTGTCCTCCAGCACGTAGAAGGTGCCGTCCTTGTCGCGGATGAGGTCCGAGCCGCAGATGTGCGCCCACACCCCGTGCTTCGGTCGCTTGCCGACGCAGGCCGCGCGGAAGTTGCCCGACTCGACGATGAGGTCGCGGGGCACCACGCCGTCCTTCAGGATCTTCTGCTTGTTGTAGACGTCGTCGATGAACAGGTTCAGCGCCGTCAGGCGCTGCACCAGGCCCGCCTCGACCCGGTCCCAGTCGCTCCCCGAAATGGTGCGCGGGATGATGTCGTACGGCCAGGCGCGATCGATATTGGTGCCTTCGCTGTAGACCGTGAAGGTGATGCCCATGGTCTTGACGGCGAGTTCGGCGGCGCGCTGTCGCTCGCGTATCTCTTCCATGGTGAGTGAGCGAATATGCTTCGCGACGGCCTTGCCGGCCGGGCGGGCGACGCCCCGTCCGCCAATGAGTTCGTCGTAGAAGCCGCGGCTGTCGTAGTCGTGCCATGAGAATTTCATGATCCTGCCATTGGCATGATTCATGCCACTTTGAGCTGGTGCTCGTGGGGAAAATCGACCCATGATCAGAGCGCTCCATCGACCAGCAGGGAAACCGTCCCCGTGACCATTCGCGTTGCCATTCGCCATCACACCGCCTACCGCTTCGACCGCCCGGTAGCGCTCGGTCCCCATGTCCTGCGGGTGAAGCCGGCGCCCCACACCCGCACGCGCATCGAGTCCTACTCGCTCAAGATCTCGCCCGGCGAGCATTTCATCAACTGGCAGCAGGATGCGTACAGCAATCATCTCGCCCGGCTGGTGTTCCCGGACAAGGCCCGCGAACTGACCATCGACGTCGAAGTGATCGCCGAGATGGTGGCGATCAACCCCTTCGATTTCTTCCTCGAGGACAGCGCGCTCGAGTGCCCCTTCCAGTACGCGCCCGAGGTCGCGACCGACCTCAAGCCGTATCTCGCGATCACCGACGACGGCCCGGCGCTGCGCGAGTGGCTGGCCGAGGTGCCGCGCGACCCCATGCCGACCATCGACTTCCTGGTGGCGCTGAACCAGCGCCTGCAACAGGACATCGACTACATCGTGCGCCTCGAGCCCGGCGTGCAGAGCTGCGAGCAGACCCTCGATCTGGGCCGCGGCTCGTGCCGCGACAGCGCCTGGCTGCTGGTGCAGATCGCGCGGCACCTGGGGCTCGCGTCGCGCTTCGTCTCGGGCTACCTGGTGCAGCTGACCAGCGACGTGCCGGCGCTGGACGGCCCCTCGGGCCCGACCGCGGACTTCAGCGACCTGCACGCGTGGGCCGAGATCTACCTGCCGGGCGCCGGCTGGGTGGGTCTCGACCCGACCTCCGGCCTGTTCGCCGCCGAGGGCCACATCCCGCTCGCCGCCACCCCGCATTTCAGTCACGCCGCGGCGGTCGAGGGCATGACCGAGGCGTGCGAGGTCGAGTTCGAATACAGCAACAACGTCGCGCGGGTGCTGGAAGACCCGCGCGTCACCCTGCCCTACAGCGACGCACAGTGGCGGCGCATCGACGACCTCGGTCGCCAGGTCGACGCCACGCTCGCCGCCGGTGACGTGCGCCTGACCATGGGCGGCGAGCCGACCTTCGTCTCCATCGACGACTTCGAGAGCCCGGAGTGGACCACCGCCGCCGACGGCCCCAACAAGCGCCACGCGGCCGAACTGCTGCTCGAGCGCCTGCACCGCCACTACGCGCCGGGCGGGCTCGTGCATCACGGCATCGGCAAGTGGTATCCGGGCGAGGAGCTGCCGCGCTGGGCGCTGTCCATCTTCTGGCGCAAGGACGGCGAGGCGCTGTGGGCCGACCCCGCGCTGCTCGCCAACCTGTCGCGCAACCCCGGGCCGCTCATGCACGGCATCGAGCACCGCTTCGCGCTGTCGCTCAGCCGACGCTTGGGGGTCGATCACAAGTTCGTGCACACCGCCTTCGAGGACACCTACTACTACCTGTGGAAGGAAGGCACGCTGCCGACCAACATCGATCCGCGCGACGCGCGGCTCTCGAGCCCGGTCGAGCGCGCGCGCCTGCGGCGTCTGTTCGAGGGCGCGCTGAATCGCCCGGCGGGCTACGTGCTGCCGCTCGCGAAGCGCTGGGACGGCCGCTGGCAGAGCGGCGCCTGGCCGCTCCGGCGCGGCTACCTGTTCCTGATCCCGGGCGACTCGCCGCTGGGACTCCGCCTGCCGATGAGTTCACTGCCGGCGGTCGGCGACATCGATCGCGAAGCGCCCCACGTCCAGGATCCCTTCGCGCCACCCCAGCCGCTCATGCCGCGCCACTGGTATCGCAACGCGCCCACGGCGCCGGCGGACGAGACGCCGCGCGCGCAGGTGGCGGTGCCCGCCGGGCCGGACGAACCCGATGCCATCGTGCGCACGGCGCTCTGCACCGAGGTGCGCGACGGCCGCCTGCACGTGTTCCTGCCGCCGGTGAACACGCTCGCCGACTACGTGGAACTGATCCATGCCGTCGAGGCCTGCGCCGCGGAGCTGCGCCAGCCGGTGGTGATCGAGGGCTACGAGCCGCCGCG
Organism: Gammaproteobacteria bacterium; assembly: GCA_019747795.1. Taxonomy (GTDB): domain Bacteria; phylum Pseudomonadota; class Gammaproteobacteria; genus JADJYF01. The sequence continues at coordinate 1,485 of JAIEQK010000009.1, read as the reverse complement.
CGACCCGCGCCTGTCGCTGCTGCAGATCACGCCCGATCCCGGCGTCATCGAAGTCAACGTCCATCCCGCGTCGAACTGGGACGAACTCAAGGAGACCACCACCACGCTCTACGAGGAGGCGCGCCAGGCGCGGCTCGCGACCGAGAAGTTCATGCTCGACGGGCGCCACACCGGCACCGGCGGCGGCAACCACGTGACGCTGGGCGGCTCGACGCCGGCGGACTCGCCGCTGCTGCGTCGCCCGCACCTGCTCGGCAGCCTGGTGCGCTACTGGCAGAACCATCCCTCGCTGTCCTACCTGTTCTCCGGCCTCTTCATCGGTCCCACCAGCCAGGCGCCGCGCGTCGACGAGGCGCGGGACGATCGCCTGCACGAACTCGAGACCGCGCTCGCCCAGCTGCCGCGCGGTAGCGAGGACGTCGCGCCCTGGGTGGTCGATCGCGTGATGCGCAACCAGCTGGTGGATCTGACCGGCAACACCCATCGCTCGGAATTCTGCATCGACAAGCTGTACTCGCCCGACCACGCCGGCGGACGCCGCGGCCTGCTCGAGTTCCGCGCCTTCGAGATGCCGCCCCACGCGCGCATGAGCCTCACCCAGATGCTGCTGCTGCGCGCGCTGGTGGCGAGCTTCTGGGATCGACCCTACGAACATCGCCTGATCCACTGGAGCACCCAGCTGCATGATCGCTTCATGCTGCCGTGGTTCGTGTGGCAGGACTTCAGCGAAGTGATCGAGGAACTGAACCAGCGCGGCTATCCCTTCGAGCGCGACTGGTACGCGCCGTTCTTCGAGTTCCGCTTTCCGCGCTTCGGCTCCATCGCCCATCGCGGCATGGAACTCACGCTGCGCACCGCGCTCGAGCCCTGGCACGTGCTGGGCGAGGAAAGCACGGCCGGCGGCACCGCGCGCTACGTCGACTCGTCGCTCGAGCGGCTGCAGGTGGAGGTGACGGGGTTCGTGCCGGAACGTTACGGCGTGGCCTGCAACGGTCGCCCCATGCCCATGCAGCCGACCGGCGTGGAAGGCAACTTCGTCGGCGGCGTGCGCTTCAAGGCCTGGGATCCGCCGTCGGCGCTGCATCCCACCATTCGCTCCCACGGCCCGCTCACCTTCGATCTCGTCGACCGCGCCAACGGCCGCGCCATCGGCGGCTGCCGCTACCACGTCGCCCACCCGGGCGGGCGGAGCTACGAGACCTACCCGGTCAACGCGCGCGAGGCCGAGGCGCGGCGCCTGGCGCGCTTCGAGCGCCAGGGCCACAGCCAGGGCCCCTTCGAATGGCACACGCCGGAGATCTCGCCGGACATGCCCTTCACGCTCGATCTGCGCCGCTGACCGGGTCCTCGTCGAAGGTCGCGAGGAAGGCCGCGAAGAAGCGATCGATGAGGCGCCGCGTGGTGCCGCCGAGCAGGCGCGAGCCGATGCGCCCCAGCGCCCCGGCGGCGCTCAGCGCGGCGCGATAGCGCACCGCGGTGCCGCCC
>JAIEQK010000235.1 GCA_019747795.1 Gammaproteobacteria bacterium | reverse complement strand
CCCAACTGACTACCGACCACGCCGCCTTCATGCGGCGACATGGCCTTAATCAGAGTTTCCTGAAGTCCGACCTACAGTTCCGTCGCGCGCCACATGTACCAGGCGGCGACCGTGCGGTAGGGCGCCCAGCGTTCACCGTAGCGCGCGAGATCCTTCGGCGTCGGCATCTCTTTCTTGCCGAAGGTGATGGCGTAACCCTTGCGGATGCCGAAGTCGTCCACCGGCAGCACGTCGGGCCTTCCTAAGCGAAACATCAGCAGCATCTCCACCGTCCAGCGGCCGATGCCGCGCACCTGGGTGAGCGCGGCGATCACTTCCTCGTTGGACATACGCTGAGTCTCGGCAAAGGTCGGGATCTCCTTGGCCAGCGACTTGGCCGCGAGGTCGCGGAGCGCCAGCAGCTTGTTGCGCGACAGGCCGGCGCCGCGCAGCGCCTCGTCGCTGAGCGCCATGAGTCCCTTGGCCGACAGGCCGGCCTTGCCTCGCGGGAACAGCGCACACACCCGCTCGAAGATGGTGGCAGCGGCCTTGCCGTGCAGCTGCTGGTAGACCACGGCCTCGGCCAGCGCGGCGAACACGCTGCTGGTGGGCCGGATCTCCATGCGGAATGGCCCCACCCGCTCGAGCGTGCGGCGCATGCGCGCGCTGCTCGCGGCCAGATGTTCGATGGCGTCTTCGGTGGCGAAGTCGAAGATGCGGTTGTGACTCACGTGCGCGCTCCCGGCTCGAATGGCCGGCAGTGTAGCGGTGAACGCGCCGCCGCGGGCAGGAGGTGGAACGCTCCTTGCTGATGAGCCGTGCACACAGCACGGGAATGCACGCATGACGCGGCAGGGGCCCTCGCGGGGCGGAAATCGACACGATACCGGCAAGCTCGCCGCGCAGGCGGCGGCACATCTTGCCGCCGGCGACCACGCGGCCGCGGAAAAATCCTGCCGCCGGGCGCTGGCGCGCGCGCGGCACGACGCCGACCTGTGGCACCTGCTGGCCGCCATCCTGCTGGATGCCGGCGCGCTCGCGCCGGCTACCGACGCGGTGACGCGCGCCCGGCACCTGCGTCCGGACGATCCGGATTACGCCAACACCCGTGCCTTGATCCTCGAGCGCGCCGGTCGGCCCGACGACGCGGTCGCGGCCTGGCGGCAGCTGCTGATGGTCGCACCCGAGCATGCGGACGCGTGGTTCAACCTTGGCCGCGTGGCGCTGGCGCGCGCAGAGCACGACGAAGCGCTGCGCTGCTTCCTGCGCGCGGTGGAACTCAAGCCGCGCTGGGGTGACGCCTATCGCAATCTCGGCGTGGCCTGCTTTCAGCACGGCGACGCGGCGGGCGCCGAAGCGGCGTTCATGGCCGCGTTGCGCTGTAACCCGCAGGATCACGACAGCCTGCAGAATCTCGCGCGCCTGCGCCAGGACGCGGACGACGTGGCGACCGCGCAGCGGCTCTACGCGGCAGCCCTCGCGCTCGCCCCGGACGGCGCGACCGCGCTGCGCGCGGCGCTCGCCATGCCGATCTTCGCCGACGATGCCGCGAGCATCACGGCCACGCGCGCACGCAGCCAGGAAGCGCTCGCGGCGCTCGCCGACGCGGACCTGCGTCTCGAAGATCCGGCCCGACAGCTCGGTGCGCCGGCCTTCTATGCCGCCTACCAGGGCCTGGACGATCGCCCCTACATGAGCGCGCTCGGCGACCTGGTCACGCGCGCCTGGCGGCCGAAGCCGCCGCGCGCCGTCGCGCGTTCACCGCGACCGCGGGTCGCTGTGGTGTCGTCGCACTTCAAGGAGCACACCATCGCGCGGCTCTACGCGCCGCTGCTGGAGCAACTGCCACGCACGGGCTTCGAGCTCGCCGTGCTGTCCATTGGCGAGCACGTGGGCCCACTCGCGACACGCATCGCGCGGGCCGCGGATCGGCACGTGAGCATCGCCGAGGATCTCGACGCCGCGCGCACGGCGCTGGCCGAACTCGCGCCGGACGTCGTGTTCTACACCGACGTCGGCATGGATCCCTGGAGCTACTACCTGGCCGCCGAGCGTCTGGCGCCGGTGCAATGCCTGGGCTGGGGACATCCCGTCACCACCGGCCTGCCGACCATGGACTATTTCGTCTCGTCGCGCCTGGTGGAGCCCGGGAACGCGGCCGCCCACTACCGCGAGACGCTTGTCGAACTGCCCTGCTGGCCGGTGCTGTACGACACGCCGGCGGCGTCACCGGCGCCGGATCGCGCGGCCTTCGGTTTCGGCGCGCATGAGCACGTCTACCTCTGTCCGCAGAGCCTGTTCAAGCTGCATCCCGACTTCGACGCAATGCTCGCGGCGCTGCTCGCCGCCGATACGCGCGGCGTGGTGGTGCTGATCGAATCACGACCCGCCTGGCGCGCACGCCTGGAAGCGCGTTTCGCGCGCAGCCTGGGCGAGCGCGCAGCGCGCGTGCGCTTCGTCCCGAGCGTGCGTTCGGAGGATTTCGCCAGCCTGCTTGCCGCGGCCGACGTGGTGCTCGACACGCCGCACTTCAGCGGTGGCTACACCAGCTACGAGACGCTGTGGGCCGGCACGCCGTTCGTCACGCTGCGTGGCGCCTACATGCGCGGGCGCGTGACGGCGGGGCTGTGCGACCTGCTCGGCCTCGATCACCTGGTCGCGAGCGACGCTGACGACTACGCGGCGCGCGCCGTGGCGCTGGCCAACGACGCCGCGCTCGTCGACGAGACCCGCGCGCGCATCATCGCGCGCCGCCCGGCCCTGCTCGAACTCGCCGACAGCGTGCTGCCGGCCTACGAAGGATTCTTCCTGCGCGCCCTCGGCGAGGCCGCGCAGCGTCGTTCACGGGAGACCGCCGCATGAAGCCGCGCACCTTGTTCGTCAAGCCACCGGATCCCTTCCTGCAGGACGAGTTCGTCTACCAGCAGCTCGCGCCCCATTACCTCCAGGCCTGGCTCACGCAGCACGACTACCCCTCGTCCCTGCTGGTGCTGTATCAGAAGCCGCGCGCCGACGGCAGCCGGCCGACGCCTCGGCGCCTCGGCGACTTCCACATGCTGCTCATCGAACACGGCGAGCTGGTGCTGGATCAGCCCTTCGACGGCGTGGTGTTCGCCGACTACGATCTCATCGCGCTGTCGGTGATGACGCCGCAGGCCGAGTACGCACGCTGGCTGACCGCCTGCGCGCGCCGCGAAGCGCCGCGCGCGCGAGTCATGATGGGCGGCAGCCACGCGCGCTATTACCTCGAGCAGGTGGTGAACGAGACGGGCGTCGAAGCCTGCGATTACGTAGTGCCGCACGACGGCTGGCGACCGCTGCTGGACGTGCTCGATGCACGGCTGCCGCGACGCGGCCGCGGCCACGTGCTCTCGCACCAGCAGGATCTCGCGGAAATAGTGCTGCCGCCCACGCGTCCGGTCGATCTCATGTCGCGCTACCGCTACGAGATCGCCGGCCTGCCGGCTTTCCATACCGTGACCGCGCTCGGTTGTCCGTTCACCTGCAACTTCTGCGAGGCCGGCGGCGAACGCACACGGCACTTTCCGGCCGCGATGATCGACGCCGATCTCGCCGCCATGGCGGCCGCGCATCGCGCGCTCGGCCGCGAACACTACGCGGTGATGTTCTTCGATGACGTGGGTCTTCTGAACCCGCGCCAGACCCGCGCGCTGTCCGCGCGCGTCGCGGCGCACGGCTACAGCGCCTGGCGCGCCTTCACCCACGCCTATCTCATCGTGCGCCACGGCGAGGCGCTGCTCGGACCCTTCGCCGACACCGGCGGGCGACGCGTGGGCATCGGCCTCGAGACCGGTTCGCAGCGTTCGTTGGACCTGATCAACAAGCGCAACGGCAAGCAGCAGCGGGTGGAGGAACACTACGAGGCCGTGCGCATCGCCAACCGCCTCGGCATCGCCGTCGACGGTTTCACCATGATCTACCCGTGGGAGGACGAAGCCGATCTGCGCGCCACCGACGAACTGGTCGAGTTCATCGTCTCGAACCCCGTGGTGGGCGAGGACCACCTCGGCCGGCCGCTCAAGAACTCCGTCGACTCGACCATCATGGTTCCCTACCAGGGCACACGCTTCAACGAACTGCTGCGCCAGGGCGCGGTGCCCGGTGTCTCGATGGCCGACCCGCGCGAACAGGGCACGCTCTTCTACAAGGGCGTGGACGCCTCCTCGGGCTGGGTGTATCGCGAGACCGTGCTGCCACGCGAGCGCTATCTCGCCGCGCAGAGCTACCGCAACTCGCTCAGGCCGTCGTACCGCTGACTGCCGCGCCCGCGCAATCGTCGACCTCGACATCGCGCGGGCGCCTGCCGCGATGGCCATGAGCCAACGGCCGCCGCCTTCCAGGAACAGCATCACCTGATCGAGCGCGCTTCCACGGCCGCGCCGTACCGACGGTAAAGCACTGGGTGAGTAACTAGGCTCAACAGCGCCAGGCCCGGCGGTAGTCCGAGCAGTTTGTGGCCGATGCGCGTGTCGCTGGATGGCAGACCACGCGCTCCGCGGCGGGGCAGCATTCGCGCGTGCTCCGCGCAGGAGCGCGACGCGCGCTGCGTATCACACCAATGTTCCAGTCCACGCTTGCTCGCTCTTCGAATTTCTCGAAACGCTTCGAAAATTAATTCGATGGCTTCGCGCGCGCAGATGACAGCGCGCTTCACGCCCCCGTCACGCATCACACCTACGTTTCCCGCAACGGTCCGCCGTCGGCCGGCGGTCCCTGTCTCTCGCGCGACTTTCTCGCGCTCGCTTCGGCCGGCCACCAGACGCTCACTCCCAAGGGGGAATCATGAAGGGCAACAAGCATCCCAAGAACGACACGACCATCAATCCCTCGGCGAATGAATCGATCACGGACGTGCTCGCCCGTGTCGACGAAAGTCGTCGCGGCTTTCTCAAGTCGACCCTCGGCGCGTCCGTCGCGCTCGCTGCGGGTGGCCTCGCCACCGCCGGCGGCCTCACCTGGTCGGCGGACGCGTCCGCCGCACCAGTGCCCGCGAGCAACGGCTTCGGCGGCATCGGCTTCGAGAGCATTCCGCGCAAGCTCGCCCCCGTCACCAACAGCGTCGAAGTGCCTCCTGGATACACCGTCGAGGTGCTGTGCCCCTGGGGTCAGCCGATCATGCCCGGCGCGCCGGACTGGAATCCGGACGCGAGCCAGAGCGCAGCCGCGCAGGCGATGCAGATGGGCATGCACTGCGACGGCATGCACTACTTCGGCTTTCCAGGCCGCGGCGGCCCGTCCAGCACGCGCGGCGTCCTGTGCGTGAACAACGAGTACACGCACGAAGAGATCCTGCATGGCGCCGAGGGTTTGACCGGCGGCGCGGGTGTCACCATCGCCAAGGTGCGCAAGTCCCAGGCCGGCCATGGCGTCTCGATCTTCGAGGTCCGGCAGTCGAGCGGCAAATGGAGCGTGGTGCGCAACTCGGGCTTCGGCCGGCGCCTGACCGCCAACACGCCGATGCGCGTCTCCGGCCCGGCGGCCGGCAGCCCGCTGCTCAAGTCGAAGAAATTCGACATCCAGCCGGGTGCCTCGATCGAGAACGGCGTGAACGACGGCTACAGCGCCTTCGGCTCGCACAACAACTGCGCCCACGGCTACACGCCCTGGGGCACCTATCTCACCTGCGAAGAGAACTGGAACGGCAACTTCGGGTGGAACGCCGCGGACGTGCTCAATACCGGCGATGCCGCGCTGGACGCCGTCGTGCTGAACAACCAGGTGCGCTACGGCGTGGTGCAGGGCGGCTTCGGCTACCAGTGGCACGTCGCCGATCCGCGCTTCAATGCGCGCACCAATCCGCTCGAGCCGCACCTCTACGGCTGGGTGGTCGAGATCGATCCCTTCGCGCCGCAGTCGAAGCCGGTGAAGCGCACCGCGCTCGGCCGCTTCAAGCACGAGAGCGCGCAGGTGGCCGTGAGCGCCGACGCGCTCGGCACGCAGAACCGCGTTGCGTTCTACATGGGCGACGACGAGCGCAACGAGTACATCTACAAGTTCGTCTGCGCGCGGCCGTTCAGCCCGACCAACCGCGCCGCCGACCGCGACCTGCTGGACAGCGGCGTGCTGTACGTCGCCAAGTTCAGCGACACGCCCGTGCCGGGCAAGGCCGGGGCGTTCCGCGGTAGCTGGATTGCGCTCTTGCCCGACACGCTGTCGGTCATTCCCAACGGCAGCGGCGGCTTCTGGAAGCTGCGCGAACTGAAGCACTTCAGTGACGCGGCGGCCGACGGCATCAGCGAAGCGAACGACGCCAAGGTGCTGGCCAACATCCTGGTCAAGACCCGCCAGGCCGCCGACGCGGTCGGCGCGACGATGATGGATCGCCCGGAATGGACGGCGCTCCGCACCTACGACTCCGCCAACAACGGCTACCAGGTCTACTCCGCGCAGCAGCCGCTCGAGATCTACTGCACGCTGACCAACAACAACCGTCGCGGCGGCGGTGGCACGCTGTCCAGCAACTCGCCGGCGGGCACCACGGCGGCCGGTAGCGCGCGCCCGCCGGTCGACGTGGCCAACCCGCGACCGGACAACGACTACGGTCACATCATCCGCTGGCGTGAGGATGGCAACCACGTCACCGCCACCAGCTTCGAATGGGACATCTTCGTACTCGCCGGCGACACCCGCACGACCAAGACCCTCGCGTCGAACTATCTCCGTACCAACTTCATCGGCGTGGACACGGCCGACGTGGACTTCAATCGCAAGAACTACGAAGGCAACATCGTCGACGTGCCGGCCGGCAGCGCCGACTTCGGCGCGCCGGACGGCCTGTGGTTCGACCAGTTCGGTCGTCTCTGGATCCAGACCGACCAGGCGGGCGACGCCTCGGGTGACTTCGTGAACGTCGGCGCGAACGTGATGTGCGCCGCCGATCCCAACACCCGGGAGATCCGGCGCTTCCTCACCAGCCCGCGCAACTGCGAAGTAACCGGCGTGGTGAACACGCCCGACGGCAAGACCATGTTCGTCGGCATTCAGCACCCGGGCGAAGACGCGGGCGCCGCCAATCCCACCCAGTTCAGCAACTGGCCGCAGAGCCAGTTCGACAAGACCAGCGGTGGCGACTTCCTCGCGGTGATCGGCGGCGCGCCGCAGGGCGTGGGCGCCAACGTCCGGCCGCGCTCCACCGTGTTGGTCATCACCAAGCAGGACGGCGGGGTCATCGGCGCCTGAGCGCCGCGCACCTCGACGTTGCCATGACAAGCGCGCCCCGCGTGATGCCACAGGCGTGGCGCGGGGCGCAAGGCACAAACATCAACAGAGGACATGAACATGATCATCAACAAGTCTCTAGTGGCGCTGGCGCTGGCCAGCCTGTGCGCCTGCGGAGCGCAGGCCGCGGTGGTGAACTCGAGCGCCGGTTTCACGGTGCTGGAGGACTTCGAGTCCTTCGACAACCTGGTGAGCAAAGGGCCGGTCGCGCTCGGCGGCAGCCTGAGCGTCTCGTCCGGCATCTTCTCGACGTTCGGCGCGGTGGCGGTCGACCTGGTCGACAACGGCACTTGGGGCGCGGGCAATCGCTTCGCGGGCATCGGCGACCTGTCGTTCCTGCCGTCGACCAGTGAGGGCTACGTGGGCTCGATGACCTTCACCCTCGCCCATGCCGTGCAGGGCCTCGGCGCCACCTTCAGCATCTTCAATGACGGTAGCGTGAGCGGCGAGATCACCCTCGAAGCGCTCGGCGCCGGCGACGTGGTACTCGAGAGCGTGACCTTCGCGGTCGATTTCGACGATGCCCTGCTGACCAACGTGGGCGAGTTCCGCGGCTTCGTCCGCCCGACCGCCGACATCCTCGGGCTGCGGGTGTCGGGCGACGGCTTCGTGGTGGACGATGTCGCTGCCGTGCCGGTGCCGGCGGCGCTGCCGCTGCTCGCGGCCGCGCTCGGCACGCTCTCGCTGCGGCGTCGGCTGCGCTCGG
>JAIEQK010000063.1 GCA_019747795.1 Gammaproteobacteria bacterium | reverse complement strand
AGCGGCGACGCGCCCGGCGCGGCCCTGCGGCGCGCGCTGCTCGACGCCGCGCGGCCGGCGCTGCTGCGTATCCTGGGGCCCAATTGCCTCGGGCTGCTGGCGCCGGCGGCGAAGTTGAACGCGAGCTTCGCCCATCTCGCGCCGCGCACCGGGTCGCTCGCCTTCGTCGCGCAGTCCGGCGCCGTGATCACCTCGGTGCTCGACTGGGCCGCGCCGCGCAACATCGGCTTCTCCGTGCTCGCCTCGCTCGGCGACATGGCCGACGTCGATTTCGGCGACATGCTCGACTACCTCGCCAACGATCCCGCCACCAGCGCCATCCTGCTCTACGTCGAAGGCATCACCCACGCGCGCAAGTTCATGTCGGCGGCGCGCGCCGCGGCGCGCACCAAGCCGGTGGTGGTGGTGAAGGCGGGGCGCCACGCGGCCGGCGCGCGGGCGGCCGCGTCCCACACGGGCGCGCTGGCCGGCGTGGACGCGGTCTACGACGCGGCCTTTCGTCGCGCCGGCATGCTGCGCGTGCTGACCTTGGAGGAACTGTTCGACGCGGTCGAGACACTGGCGCTCACCCGTCCGCCGCGCGGCGAGCGGCTCATGATCCTGACCAACGGGGGCGGCGCGGGCGTGCTCGCGACCGATGCGCTGATGGACGCGGGCGGCACGCTCGCGACCTTGTCCGCCGACACGCTCGCGCGGCTCGACGCGGTGCTGCCGCCCACCTGGTCGCGCGCCAACCCAATCGACATCATCGGCGACGCGCCAGCCGAGCGTTACACCGCCGCGCTTGCCGCGCTCGCCGAGAGTGAAGAATTCGATGCGCTGCTGCTGCTCAATTGTCCGACCGCTGTCACGTCACCCCTGGCAGCGGCGGAGGCGGCACTCGCCGGCCTCGCCGAGGCGCGCGACGTGCCGGTCTACGCGAGCTGGATCGGCGGCGCCGCCGCCGAGGCGGCGCGGACGCGCTTGCGCGAGGCGGGTGTGCCGGCCTACGGCGCGCCGGAGGAGGCGGTGCGCGCGTTTCAGCACATGGTCGCCTACCGCCGCAACCAGGCCGCGCTGCTCGAGACGCCGCCATCGCGGCCCGCCGAGGCGGTGACCGATCTCGCGCCCCTGCGCGCGCTGTTCGCCACTGCCCGAGAAGAGGGCCGCGAGTGGTTGAACGAGGACGAGGCGAAGCAGGTGCTGGCCGCCTACGGCATCCCGGTGGTGCGGACCTTGCGCGTCGCGACGCCCGCGGAGGCGGCGCGCGTCGCGCTCGAGATCGGCGCGCCGGTCGCGCTCAAGATCCTGAGCCCGGACATCACCCACAAGTCCGACGTCGGCGGCGTCGCGTTGAACGTGCGCGTGGCGGACGTCGAGCGCGCGGCCGCGGAATTGCTCGAGCGCGTGCGCGACGCGTGTCCGGCCGCGCGCCTGGAAGGACTCGCCGTGCAGGCCATGGTCGCGCGCCCAGGCGCGCAGGAACTGATCGCGGGACTGTCCGACGATCGTGATTTCGGTCCGGTGGTGCTGTTCGGCGCCGGCGGCACGGCCGTCGAGGTGCTGGACGACAAGGCGCTCGGCCTGCCGCCGCTCAATCTCAAGCTCGCGCGGGATCTGATCGAACGCACGCGCGTCGCGCGGCTCCTGGCCGGCTATCGTCACGTGCCGCCGGCCGATCGCGACGCCATCGCGCTGACCCTGGTGCGGCTCGCGCAGATCGCCATCGACCTCCCGCAGGTCGCGGAGCTCGACATCAATCCGCTGATCGCCGATCACGACGGCGTGATGGCGCTGGATGCGCGCATACGCCTCGCCGCGCACCGGCCGGGCGATGGGCCGCGACTCGCGATCCGGCCCTACCCGCGCGACCTCGAGGAACTGATCGCGGTCGACGAGCACAGCTTCCTGCTGCGACCCATCCTGCCCGAGGACGAGGCCGCCCTGCAGGCCAACTTCGCGCGGCTCTCGCCCGAGGAAGTGCGCTTCCGCTTCTTCGTGCCCATGAAGCTCATGGACCATCTCACCGCCGCGCGCTTCAGCCAGATCGACTACGACCGCCAGATGGCGCTGGTGCTGACCGGTCCGAACGACGACGGCGCGCAGGAGATCGTCGGCGTGGTGCGCCTGATCGAGGATCCCGACAGGGAGGAGGCCGAGTTCGCCATCGTCATCGAGCGCCGCCTCGGTGGCCGCGGCCTCGGCCGGCACATGATGAACCGCATCATCGCCTACGCCCGCACGCGCGGCGTGGCGGAGATCTACGGCGAGGTCCTGGCCGACAATTTCCGCATGCTGAACCTGTGCCGCTCGCTCGGCTTTCGCGAGCGGAAGACCGTGGAAGAGCCCGGCGTGGTGCGGGTCACACTGCGGCTGCGCGCGTCGGGCGCGGCGTGAAGCACCGACGCTTCGACAGACAGGTGTCAGGTTTATTTTCCTGGCTCGCGCCTCGATGGAACTGCATCGCCGCCGACCAGGAAAATGAACCTGACACCTGTCTGTTCACGCCGTGCGACGTAGGAACGGCTCAGCCCGCGCGCCGTCGCCTCCGCAGAGGCGTCAGCGCGCCAGCGAGTCCGAGCCCGAACAGGGCCAGCGATGCGGGCTCCGGCACCGAGGGCAGTTCCACACCGCCTTCGATCGCATCGTTGTTGCAGGTCATGCCCCAGTGCAGGGACAGGTAGTCCCACGAGGCCAGCGCGGGCGCCTGGGACAGGTCGAGCACGAAGGACAGACGCTTCTGCGCCGTGTCGATGCTCCAGGTGCCGGTGCCGCGCGAGGCCACGGTCTGCGAGGCGCGATCGACATGCACCGCCTGGCCGTCGCGCGCGATGGCGTTGGACTTGAACAGTTCCTCGGTCAGGATCAGGTTCTCGACGTTCGTGCCGTTCAGCTGGTAGAGCGTGAAGCTGCCGTTGTTCGCCTGGCTCCAGGGATCGTCGAAGCTGAGACCGTAGCGCCACAGCGTGCCGTTCAGCGCGTTGTCGAACTTGTGTCCGTCGACGTTGGCCGCGCTGTTGTCGCCCGGCTTCACGAAGGGCGTCCAGGGTCCGCCGAGGAACAGGTCTCCGTAGCCGATGCCCTTGTTGTTCTTCGTCAGGCTCGGGTACACGCCGACATGGCCGACGAAGTTGGTGAAGATGTCGACGCGCAGGAAGCCGTTGTCGCGCGTCACTTCGGCGCGCTGGATGTCGAACCAGTCGGCGCGACCGATGATGTCGCCATAGCCGTGATCGTTGGCCCCGATGTAGGTGTCGACGATCGGCACGGCCTGCGCTTGCGCCGTCGCGAGCGCGCCGACCAGGCCAATCACTTTCAGAAGACTCACTCTGCTCATTGACTCCGTGCTCCGCGGTCGTGGCGCGAGGTTCCGCCCTCGCGTGTCATGCCACCGGATGAGCAAGCGTCGTGCCGCGTCGCCCGGTGAGACCGCGCCCCGCGGTGTCGCGACCGCGTGAGGCGCGGCCGAAGCGAGCGGCGCATCAGGCACTTGCGGCGTTCGTAAAACAAGTGTGAACGCATCCGCCACGCACGACGCGGATCCGCGCAGCGGACCTGGGTCACACTCTCCAGGGCGAGGTGTCGGCGCAGTGCGACAAATCCATGAAGCGCGCGGGCGCACGCGACCACGCACGACGAGGAAGACGACATGGAATTGAGCGATGCTCTCCTGCCCGCGTCCTGGCGTGTCGCCGGGGGGCTGCTCTACGCCGCGCTCGCGCTCGTGGTGCTGCGGCGCATGCCCTGGTACTGGCTCGGCCGTCGTGACGTGCCGGCGCGCTTCGCCGCCTTCACCGTCGCGGTGCTCGCGCTGTGGCAGCTGCGTGCCGCGCTCGGCGACGCGCCCGCCATGCACCTGCTCGGCGCCACGCTGCTGACGCTGGCCTTTGGCCCGGCGCTGGCCACGTTCGCCTTGTCTTTGGTGCTCGCGGGCGCCACGTACAAGGCAGCACAAGGCTGGGGCTGCTTCGGGCTGAACGGCCTGCTGCTGGTGATGCTGCCGGTCGGCGTCAGCTATGCCTGGGCGCGCGTCACCGAAAGGCTGCTGCCGCGGCACGTGTTCGTGTACTTCTTCGTCGCCGCGTTCTTCGGCGCGGCGGTGAGCGCGGCGGTCAGTGCGTTGGCGGTAGGCGCTGTGCTCGCCCTGGGCGGCGCGGTGTCGCGGGTGGCTCTGGTCGGGAACTACCTGCCCACGAGTCTCCTGATGCTCTTTCCCGAGGCCTTTCTCACCGGCGGCTTCGTCACCCTGGCGGTGGCCTACAAGCCGCACTGGCTGGTGTCGTTTCGCGACCGCGACTACCTCGAGGAACGTTGATGCTCCGTGCAAACGCGCCAGGGCGCGAGGCGCCCTGGCGCGGCCCTGCTCAGGGCGCGGAGCACTGCCCGATGCTGGTGCCGATCAGCGCACCCGCCGAGCTGTACAGCGAATGGAGCGCCTTGAACTCCGGCTCGGTGCGGTTGTCGGCACTCTGCGACCAGTTGACCTGGATCGTGACCATGCCGGGCGTGGCGGCCAGCGCGCTGGCCTGCACCGGCGCGAGCACCGTGACGCCGTTCTTCGGTATCGGCGCCAGCAGGTCGTCGGCGATGGTCTCGACCGCCGCGCCCGCAGCGGTGCGAACCCGCACGCGGTCGATGTCCACGGCATTCACGCCGTTCGGATTCATCACGCTCACGGCGACCACGCCGAACTGGTTGGTGGTGTCGATGCCGCCTGCCTGCGTGGACCCGGCAAAGCCCGAGCAGTAAACCACGCCGCGTGCGGCGGCCAGCGCGTCGAAGGACGCCACGCCGAGCAGCGCGAGCAAGGACAGTGCTACTTTGCGATGGGTGAACGAGGTCTTCATATTGGCCTTCTCCCTAGGGGGTTGATGGAGGCGCCAGTGTCTCCATCGAGCCGCGAGGCCAATATGCGAATTCCTACACGAGACGGGAAAAAAGCCGGGAATTTTCGCCGCGAATGCGGCTTGACAATGACGCGCGCGAGCGGTGTGCCGAGCCCGACCTGCGGCTCGGCATCACGCTTCGTCAGTCGAGTTCGAAGGCGAGCACCGAGTTGCGGAAGAAGGTCGGCACATAGACCGTACGTGTCGCCGCGTCCCAGGCGAAGTCCGCGGTGTTGGTCTTGACGGCCTTGCCGTCGAACAGCAATTGCTTGGCGCCACCGGCGGGCAGGTACCACAGCGCGCCGCTCCACACCGAGACCAGGAAGTCGCCGTTGCCGACGTGCTCCACGCCGTCGACGCCACCCGGCATGCCGTCGGCGAGCACGGTGAGGGAGCGGTCCGCCTCCTGGCGCTTGAGGCTGTTGTCGTCCAGCACGTACAGACGACCTTCATGGACCAGCACGCCGTTCGGGCCCTTGAGTGAGTCGCCCTCGAGATGCACCGAGGCCTTGCCGTCCTTAACCGCGTAGATGCGTCGCGTCTCGCTGTCGGTGACGTACAGCGTGCCGGCGTCGTTGACGATGTCGTTCAGGTGCGCTGCGCCCGGCAGGTCGATGCGCTGCGTGATGCGCGCGGCGTCGATGTCGATCACCGCCACGCCGTCGGCATCGGCGACGTACAGCCACTTGCCGTCGTCGGACAGCGCGAGTCCCTTCGGGCAGTTGAGCCCGGTGACCCATTCGGCCGCGATCACCTGGCCATCGAGGTCCACCTTGCCGATCGAACCCTTGCCGTCCTTGGCCCACGGCTCGCCGTCGATGTTCGACACGTACAGCAACTTGCGCGTCGGATCGAAGCGCACGCCCTCCGGCGTCTTCAGCGTGGCGGGTGACTCCCATCGCTGGGTGAGCTTGTGCTCGTCGGCCTGCGCCGCCGGCAGCAGCGCGAGGGCAAACAGGGGGGCGATGAGTCTTTTCATGAGGTGGTCTCCAGCGCGAGCTCGCTCGGCAGTTCGCCGCGTACGCGGGTGTGGGTCATGACGCGCGGCAGGGTGTAGTCGTAGGGTCGCGCGCGATGCAGCAGGCAGCGGTTGTCCCACACCGCGACGTCGCCGGGCTGCCAGCGATGGGTGTACACGCGCGGCGCCTGGCAGGCGAAGTCCATCAGGCCGTCGAGAAAGGCCTCCGACTCGCGCGGCGTCATGCCGTCGATGTTGCACGCGTGCCGACCGATGAACAGGGAACGGCGGCCGGTCACCGGGTGCACCTTGACCAGCGGTCGCAGCGGCGCGTCGCCGGCATGGAAGCCGTAGTAGTCGCCGACCTCGGCGTCCGCGCCGATGCGCGCCTGGGAATAGAACAGCGAGTGGCGCGCGGTGAGCGTGTCGACCCGCGCGCGCAGGCCTGGATCCAGCGCCTCGTAGGCGGCGCGCATGTCGGCCCACTCGGTCTCGCCGCCGCGCGGCGGCAGCACCTGCGCGGACAGCACCGAGGCCTTGGCCGCGAGCGGCATGTAGGAACTGTCGGTATGCCAGCCCTCGTTGCCGCGCAGGAGCTTCATGAACTTCGAATCCTCGCGCAGGATCTGGCCTTCGTCGCCGCGGTTGGAGATCGCGATGCTGCGCTTGCCTTCGACCAGCACCTCGATCTCGCCGAAGCGCCGCGCGAAGCTCTCCTGCGCCTCGGGAGTGAGATGCTGGCCGGGAAACACCAGCAGGGCGTGCTCGTGGAAGGCGCGCTCGATGGCCGCCCAGGTGTCGTCATCCAGGGCCGCGAGGTTGACGTTCTCAACCCGCGCGCCGAGCGTGCAGCCGAGAACCTCCTTGAAAGGTGTGACACGAACCAGTGGCATGACGGTTTCTCCCCTCACCGATGCGGGTTCGAGTATTCCATGGATGACGGCGAGGAGGACAGCCACCGATTCGACGTAGACGCCGTGGGCGCGGTGCGTGGCGCGGTTCTTGCCCGCTGCATCCGAAAGGCCCGCGACTTGCGTAGCCGCTACGAACTTCGACGAGCAACGAGACGCCGATGAACACCAGACACCTTGCGCGCTGCACCGGCCTGCTCTTCGCCCTGCTGCCCGCGCTCGCCGCGGCCCACGGCGGTGGCGCCTCGAGCCCGGACTGGTGGACCGGCTTCGAGCATCCCTTCAGCGGTTGGGATCACCTGCTCGCCATGCTCGCGGTCGGCGCCTGGGCGGCGCGGCACCGCGGCGGCGCGCGCTGGACCATTCCGCTCAATTTCGTCGCCGTGATGGCGCTCGGCGCGCTGGTCGGCGCCGCCGGCGCGCGGCTGCCCGGCGTGGAGTGGGGCATCGCCGCGTCGGTCGTGGTGTTCGCGCTGCTCGCGGCCCGCGCGGTGCGCCTGCTGCCCGGCGTCACGCTCGTGGTGGTGAGCGCCTTCGCCTTCTTTCACGGCTTCGCCCACGGCCAGGAACTGCCGGCGGCGATGCGCCTGGGCATCTTCGCCAGCGGCTTCGTGCTCGCGACGCTGCTGCTGCAGGGGCTCGGCTTTGCCGCCGCGCGCCTGCTCGCCCTGGGCCTGGTGTGCGGCGCCGGCATCGCGCAGGCCGATGAGCCCGACGACCTGCACGAAGTGCTGGTGCGCGGCCGGCAGGATTCACTGCTGGGGCTCGCGACATCGGCCTCCACCGGCCACGTCGGCATCGAGCAACTGCGCTATCGCCCGGTGCTGCGCCCGGGCGAGGTGCTGGAGACCGTGCCCGGTCTCATCGTCAGCCAGCACAGCGGCGAGGGCAAGGCCAACCAGTACTACCTGCGCGGTTTCAACCTCGACCACGGCACGGACTTTCTCACCCAGGTCGACGGCGTGCCTATCAACCTGCCGACCCACGCCCATGGCCAGGGCTGGACCGACACCGGTTTCCTCATTCCTGAACTCATCGGCACCATCGGCTACCAGAAGGGCCCCTACTACGCGGCCAACGGTGACTTCGCCAGCGCTGGCGCGGCCAACATCGAGTATGTCGACACGCTGCCCGAAGGCGTCGCGAGCTACCAGGGCGGCGAGTTCGATTACCACCG
>JAIEQK010000066.1 GCA_019747795.1 Gammaproteobacteria bacterium | reverse complement strand
GACCCAACTGACTACCGACCACGTCGCCTTCATGCGGCGACATGGCCTTAATCAGAGTTTCCTTCAGTCCGACATTCCGTTCCAAAGCCAAAACAAGTGTCGGACTGAAGTCCGCCCTACAGGCTTTTCGGCATTGCGCCGGCCACGCATCGACTGCTACATTCCCGCCATACGCACGCGTACGGATTCGACTAGCCGGCCTTCGTGCCGTCCTCCGGCCGCCCGATCAGCAGGCGAAAGCGCCGCTCCGCCAGCTCGTCCCGAAGGGCCGGGTCCATGGTGAGCGAAGTCGTGTATTCGCCTACCTGGTAGAAGTACAGCGCCTGGGCGCGCAGCAGCGCCTCTGGCGGCTCGAAGTTCGCGGCGGCGAACAGCGCGCTCAGGTAGTCGATGCGGCGGCGGTCGATTTCGGCCACGGCCTCGGCGGCGTAGCGGTCGAAGCGGGCGAACTCGCGCATGGCGACGTCGTGGCGTGAATCGTCGGTGTGATGGGTGAATTCGATCACCGACTTGATCAGGTTGGGCGCGTCGGTGATGTGGGTCACGTCGAGGCGCTGGATGAAGGCTTTCTGGTTCTCGCGCCACCAGTCGACCATCTGGTGCAGCAGCTCGTCGCGGTTCTTGAAGTGCCAGTAGAAGCTGCCCTTGGTGACGTTCAGTTCGCGCGCCAGGATTTCGACCTTGACGCTGCCGATGCCGTGGGAGAACAGCACGTCCAGCGCCTTCTTGAGCCAGGCGTCACGGTGCAGCGTGGGTTTGGCCGGATTGGTCATGGCGCGGACGGTCAGGTGACGGTCCCGCCATTCTAACCAGATGGGCGCCGCCCGCGCAGCGCGACGAAACGTCGCGGGGCGCTGCGCGGGCCGACGAGTTTTCCAGCGACACGCATGTCTTGCATCGTTGCTTCCTCCCACACTGCCATGCCCCGGCGCCTGGATGGGTGACGGCCGCATGATGGCAACAACTCTGAGGGGCCTGGACGGCCCCTTTTTTTGTCTTTCGCGTCCTTTGCCGCCGCTGCGACAATGGCCCACGACATTCCATCAGGGGAGCCGATGATGAACGACGAACTTTTCGACCTGAGCGGCAAGGTGGCCCTCATCACGGGCGGCAGCCGCGGCCTGGGACGCCAGATGGCGCTGGCCTTCGCCCGTCGGGGCGCGGACGTCGCGGTGGTCAGCCGCAAGCTCGACCAGTGCCAGGCCGTTGCAGCGGAGATCGAGGCGCTCGGTCGGCGCGCCTTGCCCTACAGCTGCCACGTCGGTCGCTGGGACGAACTCGCGACCATGGTGGACGCTGTCTACGGGCATTTCGGCAAGGTCGACATCCTGGTCAACAACGCCGGCCTGTCGCCGCTGTACCCGTCGCTGGACCAGGTGAGCGAGGACTTGTTCGACAAGGTCATCGCGATCAATCTCAAGGGGCCGTTTCGCCTCATGGGACTCATCGCGCCGCGCATGAAGGCCCAGGGGAGTGGCGCCATCATCAACATCTCCAGCACCGCGGCGATGAAGCCTAGCCCGGGCTCGCAGCCCTATGGCGCGGCCAAGGCGGGGCTCAATTGCATCACCGGCGCCTACGCCCATGCCTACGGGCCGGAAGTGCGGGTGAACTGCATCATGGCCGGGCCGTTCCTGACCGACATCTCCAAGGCCTGGGACATGGAGGCTTTCGGCAAGCGCGCGGCGACCATGGCGCTGAAGCGCGGCGGTCAGCCCGACGAAGTCGTCGGGGCGGCGCTGTACTTCGCGAGCGGCGCGTCGAGTTTCACGACGGGCTCGGTGCTGGCGGTGGACGGTGGCTGGCTGGGGAGCGGTGACTGAACGACGGGTGAGGTTCGAGGAGCCGGCGAATGGCGAGGCGCCGGCTTCTTCCGTCCTTCGAGTCAAATTCAATATTTAACATAATATACAGTCGGCGGCCCTCGCGATGGGGTGGGCGAGCATGCCCACGGCGACCGTGGCAAGCGCGGGAAGGTACCCGCTCGCCATTCGCAAGAAGCCCGCTTTCAATTCGGGATCTTCTTCACGCTCGGCCGCAGCGAGGTTCACCAGCGCGGCCGGCTCTATCCCGAGATACATGCCCGCGACCTTGCATAGACTCTTCGAAAGGGTTTGCCGCCCGTGCCGCAGGTTCGATAGGCGGGCTGTATTGACCCCTAAGATCCGGGCGACGGCGTAGTCCGACCCCGTCCCACCGCGCTTCCTTTCCTCGGCGGCGATCGCGTCCAAAACGTCAGCAGTGGTTTTCATTTGCAGGCTCCTGAAGCATTGGAGAAATATAGCTTCTTGAAATTAATAGAAAAGATTAAATACTTTGCAGCTTAAATTTTATTAAGCTATTTTCTTGTGCAACCTGTCGCGAGGTTGCCATGTTCCCGAACTCCCGAATTCGAGCTTTAGCGCGTGCGGCGTTGGACCTAGCCGTAATCGTTGCCGTGCTACTGGCGATCGGTGTCGTGCCGCATCACGGATGAAGATGGGCATGCGACACGCTCGATCGTTATCCCTCGCGACAGGCGCAAGCCTGCGGCTAGGTCCGTTTCTTCCTTCCTTCGTCACTGCTACCCCGCGGGCGCTTCGGCGCCTGCGGGGTCTTTTCTACGCGTGCGACACCTGAAAGGACAGCAACGGGCCGGGGCCGTGTTTCTGAGTTTTCAACCGCGAGGACTAAGGCATTGAGCAACATGACACGCGTCACCACCTGGCAAGAGATCCGCGAGTTTGACCCGCCCCCGAGCGGCGTTCCCCTGCAAATTCGTTGCGAGTTCGCGCGCCCCATGGGGCCCATTGGGATCGCATCAATCGTGCTGCCGCTGATGTTCAACGGCACGCATTGGCGCCACGTGAACCGCTCGCCCGAAGAGTACGGCGCCTGGCTCCATGCCGGCTTCCGCGGCGCGATGTTCCGCCCGACGCATTGGCAGCATTTCGCCGATCCCGATCTGCCGGCGCCGGTCTACCGCGTCATCGAGCGCGCATGGAACGGGCCGCACCTGTCACTGGAAGTGATCGAGGACGCCTTGACGTTCGAGGCCGCGCGGGCGCTGGTGGAAGCCAGGCGCCGCGGTCATGCGTGGATGTGGGCCGAGCATTGCGATCCGCGGCCGGGCTTCGGCTGGAGCTGGCGGGAGACGGTTATCGAGCGCATGGCGGACGCTGACGATGGATTCTCGCCCGCGCTCGCGGGCTGGCTCGATCAATCTCTTGAACAGCGGCTCGCAGATCTCGCGGCGGCCGATGACGATCCGACGCGCGATTACGTCAACGGCTGGCCGCGAGTCGCCGTGGTCGACCAGGCGCGAGGGCGCCGCCATGTCTGACCCGCGTCAACTGTCGATCGCATTCCAGCCTGGCACGCTGGAGCAATACCCCGAGTTCGATGACGTGATCCGCGCTGCCGTGCTCACGTCGCGCCGCAAGCGCGGCGAGGTGGCGGCAGACTGCGATATGTCGCCGTCGACGTTCGCGCGCGTGATCCATGAGTCGGGCGATCTGGCGCTCAAGGCGCGCGACTTGCCGGCGCTGCTGGACGCCTTGCACGACACGCGGCATTTAGTCTTGGACTGGATCGTCGCGCGCTGGCTCGACGCGCCCGGCGACAAGGTCGAGCGCGCGGCGGCAGTGGTCGAGCGCGCTTTGCCGGCATTGCTCGAAGCCGTCGCCACGCTCACCGAATACCGTCACGACGCCGCAAGGCAAACCGCTACCCCGGCGCGCGAGAGCGTTTCCCGCGCGCCGGGGCCGGGCTGGGCCATTCCTGCGGAGCGGCAGCGGTGAGCGCGGGCGAGTACCCGCGGCCGGCCGTGTTCTCGCGCTGGACGAGCGACGGCGTCGACGTGTGCCAGGTGCGCGCGACTTGGGATGATGGCGTGGTGGTGCGCTGGCCAGACAGGCGCGAGGGCCGGCGCTGCATCTACACGCCGCTCGCCGAGTTCTACCGAGCATTGCGCCGGCACGTCGAGCCGTTCGACCCGGCGCGCCACGCCGACCGCTTTTCGAGGGCGGATTGATGTTGCCGCCCTATGCCCGCGAGATAGTCGCGGCCCGCCAGGACGGCCGGCACCCGACCATGATCCTAGTCGCCATCGCGCCTCGAGATCGATGGTTCAAGGTCAACGATCACCGTTATCCATTCGTGTTTGTTCCCGAGGATGCGTACACGGCCGGCCGCATTGATTGGTGGTGGGTGGCCGGCGTGCCGGTCACGCTCTACGCGGAGTCGAGCGCAGATAGCACGTGGCTGCACCTGGCGGGCGCGCTCGCCGAGCTGGCGGCGCCGGTGGTGGTCGAGGCGGCTATCTTGCCGCCTGGCCTAGAGGTCGACGCCATCATGCGGCAGATCCGCTATGGCCAACTATTCGCGGGCGCGCCGTGGGTTGAACTCGCACCCGGCAACGGCTGGCCGCAGTGGTGGAGCGAGGCGCGCGATCTGCGCTACGCCTTGAACCGTGATCGATGGCTGCGCGAGCAGCGCGACGGCGAGGCCGCTGCATGACGGTCGCCGATGAAGCCTTTAAGGCGGCGGTGTCTGAGCTGTGGCCGCAGCGCTTGAAAAAGACGGCGAACGGGCTGATCTGCGATGACCCGTATAACGTCGCGCTGTACCTGGACAATGACGAGCCATTGCGCGGCATGCTCGCGCTCGATGCCTTTTCGCATCGGATCATCAAGCGGCACCCGCCCCCGTGGGCGTCCGAATCGGTCGATTGGAGCGACACCGACGCGGTCTTATTGCGGGTCTACCTGGCAGAGAAACACGGCGCCGCGTTTTCGCTCCAGAATTGCGAGCATGGCGTGATCTACACCGCGAGCAAGTACGCCGCGCACCCGGTCCGCGAATACCTTCGCGGGCTCACGTGGGACGGTCAACCGCGCCTCGATACGTGGATCGCTTACTACCTCGATGCGATCCACTACGCGGCCGAGCATCAAAAAGAATACATCTATCTCATTGGCCGGTTATGGATGATCGCCGCGGTCGCGCGCGTGTTCGAGCCGGGGTGCAAATTCGACAATGTGCTGATCCTGGAAGGCGACCAGGGGATCGGCAAGTCGACCGCGTTTAGCATCCTGGCCGGGCCATGGTTCCACGACACGCCTTTTCGCATCGGCGACAAAGACGCGTATCAGCAATTGCCTGGGCAATGGATAGTCGAGCTGGCCGAGCTTGAGAATTTCAGCGGCGTGGAATCGTCCCGCGCGAAAGCGTTCTTTAGCTCGGGCACCGATCGATTCCGCCCGAGCTACGGTCGGCACCCGGTCGAGTTTCGGCGGCAATGCGTGTTTGGCGGCACCACGAATCAATTGGAGTACCTCAAGGATTCCACCGGCAACCGGCGTTACTGGCCGGTGCGGTGTCACCGACTCTTGGCGGATGAACTCCAAGAGGACCGCGATCAGCTATGGGCGGAAGCCTTTGATCGCTACCAAGCCGGGGCCGCCTGGCACATTCCGCGCGAGCACGCGCTAGGGCCGGTGTTCGATGAAGAGCAGCGGTCGCGCGAGCTTGAGGACCCGTGGGAGACGGCCATCGAGCGCTGGACCGATGGCCGGCGCGAGTCCTTCACGCTGCACGATGTTCTGCAATGGGCGCTCGGCGTCGACACGCATTCGATGCACCGGCGCGACCACGCGACCCGCGTCGGCGTGATCCTGCACAAGCTCGGGTACATCAAAAAGAAAGCCACCACGCGTGAGGGCCGCGCGCGCGGTGGTCATTTCTACGTGAAGTCGGACACCAGGTAGGGCACGAAAATATGAGTAAAAACAAGCGCATGTCCTACCACCGGAAAGGTAGGACACCAGGTAGGACACGCAAAAATCTAAGCATAACAAGGGCATGTCCTACCTACCGAATTTTTCGCCTGTTCTGCCCGCGTAGGCGGGCGCGCACGCGACGCACGCGCCGCAGGTAGGGCACGCAGGACACGCGGCACGAATTCGTAACGTGGGCAGGCGCTTATGCGTGTCCTACCTAGATCAAGACAGGTAGGACACAAGTAAGAAGGTAGGACACAAGGGAGTTAGAGATGGGATCGGGGTTGGTTGTGCTGTGGGCAGATCTGGATCTCGGCGCGCGGACCGTCGCGGGCGAAGCGCGCGGCCTATCCGTCGACGGACAGCGCGCCGTCGCGTGCGCCATCGTCAATCGCGCGATCGTTCGCCACCGTGGCGAGCTGCACATTGCCGGCGTGGTGCTGGAGCCGTGGCAGTTTTCATGCTGGAACCAGGGCGATCCGAATCGGCTGGTGATCTGCGAGTTGCAACCGGGCGAGGCGGTCTATCGGCGTGCGCTGGCCGCGTTCCTTTTCGCGCTTGAGGTGTGCGGCAAGGCGGGCGATCCGGTGAAGGGTGCCACGCACTACTGGCACGAATCGATCCCGGTGCCGGCGTGGGCGCGCGGCGTGCCGCTGCTGGCCGCGTTCGAGGGCCATTCATTCGTGAGGGTTGCGTGATGGAATCGACCGTGCAGGTTGCCGGGCCGGGGTGGCTTGAATTCGTCGTGCAGGGCGGGGCGCTGGCGCTCTTGGCCGTCGTGGTGGTGGTGTTCTTTCGTAACGTGCTGCCGGCGTTCCTGGGCGCGCTCCGCGAGCAGCAATCCGCGTTCTTGTCGACGCTGGCGGCGCGCGACACGCATCACGAGCGTGTGATCACCACGATCGCCAATGACCACAAAGAAGCGATCGACAAGCTCGCCGACACGCTCGAACGGCATACGGCCGAGCTGGTGCGCTCGCGCACTGTCGAGCGGAGGGCGGCCGGATGACCACCGAGCGCGCGAAGGCGGCCGGCTTTCACGACGGCGGCTATCGGCTGGTGTATGCCGATCCGCCGTGGCAGTACCGGGACACCGCGAGCGCGGGCGCGCGGGGCGCCTCGCACAAGTACCAGGTGATGACGATCGACGCTATCAAGGCGCTCCCGATCGCCGACATTTGCGCGCCCGATTGCGTGCTCGCTATGTGGCACGTGCCGCCGATGCCGCGCGAAGCGCTCGACTTGTGCCAGGCGTGGGGCTTCACGTTCAAGACGATGAAGCTATTCACCTGGGTCAAGGCGACCAAGCACGGCCGGCGCGCGTTCGGGATGGGGAGCTATACGCGCGGCAACAGCGAGGACGTGTTGCTAGGCGCGCGCGGCGACTATGTCGACACGCTCGACGCCTGGCCGGCCGAGGATTGCTTGCTCGGGCTTCGGGGCAAGCGCTGGCGGGAAAGCGCTGCGATCTCGCAACTGGTCGAGGCGCCCATCCGTGAGCATTCGCGCAAACCGGATGAGGTGCCCGATCTGCTGGTGCAACTGTTCGGGACGGTGAAGCGGATCGAACTCTTCGCCAGGCGTCGGCGGTCGGATGGTTGGGACTATTGGGGCAATGAGTTGTAGCGATAGCGCGGGCATAGGGCGCGCGCGTCGGAGCACAAGAGGGCAAGGCAACATGGCAAGAGCAAAAGCAACAGCGACGGAAGAGCGGGCGCCGCTCGACGTCGAGCAGGACACCGATCACCGGCTGGCCAATTTCATCGAGGTCAACGGCGTGCGTATGCGTGCCGTGTTCGCCTCACCGCGCGAGCAGGCCGAATGCCTGCCGGTGCTGTCGCGTCCCTGGAATGCGGACGGGCGATTGCACCCGCTGATCACCAGGCTTCACACCTACCACGCGGCACGCCATACGCTCGACGTGCTCGGATATCCCGTCGTGGTCGAGTTCGAGGCGCCCGAGGACGCACGCACCGGGCTCGCGGCCTATCTCACGGAGGACGAGATCAACGGCGCGCCGTCGCCTGTGAGGCGCACCAGGCCGAGTTCGCGAAGCAGCTCGCGGTCCAGCTGAAGCTCGACGAGGCGAAAGTCGCT
>JAIEQK010000134.1 GCA_019747795.1 Gammaproteobacteria bacterium | reverse complement strand
CGCGGCCACCGCGGCGCGCGCCGGCGCGTCGGCGTCCTGTCGCGGCGGGACCGTCGGCCCGCCGGAACCGGTCTCGCGCTCGAGCACGAGCAGCGGGTCTTCGGCGAGCGCGCGCCACGGCAGAACCGCGGCCAGGCGTCGCGCTAAGGCGGCCGTCTCCCGTTCGTAGCCGCGCTTGGCGCGCAGTTCGCCGAGCACCAGGTCCTTGCCCGCGGAGGGGTAGGCCACGGCGGACAGCTCGCACTCGATCTTGTCATCCTGGTTCAGGCATGGCGTTGCCCAGCCCTGGCCGCGCCAGCAGTGCACGGTGCGCAGCGGATCGGCACCGCACAGCGAGCTCAGTCGCGCGCGCAGCCGCGGCGCGTCCACCGCGGGCACCGACGCGGGACAGCCAGGCGACGCGCCACGCAGCTGCGGGGCGCGGCCTGCACGGCGCAGACAGAGTTCGCCTTCGCCCATGTGCTCGTCCTCGCGCCGCCGCCATTCGAGCAGCCAACCGCGCCGGCGCAACGCGAGGTCGGGCGTGTCGAGCAGGCAGATCTCCTGTTCGAAGCTGCGAGCTTCGACGTCGGGCAACGCCTCCCGCGCCGCCTGTCTCAGGGTCGCCAGGCTCGCGGTGCCGAGGAAATGGTGGATTGCGGGCGTGATGGCGGCCATGGGGTCCTCGCGCGGGTGCCGAGGGCCGACAGGGCTTGCAGTGGGCAGCGCGTGCGCCGCGCCATGATAACAAGCCGCCAGCGGGCGGCGTGGCGAAGGGCCCTGGTCGACATAATCTCTACATTCGGCCGTGCCTGGCTGGCCTCGGCGGCGTTGCGATTCTTGGCAAAAGCGCGCTATTGCCCGCGAACCGCGCCTTGCCGAGACCACCCACTCGCACCCTCGGTGTTGACGAGATTATCCCGACCAGGGTCCTCAGAGCACCTGGCTCGCGTGGTCTGCGAGGCGCGAGCGCTCGCCGCGCCGGAGCGTCACATGGCCGCTGTGGGCCCAGCTCTTGAAGCGGTCGACCACGTAGGTGAGGCCGGAGGTCGTCTCGCTCAAGTAGGGCGTGTCGATCTGGCCGATGTTGCCGAGGCACACGAACTTGGTGCCCGGCCCCGCGCGGGTGATGAGCGTCTTCATCTGCTTCGGCGTCAGGTTCTGCGCCTCGTCGATGATGACGTAGCGGTTCAGGAAGGTGCGGCCACGCATGAAGTTCAGCGAGCGGATCTTGATCCGATGGCTGATCAGATCCGCGCTCGCGGCGCGGCCCCACTCGCCGCCTTCCTCCGATTCCGACAGCACCTCGAGGTTGTCCATCAGCGCGCCCATCCAGGGCGTCATCTTTTCTTCCTCGGTGCCGGGCAGGAAGCCGATGTCCTCGCCCACCGGAATGGTGACGCGGGTGATGACGATCTCCCGGTAGCGACGCGTTTCCATGCATTGCGCGAGCCCGGCGGCGAGCGCCAGCAGCGTCTTGCCGCTGCCGGCGGTGCCGACCAGCGAGACGAATTCGCACTCCGGGTCCATCAGCAGGTTGAGCGCGAAGTTCTGCTCGCGGTTGCGCGCGCTGATCCCCCACACCGCGAGCCGCGCCTGCCGATAGTCGCGGATCTGACGCAGCACCAGGCGGTCGGCCTCCTCGCGCACCACGGCGAGTTCGAGCTGCTCGTCCCCCGGCACGTAGACGAATTCGTTGGGGATGGCCGGCGTCACGACGCCCTGCGGAATGCTGTAGTAGGTGCCGCTCTCGTCCTTCCAGCACTTGACGTCGTTCTGGCAGCGCGCCCAGAAGTCGGCCGGCATCTCCTGCGCGCCCGTGTAGAGCAGGTCGATGTCGTCCAGCACCTTGTCGTTGTAGTAGTCCTCGGCCGGCATGCCGAGCACCCGCGCCTTGATGCGCAGGTTGATGTCCTTCGACACCAGCACCACGTCACCCCACCCGCCCTCGGCGCGAAGCGCGAGCCCCGTCTGCAGGATGGTGTTGTCCGGCGACTTGCCGGCCATGCCGGTAAGTCCCGCGACCTCGAGCGGACGGGTCTGCAGGAACAGCTTGCCGCTCGGGCGCTGGCCGGCCCCGCCACCGCCGTTGGCATGGGCTTCGAGCGGCAGGCCGGCGGCGATCGCCGCGGCGTCGGCCTCGGCGATGATCTCGTCTAAGAAGCGGCTCGCCTGGCGCGCGTTGCGCGCCACTTCGCTCATGCCCTTCTTGGTCGCATCGAGCTCTTCGAGCACGATCATCGGGATGAACAGCGCGTGCTCGGCGAAGCGGAACAGCGCGGTGGGATCGTGAATCAGGACGTTGGTGTCGAGGACGTAGGTGCGGCGTGCTTCCGCCATGATCGGGAAATCCGGATTGGGGACGCCGCCCTCGGCAACTACTTGACCGGCTCCATGATGGCGTCGAGGTTGTGCTGGTCGCAGAAGTCCATGAAGTCACTGCGCATGCCGGCGATGGAGATGTTGGTCGGGATGCTGATGGTCATGTGCAGCGAGACCATCGGCGTGCCGGTATGGGCGGCGGCGTAGTTGCCCGAGTACATGTCCTCGATATTGATGTCCCGCCGCGAGAAGAACTGCGCGATCTGGTGGACGATGCTCGCCTGTTCGACCGCGATGACCTCGACCGCGTAGGGCATGAGGTTGTGCGCCGGCTTGCGCGAGGTGGCGCGCTGGCAGGTGATGGTGATGTCGAGTTCCTGGGCGAGCCGCTGCAGGACGCTCTCGATCTTGGCGATCGCGTCCCAGGTGCCGGACAGGAGCGCCATCATCGCGAAGCGGTCGCCCATCACCGCGGTGCGGCTCTCGGCGATCGCGCAGCCACATTCTCGAATGGCGCGCACGATGGGTTCGATAAGTCCGGCGCGGTTGGCGCCCATGGCCGAGATGGCGACGAGATTCTGCATCAAGGGAGGTGGATTGGTTGACATGCGCGAATTCAGCAGGGCTGGTCATTGTGCCTTCTGGGCGTGGCGCGGGGCAAGGTCTGGCGCGCCCCAGGCGGAGGTCCTGCGCCACCCTCGACCGGCTTGTCCTGCCGTTTTCCAGCCGATACCATAACTGATTGTTTTCAAGGATTTTCGCATGCGAACCATCAGCGGCAGCATCGTTGCGCTCGTGACCCCGATGCGACCGGGGGTCGAAGCCGAGACGCCGCTCGATGAACGCGCGCTGGCGCGGCTCGTCGAGTTCCACATCGAAAACGGCACTGACGGCATCGTCGCGGTGGGCACCACCGGCGAATCGGCCACCTTGGACGAGCAGGAGCACCTGGCGACGATTCGTCGCGTCGTCGAACTGGTGGCCGGTCGCATCCCGGTGATCGCCGGCACCGGCGCCAATTCCACCTTCGAAGCCATTCGCCTGACGCGCCACGCGAAGTCCGCCGGCGTCGATGCCTGCCTGCTGGTCACGCCCTATTACAACAAGCCCACCCAGGAAGGTCTCTACCTGCACCACAAGGCGGTGGCCGAGGCGGTCGACATTCCGCAGATTCTCTACAACGTGCCGAGCCGCACCGCCTGCGACATGCAGCCGGAGACGGTCGCGCGCCTGGCCAAGTTGGCGAACATCGTCGGCATCAAAGAGGCGACCGGCGACCTCACGCGCCTGGCGGCGATCCGCGAGCGCTGCGGCCAGGATTTCCTGCTGCTCTCGGGCGATGACGCCACCGCCTGCGACTTCATCCTGCAGGGCGGGCACGGCGTGATTTCGGTCACGGCCAACGTCGCCCCGAAACTCATGCACGAAATGTGTGTCTTGGCTCAGGGGGGCGATGCCCAGGCCGCGCACGCCCTCGACGCGAAACTCCAGCCGCTGCATCGCGACCTGTTCGTCGAGGCGAACCCGATACCCGTCAAATGGGCCGTGGAGCGCATGGGTCTGTGTGATGCCGGCATCCGACTGCCGCTGACCTGGCTGTCGGCCGGCCGTCAGGCGGTGGTGCGCGAAGCGCTGACGCACGCCGGCATCGCCTGTCGCGCCTGACCGCTCCGCGACTGACCCGCTCCTAACGAGGATTTTTGTTCTATGTCCAGAATCGCACTCACGTGCGTGATGTTGGCGGCCGCTCTAAGCGGCTGCAGCAAGCTCGTTCCCAAGCTCGACGAAGTCGTGCCCGATTCCCGCAAGGACTATCAGAAGGCG
Organism: Gammaproteobacteria bacterium; assembly: GCA_019747795.1. Classification (GTDB taxonomy): domain Bacteria; phylum Pseudomonadota; class Gammaproteobacteria; genus JADJYF01. The sequence goes on along the minus strand of JAIEQK010000134.1, from coordinate 3,592 downwards.
CAGTCCCTGCCGGATCTCGAAGTGCCGCCGGATCTCAGCACCGAGGCGATCAAGGACCGCATGGTGATTCCGGAGGGTGGCAAGACCGCCAAGTACTCGTCCTACCAGGAGCGTCGGGCGGAGGCGCAGAAGGTCGCCGAGGTCGAGAAGGCGCAGACCGCCGCGGTGCGCGTGCTGGAGAACGAGCACGTGCTGTCGGTGACCGGCGCGCCGGTGCAGGTGTGGCCCAAGCTGCACGATTTCCTGACCGAGCAGGGCTACAAGCTGGAACTGGATGACGTCGAACTGGGCGTGATCGAAACCGCCTGGGCGGAAGACGAGGGGAAGCTGTCCCGCGACAAGTTCAAGATCTTCGCCGAGGCGGGCGCCGAGGCCGGCACCACCGTGCTGTACGTTTCGCACGAGGCGCAGGAACTCTCGCCGCAGGGCGAGGAGCTGGTGTGGCAGAAGAAGCCGCGCAACGTCGAGGCCGAGCGCGGCATGGTCGAGCGTCTGCAGACCTACCTGGGCGGCCAAGGCACGGCGGTGGCAACCTCCGATGATGGCGCAGCGCCGCCACCGAGCGCCGAGGCCAGCACCGAGACCGCGGCACCGGCCGAGGGTGGCGACGCAGCCGCCGCGAGCACCGGCGGCAGCCATCACGCCGACATCGTCGCGGTCGGCGGCGGCAAGAGCTACCTGAGTCTCGAAGAAGAATTCCCGAGCGCGTGGAAGACCACGGGCAAGGCGCTCGAGCAGGTCGGCGCGCAGATCAAGGACTCGGACAAGGGGCGCGGTGTGTATCTCGTGCAGGTCGCGGGCGGCGACGGCGAAGGCTCGGGCGTGCTCTCCAAGCTCAAGTTCTGGGGCGGCGGCGATGGCCAGGAACTGCAGGTCAGCCTGACCGGTGTCGGCGCCAAGACCGAAGTGGTGGTACTCGATCGCGACGGGCGCTGGGAAACCGGTGAAGCCGCGATGGCGCTGCTGAACAAGCTGCACGAGTCGTTCAACAGCGGCAAGATCTGAGTCGCGCGGCGCGGCCGATGCGCTTCTCCGTGCTCGCCAGCGGCAGCGCGGGCAACGCCACGCTGGTCGAGCGCGGCGACCAGGCGCTGCTGTTCGACTGCGGCCTGAGCTTGCGCGAACTGGAGCGGCGCTTTGCCGCCGTCGACTTCGAACCACGCGCGCTCATCGGGATCGTGGTGACCCACGAGCACGACGATCACGTGGCGAGCGCGGCCGCCGCGTCGCGCCGTTACCGCGTGCCGGTGTTCACCACCCATGGGACCGAGGCGGCCGCCGGCGCACGGCTCGCCGCGCCTTTCGGCCTCGAATACCTGGTGCCCGATCGCTGCGACCGACTCGGGCCCTTCGATCTGCACGCGGTGCTGGTCCCGCACGACGCGCGTGAGCCCTGCCAGTTCGTGGTCGAATGCGACGAGGCGCGGCTCGGCCTGCTGACCGACGTCGGCCAGGTCACGCCGCATCTCCTGCGCGAGTACGCCGATCTCGACGGCCTGGTGCTGGAGTTCAATCACGACGCCGATCTGCTCGCCTGCGGGCCCTATCCGCCCTCTCTGCGCGCGCGCATTGGCGGTCCCTACGGGCATCTCGGCAATCACCAGGCGGCGGCCATGCTCGAGCGCCTGCCACAGCCGCGCCTGCGTCACCTGGTCGCCGCGCACCTGAGCGAGAAGACCAACACCCCCGAACACGTCGCCGCGCTGCTCGCGCCGCGCACGCCGCCGGGCGCGGCGTGCGCCATCGCCAACCAGCACGCGCCGCTGCCGTGGCGCGCGCTGGCATGACTTGAGTTTGGCGGTCGCGGCAGGCACGCTCCGCCGCGGCACGCGGCTGGGGCCGCGTGCATCGAACCTTCGCGGAGCAGTGTGATGGACAAGCCTTCCTTCGTCGGCACACCCGGTGCCGACCACGACGTTATCATCATCGGCGCCGGCATCTCCGGCATGTACCAGCTGCTCGCGCTGCGACGGCTCGGCCTCACGGCACACGTGTTCGAGGCCGGCACCGGGGTCGGCGGCACCTGGTACTGGAACCGCTATCCAGGCTGTCGCTTCGACTCGGAGTCCTGGAGCTACGGCTACGGCTTCGATGAAGACCTGCTGCGCGAATGGGAGTGGAGCGAACACTTCGCGCCCCAGCCCGAGACCTTGCGTTACCTGAACCACGTCGCGGATCGCTTCGACCTGCGTCGCGACATGAGCTTCGAGAGCCGCGTGGCGAGCGCCCACTACGACGAGGCCGCCAACCTGTGGCGCGTGACGCTGACCAACGGCCGGGTCGCATGCGCGCCGGTGCTGGTCTCCGCGGTCGGGCCGCTGTCCGCGCCGGTCATGCCGAACTATCCCGGCATGGAGAGCTTCGCCGGCGAGTCCCATCACACCGGGCGCTGGCCTCACCACGAGGTGAGCTTCGCCGGTAAGCGTGTGGCCGTGATCGGCACCGGCGCGACCGGTGTGCAGCTCATCCAGGAAGTGGCCAAGACCGCCGCTGAGCTCTACGTGCTGCAGCGCTCGCCGAACTGGTGCGCGCCGCTCAACAACTCGCCCATCACCGCCGAGGAGCAGGCGCGGCTGAAGCGCGAACTGCCGGCGCTGCTCGAGCAGTGCCGCAACACTCTGGCGGGCTTCATCCACGTCGCCGATCGGCGCAGCGTGTTCGACGTCACGCCGGAGGAGCGCGAGGCGATCTTCGAGCGGCTCTATGCCGCGCCCGGCTTCGGCATCTGGTTGGGCAACTTCCGCGACACGCTGCTGGACGAGAAGGCCAATGCGCTTCTGAGCGAGTTCGTCGCGAAGAAGATTCGCGAGCGTGTGCGGGACCCGGCGGTCGCGGAGAAGCTCATTCCGCGCGATCACGGCTTCGGCACGCGGCGCGTGCCGATGGAGACCCGCTACTACGAAGTCTACAACCAGCCGAACGTGACCTTGGTCGACATCAAGACCGCGCCCATCGAACGCATCACGGCGAGCGGCATCGTCACCCGTGACGCGACCATCGACGTCGACATGATCTGCTACGCCACCGGCTTCGACGCGGTGCTCGGTTCACTGAACCGCATCGACGTGCGCGGTCCCGGCGGACGGGCGCTGAAGGACGCCTGGGCCGAGGGACCGCGCACCTACCTCGGGCTCTCCGCCGAGGGCTTTCCCAATTTCTTCACCCTGGTGGGGCCGCACAACGCGGCTTCGTTCTGCAACATTCCGCGCTGCATCGAACAGAACGTGGAATGGGTGCGTGACACGCTCGCGTGGATGCGCGAGCACGGCGTCCGGCGCCTGACGCCCACTCGAGAGGCCGTCGAGACCTATACCGAGGGCGTCTTGTCCGGCGCGGAGAAACTGCTGCTCAGCAAGGTGAACTCCTGGTTCACCGGTGTGAATCCCAACGTCGCCGGCCGCCAGAACCGTCACTTCCTGCTCTATGCCAACGGCTTTCCGACCTTCCGCAAGCTGTGCGCGGAGGAGACGCGCGCGGGGTACCCGGGGTACGAAAAGGAGTGAGATTCTGCGGGGGCCCTGTAGGTCGGACTTCAGGAAACTCTGATTAAGGCCATGTCGCCGCATGAAGGCGGCGTGGTCGGTAGTCAGTT
>JAIEQK010000209.1 GCA_019747795.1 Gammaproteobacteria bacterium | reverse complement strand
GTGGGCAGCATGTACGTCGATCACTTATCCCTTTGTTCCCACATACCTTCTGTCAGATTTACGTGGGGATTACTCAGAGTCCGACCTACACGGCTGCCTTGGTGGTGAATTGGCTCAGGTCGATGTTTTCGCCGACCAAGAGGTCCGTGCGGCGCATGAACTTCGGCTCGAAGAACCACACGAGCAGCGGCAGCACGATGAGCGACAGCAGCATGTTGATCATCATCACCGCCACCAGCAGGATGCCCATGTCCGCCATGAACTTGAGATCCGAGAGGAAGTACCAGGGCAGGATGCCGATCAGCATGATGGTGGCGGTGAACATGATGGCCTTGCCGGTGGTCGTCATCGCGGCGTTGATGGCCTTCTTCACGTCGTGGTCGTGGGCGGTGTATTCCTCGCAGATGCGGGACAGCAGGTAGATGCCGTAGTCGATGCCGACGCCCACGCCCATCACCGCGACGATGCCGGCGTTGACGTCCAGGCCCACGCCCAGCATCTGCATCGCGGCGACCAGGTAGAAGTTCGACAGGTTCACCGGGATCAGGAGCACGATGGACGCCACGACCGAGCGGTAGGCCCACACCGACAGCACCATCACCGCGAGGTTGACCATCACCATGATGATGATGTGGAAGCGTTCGACCACGCTGTTCATGGCCTGCTGCAGCGCGATCACGCCGCTCGCCATGCGCACGCGGAATTCCGGGTGATCCTCACCCACGGTGTCCACCGCGCGGCGCGCGGCGGCGAGCGAGGCGTCGACCGTTTCCTGCTTGTTGTCCTTGTACCAGGCCGAGACCGTCGTGTCCTGGAACTCGAAGTCGGCGACGTGCCCGAAATTGACGGTGCTGCTGCCCATCTGCGCGCCGAAGGAGGCCGCGCTGATCGCCTGGTTGGTGAGATCGAGCTGGCTCCACTTGGGATTACCGCCGGAGAACAGGCGGTTGGTCTCGGAGATGTAGTCGTTGAACGACAGCGTCGCGCGCGGTGGCGTCACGCCGTCGGACTCCAGCAGGCGCTGCAGCCGGCTCTGCACGTCCGCCACCTCCGGCGTCTGTCCAACACGATGGTTGTTGTCGCGGACCTTGGCCTCGATCACCAGCTCCAGGGTGTTGGTGCCGGGAAAGTGCGCATTCAGCGCGCGCACCCCGGTATTGAACTCGGAGTCGTGCCACAGGAGGTTGCTGCCCTCGACCGGGTTGCCGATCTTGATCAGACTGTTCAGGTACAGCGCCCAGATGCTGATCGCGAGAACGATGAGCCCGGTGATGTTGGCATTGCGACCGAAGGTCCAGCGCGACAGCTGGTTCAGCACCCGGTCCTGCAGCAGGTGGATGCCGGACTCGTGGTCCGCGCCGCCGATGATCTTGTGCATGTTGCGCGGCACCGGCAGGTAGGACAGCAGGATGGAACACAGGAAGATGCCGGTCGGAATGATCCACAGGGCCCACATGCCGCAGAAGATCGCGTGATTGATCATCGTCTTGATCGGTGCGATGGCGATGAAGATGATGCCGCACACGTCGGTCAGGATGCCGAGCACCGAGGGCGCCATCATGATCGCCATCGTCACCTCGGCGGCCTTCACCCGGTCCTTCAGATGCAGCAGCACCTCGTAGTAGCGCTCGGTGTACTGCACGCAGTGGGAGAAGGAGCGCGCCACCAGCAGCAGCGGCACGATCATGAGCAGCGGCTCGATGGGACGCTCGAGCCAGCCGATGAAGCCGAAGCCCCAAAGCCCCGCCACCCCCGCGCAGACGATGGGCGTCACCGTGCCGGCGATGTTCCGCATGTAGAACACCAGCGCGATCATCAGCATGCCGACCGTGACGGCGAAGATGCCGTAGGTCTGCTTCTGCAGCTTGTACACCCAGCCGGTCAGGACCGGCTGCCCGACCAGGTGCACCTCGTGATCGGCGTCGCGCGCGTCCTCGACGAGTTTCTGCACGAAGGCGAAGGTCTCGCCGTAGTCGATGGTGTCGTGAAAGCCGGCGGTGATGAGCGTCGCGGTCTCGTCACCGGAAATGAAGAAGGCGCGCGCGTTCACCGAGATGGCGACGCGGCGCTTGAACTCGGCCATCTCCTCCGGCGTCGCCGGGGCGTGGTCGTCCATCAGCGGCTTGGTGTCGATGCCTTCCGTCGTGGCCTCGGCGTAACGCAGCTTCTCGGTGGAGATGGAAATCAGCTGGTCGTGGTTGATGTGGGGCGCGAGGTCGAGGTCGCGCGTCAGGCGCCACACCTTGTCCAGGGTCTCGGGCGTGTAGATGTCGCCGGACTTGCGCTTCAACATGATGGCGACCGTCAGCGGGTTGCCGAAGTTGCGGTGATCGAAGAACACCTTCACGTAGGGGTCGTCGCGCGGCAGGAGGTCGTTGAACACGGTGCGGATCTGCACCTTGGGGAAGCCCGCCATGAAGAACAGCGTGACCAGGATGAAGATCACCGACACCGCGAAGCGGCGCTGCATGATCCAGTGCGCCAGACGAAAATTCATGAGCCCCTGAGCCTCCCCAATTGAACCATCTTCCGCGGCCGGCCCTCTCGCGGGGCCTGGCCTGGCGGCTAGTCTAAGCGTTCTACACCTACTTTTGGGTAGGTTCGGCTTTTCGGCTGCCTCCGTAGGCGACGGGCATGCCGTTCGCTAGCATGACGCCGCGCGCAAGCGCTCGAATCGCCATGCCCCGGAGTCGCCCATGAAGCTCGGCGTGTTTTCCATCCTGCCCGATGCCGCCGCCGATCCGGCGGTGGTCGCCCGCCACGCGGAGGATCGCGGCTTCGCCTCCTACTGGGTGCCCGATCATCTCATCCTGCCGGTGAACTATTCGACCGCCTATCCGGGTAATCCCCATCCGGGCGTTGCGCCCGACCCGGACTACCTGTGGCAGATGCCGGATCCGCTGATTGCCCTGATGCGCGCCGCCACCGCGACCCGCGCGCTCGAGGTCGGCACGGCCGTGCTGCTGGTGCCGGAACGCCACCCACTGCATCTCGCCAAGGAGATCGCTTCGCTCGATGCCTACAGCGGCGGGCGCTTCCATTTCGGCATCGGCGCCGGGTGGAACAAGGAAGAGGCGGAGATCCTCGGCTGCGACTTCGAGCATCGCTGGACCCAGGTGCGCGAAGCGATCGAAGTGATGAAGGCCTGCTGGACCGAGGACCCCAGCGAGTACCACGGCAAGTACTACGATTTCCCGCCGCTGCGCAGCCATCCCAAGCCGGTCCAGCGCCCCCACCCGCCCATCTACCTCGGCAGCATCCTGTTCGGCGACACTTGGGCGAAGCGCGTGTTCCAGCGCATCGTGCGCTACGGCGACGGCTGGTTACCGGTGATCGGCAAGGTGCAGCAGCTGGTGGCGGGCCGCGACGAGCTCTACGCACTCGCCGAACAGGCGGGGCGCGACCCGACGACGCTGCGCATCACCGTGCTCGGCGCGCCCGGCCAATGGCGGGCGCGCCGTGACTGCGAGGCCCTGGCCGCCGCCGGCGCCGAGCAGGTGGTGCTATGGCTGGCGGGACGGACGGCCGCCGAGCAGTGCCACGAACTGGACGCGCTCGCGGCCGAGCTCATCGACTGAGGGGCCGCGTCGTGACGGAATTCCTCTATGGCGTCGACAGCCGCGTGGTCGCCGCGACCCTCGCCCTCACCATGCTGTGCGCGCTGGAACTCGGCTACCGTCTCGGCCGACCGCGCGCGGCGGCGACGAGCGAAGCCTTACGCAGCCACATCGGCGTGGTACAGGGCTCGCTGCTCGGGTTGCTGGCGCTGGTGCTGAGCTTCACCTTTGCCGTGGCCCTGCAGCACTTCGACGCCCGCAACGAAGCGGTGGTGACCGAGGCCAATGAGCTCGGCACCACGTGGCTGCGCAGCGCGCTGCTGAACGAACCGGCGCGCGGCGAGCTGCGCGAGCTCCTGCTGCACTACACCGACGCGCGGATCGCCGAGAGCCACCTGACGCTGGCCGAGGACGATGCCCGCCACGCCGCACTGGCGCGCACCGACGCGCTCAGCGAGGCCCTGTGGGCCGCCACGGGCCGCGCGCTGGCGGCGGACGATCGCGTCACCACCACCGGGCTCTTCGTGCAGACCTTGAACGACGCCATCGACGCCTATGGCGCGCGCAACGCCACGCTCGATCGCCATGTGCCCGAGGTCGTGCTGTGGATCCTGTTCGTGACCTTCGCGATCAGCGCCAGCGTGCTCGGCTACAGCGCCGGCCTGGCCGCCCATCGACCGCCGTTGGCGAGCGTGCTGCTGGTGCTCTTGATGGTGGTGGTGAGCTATCTCATCGTCGACCTGGACCGCCCGCGGCGCGGCCTGGTGCAGGTCAGCCAGCAGCCCATGCTGAGCCTGCGGGCGAGCATGGCGCCGAGTGCGCCGTAGGCGCGACGCGAGCTTGACCAGGATCAAGGACATGGTGCGCCGCGCCACCCGGGCTGCGGCTATGCTGCCGCCATGAATGGTGTCGAAGTCCCGTCCGACCTGGCCAGCCGCTCGGCGCCCGACTTCGCCGCGGACCTCGCGCGCGAGCTCCGGGTGGCGTCGCTCGAAGCCCATCCGTGGCCGGTGGTCGGGCTGCGCGGCGACGGCACCATCGGCTACATCAATCCCGCCTGGTCACGCTTCGCGCACGACAATGGTGACGGTCCGGTGGTCGACCAGCGCTGGAGCGTGGGCGCGAACTACTACGAGGCGATCGCCGCGCCGCTGCGCGCCTTCTACCGCCAGCTGCTCGCCGAGGCGCCGCATCGTGACGCGTCGCTGCGCCCCCACGCCCACGAGTACGAATGCTCGAGCGCCGAGGTCTATCGCCGCTTCACCGTGCAGGTCTATACCCTGGCCGACGCCCGTGGTCACGTGCTCATCAATTCGCTGGTGGTCGAACATCCGCACGATGCCGCGCGCGCACCGCTGGCGCCCAACGACGCCCGCTACCGCGACGACAACGGCCTGGTCCACCAATGCGCCCATTGCCGGCGCGTGGAACGACGCGAGGGCGCATCGGTGTGGGACTGGGTGCCGGCGTGGGTGCGCCAGTCGCCGCTGCTGACCACGCACACGGTGTGCGGCATCTGCTACGGCTACTACTACCCGGGTATGCGCGAGCCCCTGGCGCGCTGAGGCTGCCGTCGCGGGCGGCGCGAGCCGCGCGCCCCCCCAGGACGGAAACCCCCCGCCACCAACCCACCGCCCCCCACAGCAAGCCGCGGCGCCGCTCGATGAGGGCACGCACCTCGGCGCCGAACCCGAGGGTCAAGCGGACGCGGGGCAGTATACGCAGCGTCCAGGCGCTCATCGCCGTGACGGTCAAGCTGCGCGGTCAGGCGATCTCCACTGCGGTGCCGAGGGAGGAACAACCGGACGCTGAGGTCCAGGCCTTCGGGTGTTGCGGCGTCGAGATCCTGGTCGAGTTCTGGACCGCGACAGTGCGACGGCACTGATCGTGTCGGCGCCGACCTGCTGTCAGCCGTTGGACGCGCAGGGTCTACCGGCGGCGGCAAGAGCGCTTATCGCCGTCTGAACGCCTGCGTTTCGACTTGGCAGCGAGCCGGGCAGAACCTAAGCTGACCGCCCCATGTCCCCAGCCCTGACAAGGTTATGCGATGGAACCATTCAAACGCGACTTCCTGACCGACTTCGACCTCACCGATACCGAACTCAGCGAGCGCTGGGACGATGTCGTGGCGACCCTGCACGCCGGGTGTCCGGTCGCGCGCAGCGAGGTGGGCGAAGGTTACTGGGTAGTGCACAACTATAGGGATGTCATTCAGTGCACCAAGGACTGGCGAACGTTTTCGTCCGCCGATGGTTTCATGGTCAACCGCCCGCCAGGCATGCCCTATTTTCCTCCGGCGGAAGTCGACCCACCCTTGCAACGCGCGTTGCGCGCGGTGCTCGAACCCTTCTTGAAGCCTCGCGCCGCAGCCGCGTTCGAGCCGCAAGTGCGCGCCCACGCCAATACGTTGATCGACGCCTTTATCGAACGCGGTGAAGTCGAACTGGTGAGTGAGTTTGCCAATCCGTTGCCGCAGTACGTGTTTTCTACAGCCGTGGCTGGCATGGATCGCGAGGAGTTGCCCTATCTGCTCAACGCCTTCAGTTTCGTCGGCCCGGAATCGGAACGCGCGCAGAATTTTCTGAACGGCATGACGCGTATCGAGCGCTATATGCGCCAGCGTCAAGGCGAAGCGTCGCGCGGCGATATCGTCGACGCTCTGCTCGCCTTCGAGCACGAGGGTTTCAGTTGGGAGGACAAGGTCGGCACGCTATGTCAGCTGACCATCGGCGGCATCGGCACGACCGGTTATGCCTTCTCCGGCGGTTTGTATCATCTCGCCACCCATCCGGCGGATCGCCAACGGCTGGTCAACGATCCGTCCTTGATTCCCCAGGCCCTGGATGAGTTCCTGCGCCTGTACCTGGGCGTGGTGAACATGGCGCGCCGCGTCAAACAGGAAGTTGAAGTCGGCGGCGTCAAAATGCGGGAAGGTGACCGCGTGCTGCTGTCCTATGGCGCGGCCTGTCGCGATCCAACCTTGTTCGAGGAACCGAACAAAGTCGATATCGACAGACGCGCAACCGCCCATCTGGCTTTCGGCGCTGGTGTACACCGCTGCATCGGCGAATCTCTGGCGCGGGTGGTGCTGCGTTTCGGTTACGAAGAATTCCTGAAGCGTATTCCCGAGTTCGGCGTTGCCGCCGACTTCTCACCCGAGTACGAAACCGGCAGCACGCGTCACATGGTGCGCCTGCCGCTGCACTTCACCGCCGCCCCCCCACACGCACGCCAGCCGGGGGGTGTTCGATGAGCAACACTGCACCGACCGTCATTTTTGTACACGGTGGCTTTCACGGCGGGTGGTGCTGGCGGCGCGTGGCGGCGCCGTTGCGAGCTGAGGGTTGGCAGGTGTACACACCGACCTTGACCGGGCTCGCCGATCGCGCTCATCTGCTGACGCCGGACGTCACGCTCGAGACCCATGTGCAGGACATACTGGGTGTCATCGAGGCGGAAGAACTCGACGACGTCATCCTCGTCGGTCACAGCGCCGCCGGTGCGGTCATCACCGTTGTCGCTGACCGCGCGCCCGCGCGCATCGCCAGCCTGGTCTATCTCGACGCGTCACTACCGAGCGACGGTCAGTCGATGCTCGACTTCATGGGCGACAGCCAGGGCATCCCGGCGCTGTTCCGTGCCCAGGCCGAAGCCCACGGCGACGGCTGGCGAGTGCCTGCAGGTCTGCCCTTCGATGCAGCCGGATTCGGTGTGGAGGATGTGGCGGATGCCGCCTGGGTCAATCGGCGCATGACCGCTCATCCTCTCGCGGCCTTCACCGATGCGGTGCGCTTGAGCGGCGCCGGCGAGGCTGTCGCGCACCGGCTCTATATTCGTTGCGAAGGTTTCAAGATAGCGCACGGTGAACCGCTGATAGCGCGGCTCGAGAAAGACCCGCGCTGGCATACCGAGCGCTGGGACTGCGGCCACAGCCCGCAGGTCACGGCGCCCGAACGCGTCGTCGAAGCGGTGAAGAATACGAATGCCCGGAGTCGTGCCTCGTGACTTGTTGCGACAGTCGGCGGACGCGGGGGATTGCTCCCGCCGCGTAAGGATCTTAGATTCAACTCCGAAGTGCAACACCAGTAGTTATCGAGATTCATAACATTGCTCTGGTGTCAGGAAGCCGAGCC
>JAIEQK010000312.1 GCA_019747795.1 Gammaproteobacteria bacterium | reverse complement strand
GCCGGCCGCCGCCGCCAGCGACGCCGACGCGCGACTGGAACTGGTCGCGCCGGGCGACAAGCCCGCCGAGACCGAACCGACCAAGCCCGGTGCGGCTGCGGACGAGGGCGCCGCCGCGGGCGGCAACGCGAAGCTGCTCGCCGACGAGCAGTCCGACACCAGCGCCCGCCAGGCCGGCGATCTCAACGAGCGCCTGGCCGAGGCCGAGGAAATCATCAACATCCTGCAGCGGCAGGTGAACATCAAGGACCAGGAACTGGCGGCGCTGCAGGCGCGCCTGGCGGAACTGGGCGTGAAGCCGGCCGACATCCCGCAGCCCAAGACCGAGACCGGCGCCGAGCCCGCCACGGCACCCGCGACCGAGGGCGCCGCGACGCCGGAGCCCGCCACCACCGAACCCGCGACTGCGGAAGCGGCGCCTGAAACCCCGGCCACCGCCGAAGCGGAACCCGAGATCGACGTCGATGCCGCGACGCCACCGGCGGCCGAACCCGCCACGCCCGCGCCGCCCGCCGCCACGGCGGAGGAGCCCGAGGTCGAAGTCGAAGCCCCCGCGGCCGGCTTCCCGGCGAACCTGGTGCCGAAGGACATTGCCGACCTGGTCCCGGGCGGCGCGCTCGGGGTCATCGCGCTGGTGGTGCTGATCCTGCTGGCCCTGATCGGCTCCATCGCACGTGCCGTGTTCAAGACCCGCGCCGCCCCGAGCGAGCCGGTCGCCACGCCGGTCAGCACCACGCCGGTCGCGCCCGCACCCAGTGACGACACGACCACCTTGCTCGGTGGCGCTGCCGCGGCCACGGCCGGCGCCGACACGGTCGACGAATTCAGCAAGACGCTGACCAGCTTCGACCCCATGGCGACCTCGCCCAGCCTGCCGGCTTTCGATCCGCAGGCCACCGTCGAAGCCTCGGCCGCCGAGGCCACCGTGCAGCAGGCCGCGGTGCCGGAGTCCGATCCGCTCGAGGAGGTCAACGTCTACCTGGCCTACGAGCGTTTCGACCAGGCCGAGGAGCTGGTCAAGCGCGTGATCGCGCAGAACCCCGATCGTCACGAGTTCAAGCTGCCCCTGCTCGAGGTCTACTACTCCTCCAATGATCGCGCGGCCTACGAGGCCGCGGCGCGCGAACTCTACGACGCGGTCGGCGAGAGCGACCCGCTGTGGGCCAGCGCAGTCGCCATGTGGTCGGAGATGTCGCCCGATCGCGCGCTGTTCGAAGAGGGCGGTAACCTCGAGATCACCGCGGCGCCGGCGGCGGCCAAGGCCTTCGTCGACATCACCGGCGACAGCGATGTCGACCTCACCGAGGCGACCATCACCCACGCGCCCGGCGGGCACGAGGCGGGTCTCGATTTCGATCTCGGCGCGGTCCCGGAAGAGGCGGGCAGCGACGACGTCATCGATCTGACCGGCGGCGACGCGCTCGGCGCGGACGACGACGTGCTCGACCTGACCCGCGCCGGCGACGCCGACGACCTCGGCGCGGTGCTGGATCTCACCGAACAGGCGCCCGCCGAGGCGCAGTTCGACATCGCCGCGAGCGGCATCTTCGACCTCACCGAGGGCGAGGGCGGCGGCAACGAACTGCTGGACGTGACCGGCGGCGACCTGGATACCGCCCTGCCCGCGCCCCTCGATCTCGCGGCCGGCGGCGACATGCTCGACATCACCGGCGGCGACGCGGACGGCGGCGACCTGCTCGACATCACCGGTGGCGGCCATGGCAGCGACGACCTGCTGGACATCACGGGCGGCGGTCACGGCGGCGACGACCTGCTCGACATCAGCGGCGGCGGCCAGGTCGGCGACGATCTGCTGGACCTCGGCCTGGGCGATCTCGAGCCACTGTCCCGCACCACCGGCGGCAGCGACTTGCTCGACGTGACCAAGACAGGCGACGTCTCGACGGTCGACGACAACGATCTGTTGAACGTCACGTCCTCCGGTCCACAGGCGCCGGCGGTGGACGAGGACGAGCTCGATCTCGACCTCGGCGGCCTCGACGCGGAACTGGCGCCGCCGGCCACGGTGGAGGACGAGGATGCGCTCGCCTTCGACATCAGCGACACCGTCGCGCCCGCGCTCGGCGCGCCGCGCGATCACGTGCCCGCCAGCGTTGCCGACGAGATGCTCGATCTCACCGGTGGCGGCCTCGGCGCGGCTGACGAAGACGCGCTGGAGTTCGATATCGGCGGGCTCGATGTCGAAGACCATCCGACCGTCGAGATGGAAGTGCCGAAGGCGCAGGCCCCTGGCCTGGATCTCGATCTCGGCCTCGGCGACGACGAGCCGGGCGAACTCGATTTCGACATCGGTGCGGCGAGCGACGACGATCTGAGCGGTGCTTTCGACATCAGCGAGTCCGAGGACGCCGCCGGCGGTCTCGAGATCACCATGGGATCGACCCAGCCCTTCGACGGCGAACTGTCGCTCAAGGGGGATGCCCTCGACGCACTGGCCCTCGACGAAGACGCGGGCGGCGAGCCGCCGGCGCTCGATTTCGGTCTCACTACCGAGATGGGTTCGCTCGCCATGGTCGACGAGAACCTCGCGGGTGAAGAGACGGTCGACATGTCGAGCATGGGGCTGGCGCGCAGCAGCCTGGTGCTGGACGGCGACAACGACGGTCTCGACGACCTCACCATCGATCTCGAGGGCGCGCTGGACGGCGGCATCGAGACCGTGGAGATGAACGGCGCGCACATCGATACCATGGCGCTCGACGCGCTGGACATCGAGAGCGACGATCACCCGGATCTCGGCGCGTCCCAGACCATCGTCATGCCGGTCGATCACACGGTCGAACGGCAGAGCGCGGCGGACGAGGCCGACACCAAGCTCAACCTGGCCAAGGCCTACATCGAGCTCGGTGATGCCGAGGGCGCGCGTTCAATCCTCGACGAGGTCGTGGTCGAGGGCACACCCGCTCAGCAGGCGGAAGCCAGGGGGCTGCTCGGCCAGCTGAAACGCTGAGCCCGCGCGCCGGCGGGAGGCCGGCGCCGCGCGTAGAACCCGCCATGCGTATCGCGCTCGGCCTCGAGTACGACGGTTCGGCCTTCAAGGGCTGGCAGACCCAGCGCGCCGGCGTCCGCGCCATCCAGCCCGAGGTCGAAGCGGCGCTCTCGCGGGTGGCCGATCATCCGGTCAGCGTGCAGTGCGCCGGTCGTACCGACACCGGCGTGCACGCGACCTTCCAGGTGGTGCATTTCGACACCAGCGCGGTGCGCACGCCGCGCGCCTGGGTGCTGGGCTGCAACGTCAACCTGCCGCCCCAGGTCGCGGTCCTGTGGGCGCGGGTGGTCCCGGACGATTTCAACGCGCGTTTCTCGGCGCGCGCGCGCAGCTACGACTACGTCTTGAGCAATCGCCAGACACGCCCGGCCTTGTGGCGCGGGCGGGTGTCGTGGGAATGCCGGCCGCTCGACGTCGAGGCGATGATCGCCGCCGCGCCGCAGCTCTTGGGCGAGCACGACTTCTCGTCGTTTCGCGCCCAGGGCTGCCAGGCCCAACATCCGATCCGCACCGTGCATCGCCTGGAAGTGCGCGTCGTGCCGCCCTGCATCGTGGTGCGGGTCGAGGCCAACGCCTTCCTGCAGCACATGGTGCGCAACTTTGTCGGCACGCTGCTGGAAGTGGGCCTTGGTCGGCACCCGCCGGCCTGGGTGGGCGAGGTGCTGGCCGCGCGCGATCGGCGCCTGGCGGGCTGGACCGCGCCGCCCGACGGCCTCTATCTCACCGGCGTGCGCTACGAGCCGCGCTTCGGCCTGCCGATGCCGCCCGACGCCTGGCCGGTGCTGGCGGCGTACGCGGGTCAGGCCTTCGACTGACCCGCGCGGCTACCTGTCGGCGTATACCGATGCGATAATCCCAAGATTCACCGCACCTGCCACGCGTCGTCCCCCAGATGTCCGTTCGAATCAAGTTTTGCGGCATCACTCGCGTCGCGGATGCGCAGGCGGCGGTCGCGCTCGGCGTCGACGCGCTCGGCTTCGTGTTCTACCCGCCGAGTCCGCGCGCGATCACGCCGTCCGCCGCGGCGGACATCGTCCGCGCGCTGCCGCCCTTCGTATGCAAGGTGGGATTGTTCGTGAACGCCGCGCCCGAGACGGTCGCGGCGACGGTGGAGACGGCCGGCCTGGACATCGTGCAGTACCATGGCGACGAGACGCCGGTCGACTGCGCGCGCGCGACGCGGCCGTGGATCAAGGCGTTTCGTGTGCGCGCCGGTCTCGATCTCGCCGCCACCTGCGCGCCCTACGGCGCGGCGGCGGCATGGCTGTTCGACACTTACGACGAACAGCTCTACGGCGGCAGTGGCCGCAGTTTCGACTGGGATCTCCTGCCGGCCGAACGGCGCCGGCCGGTGATCCTGGCGGGGGGACTCACGGCGGACAACGTGGCGGAGGCCGTGGCGCGCACCGCGCCCTACGCGGTGGACGTCAGCGGCGGCATCGAAGCCGCCAAGGGAATCAAGGATCAAGACAAAATGCGAAAGTTCATTGCCGAGGTGAAGCGCGTTGAACGCCAGACCTGATATCGCCCTGGCCGGCATCGGCCACGAGACCGCGCTGCCCGACGCGCGCGGACATTTCGGCATCTATGGCGGCCGCTTCGTCGCCGAGACGCTGATGGAACCGCTGGCCGAACTGGAAGCGGCCTATCGCCGTTACCTCGCCGACGAGGAGTTCCTGGCCGAACTCGACGACGACCTGCGTCACTACGTCGGCCGGCCGTCCCCGCTGTATTACGCACGGCGCTGGTCGGAGGAACTCGGTGGCGCGCGCATCTACCTGAAGCGCGAAGATCTAAACCACACCGGCGCGCACAAGGTGAACAACACCGTCGGCCAGGCGCTGCTCGCCAAGCGCATGGGCAAGATGCGCGTGATCGCCGAGACCGGCGCCGGTCAGCACGGCGTCGCGACCGCGACCATCGCCGCGCGGCTCGGCATGCGCTGCCGCGTGTACATGGGCGTGGACGACATCAAGCGCCAGTCGATGAACGTCTACCGCATGAAGATGCTGGGCGCGGAGGTGGTGGGCGTGTCCTCGGGCTCGCGGACCCTGAAGGACGCGCTGAACGAAGCGATGCGCGACTGGGTGAGCAATGTCGACGACACCTTCTACATCATCGGTACGGTCGCGGGGCCCCATCCCTACCCGGCCATGGTGCGCGATTTCCAGGCGATCATCGGCCGCGAGACCCGCGCGCAGTCGCAGGAACGGGAAGGGCGCCTGCCCGATGCCGTCGTCGCCTGCGTGGGCGGCGGCTCGAATGCCATCGGCATCTTCTATCCGTTCATCAACGACGCATCCGTGCGCCTGGTCGGTGTGGAGGCGGGCGGCGACGGCGTCGAGACCGGCCGTCACGCCGCGCCGCTGTCGGCCGGCACGCCGGGCGTGCTCCACGGCAATCGCACCTACCTCATGCAGGACGAGGTCGGACAGATCGAGGAGACCCACTCGATCTCCGCCGGCCTCGACTACCCCGGCGTGGGCCCCGAACACGCCTGGCTGAAGGACACCGGCCGCGCCGAGTACGTGACGGTCACGGACCAGGAGGCGCTTGCCGCCTTCCGTCACCTGACGCGCACCGAGGGCATCATTCCGGCGCTGGAGTCGAGCCACGCGCTCGCCCACGCCGGCAAGCTCGCGCGTGACCTTGGCCGTGACGCCTTCATCGTCGTCAACCTCTCGGGGCGCGGCGACAAGGACATGCACACCGTCGCGACCATCGACGGCATCACGCTCTGATCGCCGTCCCGGCGGGTGGAACCATGAGTCGAATCGCAAGCACCTTTCAACGTCTCGCCGCGCGCGGCGCCAAGGGCCTGGTGACCTTCATCAGCGCCGGCGATCCGCGCGCCGAGGCCACGCCCGCGCTGATGCACGCGCTGACCCGCGGTGGCGCGGACATCATCGAACTCGGCGTGCCGTTCTCCGATCCCATGGCCGACGGTCCGGTGATCCAGCGCGCCAGCGAACGCGCGCTCGCGGTCGGCACCACGCTGGACGACGTGTTCCGCTGCGTCGCGCGCTTTCGCGAGCAGGACGACATCACGCCGGTCGTGCTGATGGGCTATCTCAATCCCTTCGAGCGCATCGGCGCGGCGGCCTTCGCCGAGCGCGCGGTGGCCGCGGGCGTCGACGGCGTGCTGGTGGTGGACCTGCCGCCCGAGGAGGCGGCGGACTTCAACCGCGTGGTGCGTGCCGCGGGCGTCGACCAGGTCTACCTGGTGGCGCCCAATACCAGCAGCGAACGCATCGCCTCGATCTGCGCGCAGGCCTCGGGCTTCGTGTACTTCGTCGCGGTCAAGGGCGTGACCGGCGACAAGGCGGTGGATCTCAGCGTGATCAACGCGCGCATCGCCGAAACCCGCCAGCTGTCCAGCCTGCCGGTCGGCATCGGCTTCGGCATCCGCACACCGCAGTCGGCGGCCGCGGCCGCGGCCAGCGCCGACGCGGTGATCGTCGGTAGTGCGCTGGTCGAAGTCGTCGAACAGCACGGCGACGATGTCGCCGGCGCGGCGCGCGCGCTGGAGGCCCTGGTGCGCGACCTGCGCGTCGCCATCGACGGTCGGGCGGACGCGGCATGAGCGACGGCAACCGCCTTTCCTGGTTCAAGCGGCTGCTGCCCGCCAGCATCCGTACCGAGGGATCCAACAAGCGCTCGATTCCCGAGGGCCTGTGGACCAGCTGTCCCGAATGCAAGTCGGTGCTGTATCGCGCCGAGCTCGAGCGCAACTTCGAGGTGTGCGTGAAATGCGGCCACCATATGCGCATCGGCGCGCGCAGCCGGCTCACGCGCTTCTTCGACGCCGGTGAGGTGAAGGAACTCGCGGCCGGCGTCGCGCCGGTCGATTTCCTCAAGTTCAAGGACACCAAGCGCTACAAGGATCGCCTCACCGCGGCCCAGAAGGAGACCGGCGAGACCGACGCGCTGTTGGTGATGGAGGGCCGGGTGGAGGGTGTGCCGCTGGTCGCGGCGGCCTTCGAGTTCCAGTTCATGGGCGGCTCGATGGGCTCGGTGGTCGGCGAGCGCTTCGTGCGCGGCGCGCGGCGCTCGCTCGAGGCGCGCATTCCCTTCGTATGCTTCTGCGCCAGCGGCGGCGCGCGCATGCAGGAGGCGCTGGTCTCGCTGATGCAGATGGCCAAGACCAGCGCGGTGATCGCCGAACTGCGCGAGAACCGGTTGCCCTACATCGTGGTGCTGACCGATCCCACCACCGGCGGTGTGTCGGCCAGTCTCGCCATGCTCGGCGACGTGATCATCGCCGAGCCCAACGCGCTGATCGGCTTCGCCGGGCCGCGCGTGATCGAGCAGACCGTGCGCCAGGTGCTGCCGGAAGGCTTTCAGCGCAGCGAGTTCCTGCTAGAACACGGCGCGGTGGACATGATCGTCGACCGGCGCGAACTACGGCACACCATCGCCGGCATGCTCGCGATCTTCGGCCACCTGCCGTCGCCCACGGCGCCCGCCGAACGAGCCCCCGCCGCCGCGCCCGCCAAGAGCTGATGACGGTCCAGGGCCGCGCCCCCGCGCGCAC
>JAIEQK010000146.1 GCA_019747795.1 Gammaproteobacteria bacterium | reverse complement strand
GTGGGGCGCGCTCGCCGGCCCAGCCTACCGCGCCACAGCTGCCGCCAACGCACTGCGCGCCGCGCTGCCGACGCTGCGCTTCGGCGACGATGCCGCCGGCGCGAACGATGCCGCGTGGCAGGCGCAGCTGCGCCTGCTGGCGGGCGAGCCGCTGTTCGACGATCCGCTCGGCGAACACACCGCCGCGCTGTCCTTCACCGCCGTGGCGCCGCCCACCGCGACCGACACGCGCGCGCTCTTCGCGCTGGTCGGCAAGACGCTTGGGAAAGTCGAGCCGCGCATGGAGCTGCGCACGGGCGCGCGGGCGCTCTTGTTCGAGGTCACGGTGCCGAGCACCGCCAAGACCTTCGCGGCGAGTCGCACCGCGCTGCAGGCGGCGATGGGCGCGTGCATCGACGCGGGCTACGGCATCACGCGCGCCACACCGATGCTCGAACGTGGCGTGCTGATGCGCCAGGCGGACGACGGTCAGCGCGAACTGGCGCGCCGCCTGCGGGCGGCGCTCGATCCCTATGCCCCACGCCGCCCGGCACCGAAAGGCGCGGCGCCCGGCGGCGCCCGACGGAAACCCTCATGAGCGAGCCGCGCGCCCCGCAGGAGGCCAATGTCGACCGGGCGACCGTCGAAGGCTTCGGTCGTGAATGGACCAGCTTCGATCAGCGCGCGCTGTCAGAGAGCGAACTGCGGCGCATCTTCGCCGACTACTTCGCGGTGTTTCCCTTCGATGCGCTGCCACCCGACGCCGTCGGCTTCGATCTCGGCTGCGGCAGCGGCCGCTGGGCGCGGCTCGCGGCCGAGCGCGTCGGGCACCTGCATTGCGTCGACGCGAGCGCCGCGGCGCTGGACGTGGCGCGCGTCATGCTCGCGGCGCGGGACAACGTCAGCCTGCATCACGCGGCGGTCGACGCCCTGCCCTTCGCCGACGGCTCGATGGACTTCGGCTACTCGCTCGGCGTGCTGCATCACGTGCCGGACACCGCCGCCGGCATCGCGAGCTGCGTCGCCAAGCTGAAGCCCGGCGCGCCCTTCCTCGTGTACCTGTACTACGCCTTCGATCAACGGCCCGCCTGGTTCCGGGCGCTGTGGCGCGCATCGGACGTACTGCGTCGGCTGCTGTCGCGCGCACCCTACCCGCTGCGCTACGCGGCCAGCCAGGCGCTCGCCCTCAGCGTCTACTGGCCGCTCGCGCGCGGCGCCGCGTGGCTCGAGCGACGCGGTCTCGCGGTCGAAGGGCTGCCGCTCAGCGCCTACCGCGACAAGAGCTTCTACACCATGCGCACGGACGCGCTCGATCGCTTCGGCACGCGCCTCGAACAGCGTTTCACCCGCGCGCAGATCTCCACCATGATGGCCGCCGCCGGGCTGACCGACATCCGCTTCCACGACGGCCCGCCCTACTGGTGCGCGGTCGGATACAAGCGGCGCGACGCGTCCCCCTCACCCTAGATTCGGGATTATCCAGGGTCGCGCGCCGGCGCTATGCTTCGGCCATCCGCCGCCGGGTGCACGCCACCCCGCGCGGCCGAGCTTCACATCCCGGCGGACCGCCCGCGCGCGGCCGCCCACAACGCCTTTCGGGGAGAACAGCATGCGCATCGGAATGGAACAGGTTTTTCAGAGTTGGGGTTACACCAACTGCAGCGACGCCCAGGTCTTCGACGAGGAGCTGAAGCTCGCCGTGCAGGCCGACCAGCTCGGCCTGGACGAGGTCTGGGTGGTCGAACACCACTTCGAGGACTACTCCTTCTGCCCCGACAACTTCGTCTACCTCTCGCACGTCGCGGCGCTCACCAAGCAGATCAAGCTCGCCACCGGCGCGGTGATCGTGCCGTGGAACCTGCAGCCGCTGCGCGTGGCGGAGAAGGCCGCGATGCTCGACCAGCTGTCCGGCGGCCGCGCCATCCTGGGTCTCGGCCGCGGCCTGTCGCGCCGTGAGTACAGCCAGTTCGGCATTTCCATGGACGAGGCCCGTGGCCGCTTCGACGAGGCCGCGCCGATGATCATCAACGCGCTGGAAACCGGCGTGATGGAAGAGCATCACGGCAAGTACTTCGATCAGCCGCGCGCGGTGATCCGCCCGCAGCCGAAGTCCTTCAAGGGCCGCATCAAGCAGGTGGCAATGTCACCCGACTCGGTCGAAGAGGCCGCGATGCTCGGCGCGCAGATGATGCAGTTCACCTACAAGGCCATCGAGGTGCACAAGCAGGAGATCGACAACTACAACGCCGCCTTCCGCAAGCACCACGGGCGCGCCGCGCCGGTGCCGATCATGACCGACATCACGGTGTGCGACACCAACGCCGATCGCGCCGCGGAGAACGCCCACAAGTACATTCGCGCCTACCTGCTCTCCGTCATGCATCACTACGAGATGATGGGCGAGCACTTCAAGGGCGCGAAGGGCTACGAGGCCTACGGTGACGCCGCCGAGGCGATGAACAAGATGGGCCTGGACGCGGTCGCCGACGGCTATGTCGCCGGCCAGGTGTGGGGCACGCCGCAGCAGATGCTGGACGGCTTCGCCAAGCGCCGCGCGGCCATCGGCGACTTCGACGTGCTGATGATTCCGCGCTTCGCCGGCATGCCGTTCGAGGTCGCCGAGCGCACGCTGAAGACCTTCGCCGAGAAGGTCGCGCCGGAGCTCCGCAGCTGGAACATGGCGGAGACGCAGGCCGCCTGAACCGGACGCCGCACGGGGCGCGCGCAACGCGTGCCCCGCGGCAAGCCCGCCGTCACGCGCTCTCGCGGCGCGTGATGCGCGGTGAGGGCGGATCGACCGGGTTCGGCAGACGCTCCACCGGGTCGAAGGGCGGATTGGCCCAACCATCGGTGCCCGCCGCTGACAGGCGCCTGACCGCGATGCGCCAGCCCTCTTCAGTCAGGCGCAGCGTGTCGTGATACCGCCCCCACAGATCGATGCGCCGGTTATCCTCCACGTGCACGTGCCAGGCGTAGACGTAGGCCGTGCTGTGCGCGAGCGCGTCGCCCTCGAAGCGCACGTCGATGTTCGACACGTGATGACTGGTGGCGGTGAACACCGCCAGCGTCTTGGCGAACATGCGCGCCAGTTCCTCGCGGCCGATCACGGCATGACGCGCCCCGAGTTCGAAGCAGCCGTCCGCGCAGAACACCCGCGTCACCAGCCCGGCGGGATCGTTGCGATCGACGAAGTGACTGTAGGCGTGCAGGGTCTCGGCGATGTGCTGGCGCTGCACGAGTTCCCACAGCGCGCGCTGATCTGCCTGGGCAAGTACCATGTCGAAGGCTCCTGGTGGCTCAGTGCGCGAAGTAGCGCGGGGCATTGCGAAATCGAGACATGAATCGGTCCTCCTGGCTCGTCGTTGCGTCCAGGCGCTCCGCGCGGAGCGCCGTCGCCATGCTGCGCGGGTGGGCGCCGGCTTACAAGCCGCGCGTGGCGTGGCGTGCGCTGCTCCTGCTCGCCCTCGCGCTCACGGGCTCGGGCGGCGCGCGCGCCGAACTGCCTTCACTGGACGACTACGCCGGCCTGCTCGCGGACCATGTGCGGATGGGCGAGGTGGACGGTCTGCGGGTCGCGCTGGTCGACTACCCCGGACTCGCGACTGACGGGCGCCTCGCTCGCGCGGTCGCGACCTTCGAGACCTTCCCGCTCGCGCGCCTGGCGGGCGAGGCCGAGACGCTGGCCTTCTACCTGAACGCCTACAACCTGCTCACCCTGCGCCTGGTGGCGACGCACCAGCCGCTCGCTGACATTCGCGAGCTCGGCCACTGGTGGCGGCCGGTGTGGAAGCAGACGGTGGGACGCCTCGGCGGGCGCGAGGTCTCGCTGGATGACATCGAACACGGCGTGCTGCGACCGCGCGGCGAACCGCGCATCCATTTCGCGCTGGTCTGCGCTTCGCTGAGCTGCCCGGATCTGCGCGGTGAGCCCTACCGCGCCGCCACGCTCGATGCGCAGCTCGATGCCCAGGTGCGCGACTTCCTCGCCAATCCTGGCAAGGGCCTGGCGCGCGACGCCGAGCGCGTGCGGGTGTCGCGGATCTTCGACTGGTTCGAGGAGGATTTTGCCGTCGCGGGCGGCGTGCGGACGTTCATCGCGCACTACGTGCCGCTGCCGGCGACGGTGACGCTGGACGCTGACCTGCCCTACGACTGGCGCCTTAACGCACGGCGCTGAACGCGGTGCGCGGCGCGACTCACGGCGCTTCTTCGGGCTCGATGTGGACCGGTCGCAGGGCGGCGAGCTGATGCAGGACCGCGGCGACGCGCTCACGCAGCTCGTGGTCGGGATGCTCGAACTTGAGGCCCACGCGGTACATGTCCAGGCCGCACTCGGTCACCAGCGTCTGGTGCACGACCCGCGCGCGCAGGCTCAGGCTGTGGTGGGTGTCGGCACCACTCAGGGTCACGAGCAGCGACTGGTCGATCTCGAGCGGGTCGGGCACGGTCAGCATCACGCCGCTGGCCGAGATGTCTTCCAGCACCGCGGAGAACTCGCCGGAGTCGCCGTATTCGATCTCCAGGCGCTGCACGATGCGCGCCTCGCCGCGACGCTGCTCGGAATCCGGCGTCGCGATCAGGATGTCGAGCACTTTCTCGAGCCGCGCCTCGTCGGCCGCGGTCATGCTGTCGAAACGCAGGCCGTACTCGGTGGCGTCGTTCACGGTGGTGGCGCGCAGCACCGTCGCGAGGGTCTCGATCTGCTCGCCCTTGCCGATGGGCAGCATCAGCCGCACCCGTTCACCGGCGTGGAGCTGCAGCGCGGCGCAGCGCACCGACGCGCCGCCCCAGGAGATGTTGCGCAGGTTGCCCTTGCAGGTCGGCGAACCGTCGGGCCGGCCGAGCTGCACCGCCGCGTTGACGCTGACCCGCAGCTGGCGCCGCTGCTCGCGCAGCGTGAAGGCCGGCTCGGCGGCGGACGCCACGGGCGGCACCGGCGCCGAATGCGCGGGCGCCGCGGTCTGTCGCGCCTGCTGACGGACGAGATGCACGGCTTCGCGCAGACTGGAGCGCGCTTCTTCGCGCAGCTGCACGCCGTGGGCGCTGGTCGTGGCGCTCGCCAGCGGAATGACGCCGAACTTCATGCGGTGCTGGGCGATGCCGAGCGCCAGGACGTGGGCAATGGCGGCCAGCTCCTCGGGCGAGAGCGCCGCGAAGCTGCTGTCCGCTTCTGGATGTAGGGCCGCCGCGATGGCTGACATGGCCGGGTGCTCCTGGGCGTGATGCCCATGGGTCAGGACTCGGCTCTATAGCGGCGCGGCGCGCCGCCGGCTTGACCGCGGGGCCGCTCAGACCACCGCGTCGGGCGGCAGGGTGCGCGCCACCCACACGCCGAGCAGACCGCCCAGGATCACCGCGACGAACTCCGGCACGGTGCCCAGCTGGCCGAGCATGGTGGCCGAGAGCCCCACACCGAGGACGCACAGCAGCAGCGCCACCCGCTGCCGGTAGGCGGGCGCGACATAGGCGGAGCCAAGCACCACCAGCAGGGCGGCAAGGCCCGCGCAGCCGACGGCGATGGCCCGTTCCGCGGGCCGCGACCACTCCGCGGTGCAGTAGCCGCCGAGCAGCGAGGTCTGCGGGCACAAGCGCAGCAACAGGGCGTTCAGCGCCAGCGCCAGCGCGATGGTCGCGTACCACAGCACGAGCGCCGCCGGCACGATGGCGGCCCAGCGCAACACGATGCGGCGCTTGCGGCGCGATTCCTCATCCATGGCAGCGGCCCTCGAGGCTTGGGCGGGTGGCGGGTGGGAAGAAGAACAGCAGGTGCGAATCGACCATGGAGACCAGGGGGCTGCGGCGCCTGTCGCGCGGGGCGCCTACCTTACACCAAGCGCCGCGCTATCGGACCCGGCACGCATCCAACGCGGCGTGGCGCGCCGCGTCCAGGTGGCGAAGCGTGCCTTCTCTCCCCGGTAGAAAGCCCGGTAGGCGCGCACCGCGTCGCCCGGCACCTTGTATTCGTCTGGCATGGCCTGCGCGAAGGGCGTCCGCCCGTGGTCGGGGTAGAGCATGCCTTCCAGCGCCGCCAACACGGCGATCGAGGCATGGTCGCGGTCGCGCTGGTAGCGAAAGCGGTACTCCCGGTTCAGTGCGAGCGCGAGCTCACGCAACCAGCACCAGTTGCCGTGGCTCTCCTCGAGCCAGAGGACGCAGGGGTGCTTCACGTGCGTCGAGCGGTAGGGCGTGACGAAGCCCTGCTTGTTGAGCGCCGTGCAGAGCAGTTGCACGGACTCCAGGATCATCTTCGAGACGTGCTGATCGCAGTGGTAGCGCGCGCAGCGCTCGATGTCCTGGTCGAGGACGAAGATGTTCACGGGGCGGACTCCATGGCGCACCTACGGCGTCGAGGGTTGGCGCGGATCACGCAGCTACCCGAACGGGACATTGGCGGGCCCACTCATCATGCTGGGCGCCCGACGTACCAATGGAACGAAAGTGCCTTAAGCGGGCTCTCACGCAGATTTATTCCTGTACTCGCATATTTGGCAGTGAGAGCCACAGTTTGCGTCTTCAACAGTGAATGGCAATGAATCGGCACATTCGGCGCATTGCCCATGATTTATGCGCATACGGTAACGAGATAGGCTCAAGGCGCGACACGGGACCGGTACGCACGACTGAGGATGAGGCTTTGGGACAGAAGCCTGCCCGGCGTTCACCGGGCAGGCGATGGAAAAGAGACCGCTAGCTGCCCAGCAGGTTGCCGAGGCGCTCGTAGGCGCGCAGGAAGTCCTCCTGGAACTCCTGCATGACCGCACGCACCGACTTGGCCTCGGTCATGAGACCGACGCCCTGCCCTACCCAGTAGGTGGCGAGCTGACTGGCGCCGGCGTGCCCGCCCTGGGCAAGTTTGTCGACCCGCGCGAGCGGCGGCTCGGTGATGAGCGACTGGAGCGGCATTGGCAGCGGACTCGGGGCATCGGCCTGTTCCCAGGCCTCGGTCCAGGGCGAGCGCAGCTGGCGGGACGGCTTGCCGGTGCGGCTCTTGGACCTGACCGTGTCCCGCGAGCTCGCCTTCAGCATCTTGTCCTTCACCACCGGGTTGGTCTCCGCCTCGTGGGTAGTGAGCCACACCGAGGCGGTCCAGGCGCCAGCCGCGCCCATCGCCATGCAGGCCGCCATCTGGCGGCCCGTGACGATGCCGCCGGCGGCCAGCACCGGTACCTCGCGCAGGCCACGGATCGCTTCGACGATCTCCGGCACCAGCACCAGGGTCGAGATCTCGCCGCAGTGGCCGCCGGCTTCGCCGCCCGCGGCGATCAGCACGTCCACCCCCGCGGCCACCTGGCGCACCGCATGCTCCGGCGCGCCCACCAGGGCGGCCACCGGCACGCCGTGGCGCCGGCCGAGGTCGCGCATCAGCTGTGGCGGCACACCCAGCGCATTGGCGATGAGGCGGATAGGATGGGAGAAGGCCACCTCCAGCACCTCCGCGGCACTGCCGCCGCGCAGGTTGCGCCCGACGTGCAGCCGGGCGCG
>JAIEQK010000037.1 GCA_019747795.1 Gammaproteobacteria bacterium | reverse complement strand
TGCTGGTGGTCTCGAGCCCCGCACGGCAGGCTGGAGGCATCGTCGACGTGCTGCTGCGCTCCGACTTCGAAGTGGAGATTGCCGCCGCTCTGCCCGCCGACCTGGCACGGCTGGACCTGCATCGCTGGGCGGCCATCGTGTTGCACGTGCGAACGACCGACCTTGCTCTCGAGGCCACCATCGCCGCGCTGCGGCGCGCGGCGCCTGTCCTCGCGGTCGTCGTGTACGGCGTCGAGCGTGCGGAGTGCAGGTCGCGCGTACCTTCAACCAGCGGCGCCCAGGCCTTTGTCACGGACCGTGACATGAGCGCCGGCCAGGTGCCGCGCATCATGCGCGACGCGATCGCCCGCGCGCGCTGCCAAGCCGCCGAAAGCGCGCCCGCGCGCCTCGCCCGCGATGTGCTCGCCGCCATCGCGGACGGCGTGCTGAGCGCCGACCGCTTGGGCAGGGTCACCTACCTGAACGCGGTCGCGGCAACCCTGACCGGCTGGGCGCTCGACGACGCCGTCGGGAGGCGCGTGGAGGAGGTGCTGGTGATAATCGACGAGCGCACCCGCCTGCGCGTTCCCGACCTCCTTGGCCGCGCCATGCGGGAAGACCGCAGGGTGGAACCGCAGCCCGGCGCGGTCCTGCTCAATCGCCATGGACACGAGTACTTCGTCGACCAGGTGGCTGCACCGATCCGCGATGGTGGCGGGCACGTGGTGGGGGCGGTGGGCACCTTTCGCGATGTAGGCAAGCAGCGCATGGCGGCGCGCCACCTTGCGCATCGTGCCCAGCACGACGTTCTGACCGACCTGCCCAACCGCGCGCTACTGGCCGAGCGGGCCAACAACGCCATCGTGCTGGCGCGCCGGCACGGACGCATGGTTGCGCTGCTCTATGTCGATCTCGACGGCTTCAAGTGCATCAACGACACCTACGGCCATTGGGTCGGCGATCAACTCCTGGTGTCCACCGCCCAGCGGATGGTCGACGGTGTGCGCGCGTCCGATACCGTCTCCCGCCAGGGCGGCGACGAGTTCGTCATCCTGCTGAGCGAAGTCGACTGCGTGGAGGACGCGGTGGGCAGCGCCAGGAAACTGCTCGCCAACCTCGCGCCGGCTCATCGCCTGGGGCGGCGTCACTTGAGCTCGAGCGCCAGCATCGGCATCAGTGTCTATCCTGCCCACGGCACTACTTTCGCCGCGCTGCTGTCGCAGGCCGACGCTGCGATGTACGCCGCCAAGCGTGCCGGCGGCAACACCTTTCGGCTTGCGGACGAAGGACGGCACACCATGTACTTGGCGAGGACCGAGGCGCACGACGAGTAGTTATATCGTGTCGCTCGGTGCCAAGCGTCAGCGGGGCGGGCCTCCGCTGGTGTCCACCGCGCCGGTGGAGACCGAGTGGTCGACGTCGCGCCAGGTTTCAGCGCCGGCATCGCTCGCGGCGGCGCCATGCTCGACCCGGAACTCGACCCGCCGGTTCGCGGCCCTGCCCTGCTCGGTATCGTTGGGAGCTACAGGCTCCGCTTCACCCTTGCCGACGACCGTGAGTCGGGATCGAGCGAAGCCGTGCGCCACGAGATAGTCGGTCACTGCCTGGGCGCGGCGTGCCGACAGCGCAAGGTTGTACTCGTCGGTGCCGATGCTGTCGCAATGACCTTCGACGCGCAGGTAGACGTTCGAGGTCGAGGCGAGCGTCGCCATGGCCTGCTCGAGGATCGCTGCCGAACTCGGATCGATCTCGGCACTGTCAAAGCGGAAATTGATGCCCGTGAGCGTGAGCAGCACGTCGGGACAGCCCTGGGCATCGACGCGTGTCCCCGACGGCGTATCAGGACAACGATCGAGGCGGTCGGCCACGCCGTCACCGTCACTGTCGGGATCCGCGACCTCCGCCATCGGTGCGGGGGCCGGCGCAGGTGCCGCGGTCGACACCTGCGCGACGGCCACGTTCTGGCTGGCCTTGTGCTGGCAGGCGAGCGCGCCGATGAGCGCGCCCACGCCGACACCGGCGCCTATCGGCCCGGCCGCGATGGTGATGGCTGCCGCCGTGCCTCCACCGATGACACCGCCGACCGCGGCGCACAGCGGACTCATGTCACCGTTGCGCTGTCCACCTTGGGAGGCGCAGCCTGCCACCGCCCCGGCGATGACCGAGACCAGCACGACTTTGTGATATCTGAGTTTCATGACGAACTCCTTGTTGGGGATCGCTTCAGCGCGTCGGATGCTCCGACTTCCGCATGCTTGAACGCCGAGCCCGGTTCGGCGCGCGACCGAGAACGGTGAGCGCAAGAGCCGGCGTTCAGCAGGCGCGGCCACCGCGCATGGGTGCCCGGGCCTTTCGCGTCGACGAGTGTGCGCGCGCTGGGCAACGCCCATCGGTGCGTTGTCAAACATTGCCGCCGCGCGCCCTCGCGGCGCGACACAAGACCGGGACGCCCGCGCGAGCTTGCGCATCGCACAGGCCGATGCTCGTCCAATCGGACGAGAGTCGGCTCCGTTATCAGCAACAGCTCGACCACCACCCGCGCAGCGCAAGCGTTGCGCTGCGCAGCTCGCGAGCGGACGCCACGCAACGTGCGAAGGCCCAGGTGTGTGCGCAGACGTGTGTGCGTGAGGCAGCGCCATGACAAGACAGAAGTCGTGGGGCCTCGAGCATCCAGACGGTCTCGGCCGCGAGTTTCCTTCGGTTCGGTATCGGTGACTGCGCGAGACGGTGTAGGCTAGCCTCGCGGATGCATGTCCCTCGAAGGCGCAGCACATGTGGACTCGCGATGTCGCAGCCGTCGCCTGATGGCGCCGCTGGTAATCCCCCACCATGGGCGATGGCTTTTCTCAGATCGATATTCCCTACTGGAGGCGCTATGCCCGATCACGAGCCATCTCCGCGTGAAGCGCTTCGACTGCGCCAGATTGCCGAAACCCGCCTGCGTGAAGGATGGACGACGGCCAAGGTGGGCTGGACCACCGGCGGCGATGCCCTGGCCAGCCTGCACAAGCTCGCGAGCAATCAAGAGAGCGCGGCCGAAGCGCTCAAGTTCCTGCACGAGTTCCAGGTGTTCCAGGTCGAGATCGACCTTCAGTACGAGCAGCTCGAGCAAAGTCGCGCGGAACTCGCCGAGCAGTTCGGCCAGTACTTCGAGCTTTTCGAACGCGTCGCGATTGGACTGCTGACCCTCGACGAGGGCGGCAGGATCGCGGTGGCGAACCCGCGTGCGGCGCGCCTGCTCGGCGTCGATCTCCAGTCCATGCCGGGGCAGCGCCTCGAGGCGTTGATCAGTATCGCCGGCCGAACTGCGCTGGCGGCGGCGCTGGTGAGCTTGCAGGGAGGCGCGGAGGAGTCCCGCTGCCAGGTGCAGGCCGCGCAGGGCGACGACACGGCGCGCGAACTCTCCCTGACCGTGACCCGATCGCGCGACGGCGCTGCGTGGATGGTCGTGCTGGCGGAAGTCGCGCCGCGCTGAGCGCTATGCAGACAAGGCTGACAGAGGCGGCATGGCGAGTCGAGGACGGGCCGCGCCGACGAGGTCCGGGCGACGGATGACCCGCGAAGCGCGCGGTCCTTTGCATGTCTGAAAGCAGCCCCAACGATCGCGCTGCGCCGCTGCAGCGTCCGCCCGCCGCGCGGATCGTGGCCATCGGCGCGTCCGCTGGCGGTCTCGAGCCCCTCGAACTGTTCTTCCAGAAGTTGCCCGCGCGTTCAGGAGCGGCCTACCTGGTGGTGCAGCACCTCGACCCAACCCAGAAGGCGTTGCTCGTCGCGCTTCTGCAAAGAGTGACGTCGCTGCCCGTCACAGAGGCGGAGGACGGCATGGCCATCGTCGCCGACCACGTCTACGTCATTCCGCCGAACGCGGAAATGCGCGTCAGCGACGATCGTCTGCAAGTCAGTGCGCCGCGCGAACCCCGCGGCCTGCGCCTGCCGGTCGATGTCCTGTTCTCTTCGCTCGCGAGGGAGCGCCGTGAATCCGCCGTCGCCGTCGTGTTGTCCGGCATGGGCGTCGACGGCACACAGGGGCTGCAGTCGATCAAATCACTCGGCGGCCTGTGCGCTGTGCAGACCCCCGCGACGGCACAGTTCGATTCCATGCCCGCCAGTGCGATCGCGGCGGGTTACGCCGATATCGTCGCGCCGCCCGCGGAATTGCCTGGACGCATATTGGCAATCATCGGTGCGCCCCGGGAGCCAGCACCTGCCGCGACCGATGCAGTAGTCGCGGCTCGAGCGGCGCCCATGGAGCACGTCCTGCACCTGCTGCGGACCGCCACGCGCCACGACTTCTCGCTCTACAAACGCAGCACCGTCCAGCGGCGCATCGAGCGGCGCATGGCCATCCACCAGCTGCGCTCGGTCGCGGAGTACGCGCAGTTCCTCGAGCGCAATCCCGGCGAACTCGAGCTCCTGTTCAAGGAACTTCTGATTGGGGTCACGCAGTTCTTCCGGGACCCGACCGTATGGCAGCACTTCGAGGCACAGGTCTTGCCCGAACTGCTGGCGACGCATCCGGCCGAGAGCCCGTTGCGCGCCTGGGTGGTTGGTTGTTCGACCGGCGAAGAAGCCTATTCGCTCGCCATCGGCTTTGCCGACGTGGTCTCGCGCATCCCGCAGTTCGAACGGCAGGGACTGCAGATCTTTGCCACCGACCTCAACGCCGACGCGATCGCGGTCGCGCGCCGCGGCGAATATCCGGCGAGCATAGCCAAGGCGGTGCCGGCGGACCGCCTGGCCCGCTACTTCACCTGTCACGACGATCGCTTTCGCATTGCATCCAGCGTGCGCGACATGGTGTTGTTCGCCGAGCAGGACGTGGTGCTGGACCCGCCCTTCACGCGCCTCGACATCCTCTGCTGCCGGAATCTCATGATTTACCTGGACCCGCGGCTGCAGCAGAAACTTCTACCCCTGTTTCACTACAGCCTGCGGGCCGGCGGCGTGCTGATGCTCGGCAGTTCGGAGACGATTGGCCAGTACAATCGGCTCTTCGAGCCTTTGGAGTCGAAGCTGCGCCTGTATCGGCGCACGGCGGGTGGCTCCGGTGGGGCCCCGGAGTTGCTGTACACCGCGTTTCCATCTTTGTCACCGACCAAGAGGGTGAGCTCCGTGCCGTCCGAACCTGACACCTCCCGGATGCCTGACAGTCTGCAGGCCGCGGCGGAACGAGTGCTGTTGCAGGCCTATGCGCCGCCAGCCGTGATGGTCAATGGCGATGGCGAGATCGTCTACATCAGCGGCCGCAGCGGACGGTACCTCGAACCGGCGGCAGGCAAGGCCAACTGGAATTTCCACGCGATGATTCGCGATGGCCTGCGTGCGCCGCTGGCCACCGCGCTGGCACAGGCCAGGCTTCAGGACGGTCCGGTGTATTGCCCCGGCTTGACGACCAAGGTGGACGGCCGGTTGCGCAGCGTGGACGTCACGGTGGAAAGACTGCACGAGCCCGTGGTGCTCCGCGACATGTACATCGTCGTGTTCCGCGAGGCGCCGACCTACAGGAAATCCCGTCGCCGGGCGCCGAGCGCGGCGGAGGCCGCGCACCTCGCCGAGCTGGAGGCCTGTCGAGAGGAGATCCGTCGACTGCGGGACGAGAACCGCTCCTCGCGCGAGGAACTGCAGTCCACCAACGAAGAGCTGCAGTCGATCAACGAAGAGCTGCAGTCGGCCAACGAGGAGCTGACGACCTCCAAGGAGGAGATGCAGTCGATGAACGAAGAGTTGCAGACCGTGAATGCCGAGATGCAGACGCGGCTCGACGATCTCGCGTTGGCCCAGGGCGATATGACCAACCTGCTGAACAGCACTGAGATCGCGATCCTGTTCCTCGACCATGATCTGAACGTGCGGCGCTACACGGAGCGGGCATCGAAGATCGTCAACCTGCGCGAGGCGGACATCGGACGTCCGCTGAGTGACCTGACCAGTTCGCTGCAGTATCCCGATCTGATGGTGGACGCGCAGAACACCATGCGCACCCTGGTGTTCTCGGAGAAACAGATCCGCAGCAGCGACGGACGCTGGTTCTCGGTGCGCATCATGCCCTATCGTCGGCTGGACAACGTGATCGACGGCGCGGTCATCACCTTGGTGGACATCACGTCGACCAAGGAACTCGAGGCACACCTGCGGCAGCACCAGTGAACCAGGGGAGGTGCATGACCTCGGCCCGCGCGGCCGCGGCCGGCATTTCGTGCCCTCAGCGGGACCGCACGGCAGCGTTGAGCGCGTCGACGAGGCGTTCGTAGCGATATTCGCCGAAAGTGAAGCGGGTGCCGTTGAAACCTATCCTGTGTTCCGCCATGCGCTCGAGCTCCAGCGGACTCAGGGGCAGCGGTGTGAGCCATTCCACCGGACCCTCAGGCAGGATTTCGCCGCGGGTGCACGCGAGGCGCGCGTAGGCCGCGGCGTCCGCTGCCCGCTCGTAGCGGTAGAGTCCATAACTGTATTGACGTCCGTCGAAGCCGACGCCGAGTTCGGTGAGCGCATGCCGTTCGGCTGCGGTCTCGTAGGGCGGGGGCTCGATCACGCTGTATCGATCGTCGAAGTTCATGTCAGATGGTCCTTTTCGCTGGCGCGATGTGAGGCTGGAGCCCGGGGGCACGATGCCGGTCGGGCTCAGTCGCTGTAGGGCTGAATGCCGTAGTAGGTGTGAATGGCGTTCACCCAGGTGCGGTCGGCCATGTCTGGCCAACGCGAGTTGTCGAAGCCTGGTGCGCCCTTCAGGCGGTCTTTGTCGAGGTCAAGGATGAGGCGCTTGTGCTTGCTGTCCCGCGTGAGTGCCTGCCACGGCACAGCGAAGAGTTTCTCGCCCATGCCGAGAAAGCCGCCGTAGGACACCACCGCGTAACCGACTCGACCGGAATCCACGTCGAGCATGATTTCCTTGATGCTGCCCAAGACTTCATCCTGACGATTGACCACGTCGTTGCCCCTCAAGGCGTCGGCACCGGTCATCTCGGGAGCGGGGCCGAGGAGGGTCTTCGGACCGGCTCCGCCGGGTGCGAACGCTGTGTTGGTCCGGGGCGGATCCTGCTCTGCCTGACTCATGTTGGTTTCCTCTGACGGGTTGGCTGAAAGGTGAAGCGGAGCAGGATGGAACGGCGCCGTGGCGCGCGGTGGTCAGCAGACTCCCGTGAGTACACTGGGCCCTGTGCTCGCGTAGGTCGGTGCGCGACCACACACAGGTCACGCTGGCCGGCTCCGTGCCGGAGCGGGAGTAGACCAGGCGCGCGGCGGCAGCGGCCCGCGACACCACAACGCTGGGGGCTCAACCGTGCGCGCCTGGGCGGTGGTGCCCCTGGGCGTGTCGAAAGGTGATCAAGCGCGGGCTGCGGGCGTCATCGCACCGACACCAGGGGCGTTGAGCGTCACCCTGGAGCCAGG
The DNA here is from genome assembly GCA_019747795.1 of Gammaproteobacteria bacterium. Classification (GTDB taxonomy): domain Bacteria; phylum Pseudomonadota; class Gammaproteobacteria; genus JADJYF01. Next base: position 86 of record JAIEQK010000037.1, on the reverse strand, counting down.
GAGCGCGTCGTAGGTGGCGCGCCACGTACTGGATGCGACATGCCAACAAGAATGTTTGCCCGCGCCTGGACGATGTCGCTCGCCGC
>JAIEQK010000140.1 GCA_019747795.1 Gammaproteobacteria bacterium | reverse complement strand
CGCGCGGGTCGCCGAGAGCGAGGCTGAACTGCGCGAGGCCGAGCGCGCGCTCACGCGCGCGACCAAGATGCGCGACAAGAAATTCGTTGCCGACGACGTGCACGACGCCGCCCTGGGCCGTCGCGATCGCGCGCTCGCCGGCAAGGCCAGCGCCGAGGCCAGCGTGGTTGCTAACGAGGCCGGCATCGCCGCCGCCGAGGCGCGGCGCAGCGCCGCCGTGGCAGCGGTGGACGAGGCGCGGGTGGCGGTCGAGTACACGCTCATCCGCGCGCCCTTCGACGGCGTGGTGCTGTCCAAGGAGGCCGACATCGGCGACGTGCTCGCGCCCTTCGCCGCGACCACCGAGTCCAAGGGTTCGGTGGTCAGCATGGCCGACCTCGACACGCTCGAGGTGGAGGCCGACGTCGCCGAGGCCAACCTGGTGTCGGTGCAGGCCGGTCAGCCCTGCGAGATCCAGCTCGATGCGCTGCCCGACGTGCGCCTGCGCGGCGAGGTCGGCATGGTGGTGCCGACGGTCGATCGCACCAAGGCGACGGTGATGGCGAAGGTGCGCTTCGTCGATCGCGACTCGCGCGTGCTGCCCGACATGAGCGCGCGCGTTGCGTTTCTCTCCGCGCCGCTCGACCCGGCCCAACAGGCGCCGCGCACCGTGGTGCCGGCCAGCGCGGTGGTCGAGCGCGACGGCCGCGCGGTGGTGTTTCGCGTCGTGGGCGATCACGTCGAGGCCGTGGCGCTGGCCGCCGACGGCTCGCTGGCCGGGCTGCGCGAGACCGGCGACGCGCTCAAGCCCGGTGAGAAGGTGGTGAACAAGCCGCCGCAGGCCCTGGTCGACGGCGCGCGCGTGCGCCTCGCTCCCGGCGGCTGAGCGGGCGACGCCGCGCACTCGCGCCATGGCGGTCGCCGAACCACCCATCGTCGAAATCGTCGGCCTGGCCAAGTCCTACCGACGCGGCGACCAGGTGGTGCCGGTGCTGCAGGACATCAATCTCAGCATGACGCGCGGCGAGTTCGTCGCGCTGATGGGACCTTCCGGCTCAGGCAAGTCGACGCTTCTGAACCTCATCGCCGGCATCGACACGCCGGACCGCGGCCGTCTCGCCATCGAGGGCGTGGACATCACCGGCTTGAGCGAAGGCGAGCTGGCGCGCTGGCGCGCCGAGCACGTCGGCTTCATCTTCCAGTTCTACAACCTGATGCCGGTGCTGTCGGCGTTCGAGAACGTCGAACTGCCGCTCTTGCTGACGCGCCTGGATCGGCGCCGACGCCGCGAGCACGTGCAGCTGGTGCTGGAGCTGGTGGGGCTCGCCGATCGCGCCGATCACTATCCGTCGCAGCTTTCCGGCGGCCAGCAGCAGCGCGTCGCCATCGCCCGCGCGCTGGTGTCGGACCCGACCATCATCGTCGCCGACGAGCCGACGGGCGATCTCGATCGCCAGTCGGCGCGCGAGATTCTCGATCTCATGGAGTCGCTGAACGAGCGCCTGGCCAAGACCATCATCATGGTGACCCACGATCACCTGGCCGCCGAGCGTGCCCACGTCGTCCGCCATCTCGACAAGGGCGTGCTCACCGACCGCATCGAGCGCCCGCGGGCGCGCGCCACCGGCTGAGCCGCGATGGCCTGGTTCCTCGCCCGCCTGGTGCTGCGCAACTGCTTTCGCCACCCGCTGCGCACGGCCTTGACCGCGCTCGGCATCATCGTCGCGATCACCGCCTTCGGCCTGCTGCGTACCACGGTCGACGCCTGGTACGCCGGCGCGGAGGCATCTTCGGCCTCGCGCCTGGTGGTGCGCAACAAGAACTCGCTGATGTTCCCGCTGCCGCTCTACTACCGCAATCGTATCGAGCAACTCGAGGGCGTGAAGTCGGTGAGCTACGCCGACTGGTTCGGCGGCATCTACATCGATCGCAAGAATTTCTTTCCGCAGTTCGCGGTCGAGCCGCTGAGCTACTTCCCCATGTATCCCGAGTTCGTGGTGCCGCCGGAGCAGATGAAGGCCTTTCAGCTCGACCGGCGCGGCGCCATCGTCGGGCGCAAGACCGCGGAGAAGTACGGCTGGAAGGTCGGCGACCAGATCCCGCTCATCGGCACGGTGTTCGCCGGCAACTGGAGCTTCGTGCTGCGCGGCATCTACCACGGCGCGGACGCGCGCACCGACGAGAGCCAGTTCTTCTTCCATTGGGACAATCTGAACGAGACGGTCAAGCGCATCCTGCCGGACAAGGCCAACCAGGTCGGCATCTTCCTGGTCGCGCTGGAGGATCCGTCCACTGCGCCCGCGCTGTCGAAGCAGATCGACGGCATGTTCGCCAACTCGCGCGCCGAGACCCTGAGCGAGACCGAGAAGGCCTTCCAGCTGTCCTTCGTGGCCATGACCGAGGCCATCCTGCTGGTCATCCAAGTGGTCTCGTTCCTGATCATCGTGATCATCATGGCGGTGATGGCCAACACCATGGCCATGACCGCGCGCGAGCGACGGCGCGAATACGCCACGCTCAAAGCCATCGGCTTCGAGGACCACCACGTGGTGGCGCTGATCGCCGGCGAGTCGCTGCTCATTTCGCTCGCCGGCGGCGCGATCGGCATCTGGCTCCTGTACCCGTTGGCCGCGTGGGTCGGGCATCGCTTCGCCACGATTTTCCCGATCTTCATCGTCTCGGACCGCACGCCGCTGGCGGCGGCCGCCATGGCCGCGCTGATCGGCGTGGTGGCGGCCTGCGCGCCGGCCTGGCGCGCCGCGACCCTGAAGGTCGCCGACGGCTTCCGCGCGCTCGGCTGACGCCATGACCGGCGTACCGCTCGCCTACATCTTTCGCAACCTGTGGGTGCGCAAGCTGACCACGGCGCTGACCGCCGGCGGCATGGCGCTGGTGGTGTTCGTGTTCGCCGCGGTGCTGATGCTCGCGGCGGGCCTGGAGAAGACCCTGGTCGAGACCGGGGTGGACGACAACGTAGTGGTGATCCGACGCTCGGCGGAGACCGAGATCCAGAGCACCGTCGATCGGGAGCAGGCCTCGCTGGTCGCCGCCAGGCCCGAGATCGCGACCGCCCGCGACGGTTCGCCACTCGCCTCCAAGGAGACCGTGGTGCTGGTGGTGCTGCCGAAGCGTGGCAGCGAGAACCCGTCCAACGTCACCATCCGCGGGCTGTCGTCGACCGGCATCGCGCTGCGCGACCAGGTGCGCATCGTCGAAGGCCGCATGTTCCGGCCCGGCACCTCTGAGGTGGTGGCCGGCTCGCGCATCGCAGAGGGTTTCAAAGGCGCGGGCCTTGGCGAGTCCATCACCATCGCCGGCAAGACCTGGACCGTGGTCGGCGTGTTCGACGCGGGCGGCAGCGGCTTCGCCTCGGAGCTGTGGGGCGACACCGACCAGATGATGCAGGCCTTTCGCCGCACGGCGTTCTCCTCGGTGATCTTCCGCCTGGCGCCCGGCACCGACTACGCGCGGCTGCGCAAGGTGCTCGAGGACGACCAGCGACTGACCGTCGAGGTCCATCGCGAGACCGCGTTCTACGCCAAGCAGTCCGAGCTGATGTCGAGCTTCCTGTCGGTGCTGGGCTCGATCCTCAGCACCATCTTCTCCATCGGCGCGATCATCGGCGCAATGATCACCATGTACGCCGCGGTCGCCAACCGCACCGCCGAGATAGGCACCTTGAGGGCGCTCGGCTTTCGCCGCGTGAACATCCTGGTCGCCTTCCTGGTGGAGGCGCTGCTGCTCAGCCTGGTGGGCGGGTTGGCGGGCCTGGGGCTCGCCTCGCTGCTGCAGTTCTACACGGTCTCGACCATGAACTGGCAGACCTTCGCCGAGCTGTCCTTCGCCTTCAGCATGAACGCGCGCGTGGTGATGCAATCCTTGGCCTTCGCGCTCTTCATGGGCCTGGCCGGCGGCTTCCTGCCGGCGGTGCGCGCCGCGCGCCTGGACATCGTCGACGCCCTGCGTTCGGTGTGAGGCCTGCGCCAGGAGGAGGCCGGATGCACGGTTTCGGCGCGGCGTGCGGGCGCTCCCTGTAGGTCGGACTTCAGTCCGACATTCATCCCAGCCCTTCGATCCGGGCGCTGGAACCGAATGTCGGACTGAAGTCCGACCTACAGGCGCGCCTTGGGCGGGAACAGAAGGAGACACATTGAGTGGCCCGCCTTTTGCGATCACCATAGACACCGCCACCGCCGCCACGAGGTCCGCATGCCAGCCGCCCGCCGTTCCAGCCGCGCTTCCGCCCTACGTCGCCGCGCGGGCGACGCGACCGAGAAGAACCGTCCGCTGGTCGAGGACATCCGCCTGCTGGGACGCATCCTGGGAGAAGTGATCCACGAGCAGGAGGGCAGACACGCCTTCGAACTCGTCGAGCGCGTGCGCCAGCTGTCGGTGGCCTACCGCCTGAAGCGCGATGCGGGCGCCGGTCGCGCGCTGGACCGGCTGCTCAAGAACCTGAGCGCCGACCAGACGGTGAGTGTGATCCGCGCGTTCAGCTATTTCTCCCACCTCGCGAACATTGCCGAGGATCGTCACCACGTGCGTCGCCGCGAGGTGCACGAGCGATTGGGTGACCAGCAGGAGGGCTCGCTCGCGCTCTGTTTCGAGCGTCTCGCGGACGGCGAGGTGCGCGCCGCCGACATCGTGCGCGTGCTGGACGGCGCGCACATCTCGCCGGTGCTGACCGCCCACCCGACCGAGGTGCAGCGCAAGAGCATCCTCGACGCCGAGCACGCCATCGCCGCGCTCATCGGCCAGCGCGACAGCCTGGCCACCGCGCGCGAGCTGGCCGACAACGAGGCGGGCCTGCGCGCGCGCGTCACCCAGCTCTGGCAGACGCGCATGCTGCGCACCGCCAAGCTCACGGTCGCGGACGAGATCGAGAACGCGCTGTCCTATTACCAGACGACCTTCCTGCGACAGATCCCGCGGCTCTACCGGGAGCTGGAACTGCTGCTGCCCGGCCACCCGGTGCCGCCCTTCTTCCGCATGGGCAGCTGGATAGGCGGCGACCGCGACGGCAATCCGAACGTCTCCGCCGCGACGCTGCGCACCGCGCTCAAACGTCAGACCGAGGTGGTGCTGCGCTTCTACCTGACCGAGGTGCATGAACTCGGCGCGGAGCTGTCGCTCTCCGCGCTGCTGTGCCCGGTGAGTGCCGACCTCCTCGCGCTGGCCGCGCGCTCGCCGGACGCGAACCCGCATCGCGAGGACGAGCCCTACCGGCGCGCGCTGATAGGCGTCTACGCGCGGCTCGCGGCCACGCTCCACGAACTGACCGGCACCGAGGCGCTGCGCCACGCCGTGGCGCCGCAGGACCCCTACACCGGGCCCGCGGAGCTGCTGGCGGACCTGCAGGTCGTGGCCACCTCGCTTCGCGCCCACCATGCCGACGCGCTGATCGCGCCCCGCCTCGCGCCCCTGATCCGCGCCGCCGAAGTATTCGGCTTTCACCTGGCGACGGTCGACCTGCGCCAGAGTTCGGACAAGCACGAGGCGGTGGTCGCGGAGCTGCTCGCCGTCGCGCGCATCGCGCCCGACTACGGCCAGCTCGACGAGGACGCGCGCCGCGCGCTGCTCACACGCCTGCTGGCCGAGACCCGTCCGCTGCGCGTGCGCGGCGCGGACTACAGCCAGGCGAGCCTGGACGAGCTCGCGATCTTCGAGGCCGCGGCCAGCCTGCGCGCGGTGTACGGCCGCGACGCGCTGCGTCACTACATCATCTCCCACACCGAGGACGTGAGTGACCTGCTCGAGGTGCTGCTGCTGTTCAAGGAATGCGGCATCGCGCGCGGCGTGCTGGGCGAGGACCTGGTCACCGATCTCATCATCTCGCCGCTGTTCGAGACCATCGGCGATCTGCGCCGCGCCGCCGGCATCATGGACGCGTTCTACGCCCTGCCCGGCATTGCCGCCATGATGGTCGCCTCGGGCCGCGAGCAGGACGTGATGCTCGGCTACAGCGATTCGAACAAGGACGGCGGCATGTTCACCAGCAACTGGGAGCTGTACCGCGCCGAGGAAGCGCTGGTCGCGCTGTTCGCCACGCTGGGCGCGGCACACGGCATCCGCCTGCGCCTGTTCCACGGCCGCGGCGGCACCGTCGGGCGCGGCGGCGGACCGAGCTACCAGGCGATCCTCGCGCAGCCGCCGGGCACGGTGAACGGTCAGATCCGTCTGACCGAGCAGGGCGAAGTGATCGCGTCGAAGTACGCCCATCCGGGCATCGGGCTGCGCAATCTCGAGACCCTGGTGGCGGCGACCCTCGAGGCGACGCTCTTGCATCCCACGCGCAGCGCGCCCAAGGATTTCCTCGCCGCGGCCGAGCGCATCAGCGCGCTCAGCCAGTCGGCCTACCGGCGGCTGGTCTACGACACACCCGAGTTCACGGAGTATTTCTTCAGCGCCACGCCGATACGCGAAATCGCCGAACTCAACATCGGCTCGCGACCGGCCTCGCGCAAGGCGACCCGCGCCATCGAGGACCTGCGCGCCATTCCCTGGAGCTTCAGCTGGGGCCAGTGCCGGGTGGCGTTGCCCGCCTGGTACGGCTTCGGCTCCGCCATCGAGGCCTACCTGGCCGAAGTGCCGGCCGAACGCGCCGCGCGGCTCGCCCGGCTCAAGAACATGTGCAAGCGCTGGCCGTTCTTCCGGGCGCTGTTGTCGAACCTCGACATGGTGCTGGCCAAGACCGATCTCGCCATCGCCGCGCGTTATGTCGAACTGGTGGAAGACAAACGCGTCGGCAAGCGCATCTTCGCGCAGATCGAGGCCGAGTGGCAGCGCACCTCCAAGGCGCTGTCGCTGATCACGGGCGAGGCCCAGCGCTTGCAGTCCAATCCATCGCTCGCGCGATCCATCGAGCATCGCTTTCCCTATCTCGACCCGCTCAATCACCTGCAGGTGGAACTCATGCGCCGCTACCGCCAGCGTCGCGACGACGATCCGGATCTCGAGCGCGTGCAGCGCGGCATCCACATCTCGATCAACGGCGTGGCGGCGGGCTTGCGGAATACGGGGTGAGGCGGGCACGAGGGGACCCGCCGCACGCCTGAGCGGCAGGATCGCGGCCCATGGATTCCCGCTTTCGTGGGAATGACGGGTCACTGGTCAGATGATCTGTACAGCACTCCAATCCCCTCACCCTCGCGAAAGCGAGGGGCCATCGGCGATCGGCGACGACCCTGGATTCCCGCTTTTGCGGGAATGACGGCACACTGGTCAGATGATCTGTACAGCACTCCAATCCCGTCACCGTCGCGCAAGCGAGGGTTCCTCGGCGATCGGCGAAGCCCATGGATTCCCGCTTTCTCGGGAATGACGGGTCACTGGTCGGATGATCTGTACAGCACTCCAATCCCGTCACCCTCGCGCAAGCGAGGGTCCATCGGCGATCGGC
>JAIEQK010000138.1 GCA_019747795.1 Gammaproteobacteria bacterium | reverse complement strand
CACGTCCAGGCCGCGCGCGCTGAACTCGCCGGACGCGCACAGCGTCGGCGCGAGGCGCACATCGCCACGCAGCCCGGCCTGCCCGCGCAGCAGGCGCAGATCGAGGGCGCGCACACGCAGCGCGTCGTCCTGCCACGCGCCGTGCAGGTTCGCCACCACCTCGCCGAGCGGCGTGCCGCGCAGCCGCGCGCCGCCGTCGACGGTGAAGCCCTGGTCCAGCCGGCCACGCAGACGGAGCGCACCATCGCTCTCGACCGTGGCCTCGTTCTGCGGCCAGCGCGCGCCGCGCCAGGACAATCGCGCGCCGAGTCGCGGCCCCGCGTCCTCGAACAACAGGCGCGCACGGAGGCTGGTGGAGAACGGCGCGGTCGCATCCAGGGCGAGACGCAGGCCATCGGCATCCAGCGCGAGGTCGCCGCGCCCGGTCGTAGCGGGTGTACCGTCATGCCGCCACGTGAACTCGCCCGAGACGCCTTGCCCCTGCGGCGTGAAGCGTCCTGCGAGTCGCGCCGGCGCCGCGGCCAGCGTCGTATCGATGGCGACCTGCAGCGCCGCGGCATCGCCCGCGAAGCTGGCGCGCACCTCGCCCACGGGCGTCGCGCCGAGCGGCGTCGCGCGCAGTTCGCCCTTGGCGCGCGGCGGAGTGGCCGCCAGATCGAGTTCGGCGTCGAGCGTTGCGGGCCACGGCGCGCGCAGCGTGGCATGCACTTTCAGTGCGGCGAGCGGACCGCGCAGCGCCACTTCGGCCTCGGCCGCGCGCTCACCCACCACGCCGCGCCACGTGAGCGCGGCCTCGATGCTCGGCGCGCCCAGCGCCTGGTAGTCGAGGCGGCCACCTACCGCGTGCGGGCCCAGTTCGAGCGTCAGAGCCTCGATGCCGAGTCCGCGCGGCCCGAGGGCCACATCGCCCGCGAGCCGCGCCACGCGCATCTCGCGCTCGGGCATCACCACCTGCAGGTCGCGAAGATCGAGCGCCGGCGCGCGCAGCACGAACGGCAGACGTGGCCACGCCCCTCCGCCGGCGCTCGCACGTGCTGCGAGTTCGAGCCGCGCGGATTCGACGCTGAGCGGCGCGAGACGTATCTCCGCCGGCCAGCCGAAGGCGAGACCGAGACGCAGCCGCCCGGCGCGGAAGTCGATACCCGCGCCGCGATAGCGCGGCGCCTCGATCAGCATGCCGCCCTCGGGGTCGCGCGCGATGGATGCGAACTCGAGCCCCGGCACGAAGGTGTCGAGGACCCGGCCGAGCAGCCGTGGCGACGAGGCCAGCACCAGCGCCAGGAGCGGCGGCGCGAGCAGCAGTGCGGCGAGCAGCGCCCAGGGCCAGCGCGCGCGGCGCGGTGGCGTCGGCGGTGTTGCGGTCGCGTTCATCGCGTGCGCCTCACAGGTCCGGTCCGATGCGCACGTGCAGGCGCAGCACCACGTCGTCCTGCAGGGGATGGGCGAGATCGATGCGCGCCGGGCCGAGCGGTGAGCGCCAGCGCAGGCCCGCGCCGAGGCTCACCTTCACGCCCGTGTCGCGGCCATCGCCGCCGAACGCATTGCCCGCGTCGACGAAGCTCGCCACCGCCCATTGGCGCGCCACGGTGCGTTCGAGCTCGGCGCTCACGACGCTGAGATAGCGACCACCGATCACGTTGCGACGCCGGTTGACCGGACCGAGGTCCTGGAAATCGTAGCCACGGATGCTCTGGTCGCCGCCGGCGAAGAAACGCTCGGTTGGCGGCAGCGCGCCAAAGTCGTCCGACCAGCTCCAACCGGCGTCGGCGCGGGTCAGCAGGCGCCAGCGCGCGCCGAAGCCGCGCACCATGCGCAGGCTCGCGGCGAAGCGCACGAAGCTGGTCTCGGACAGCAACTCCTCCGCCGCGCCGCGCAGCTCGAGATTCAGCGTGTGCCCGCGCGTGGGATAGAGCGGATCGTTGGCGGTACTGCGCGCCCAGCGCACCCCGGGGATCACCAGCAGCGAATCACGCACGCGGCCGCCGATGTCGAAGGACTGGTAGTCGAGATTGACGAAGCGCGTTTCGAGAAAACCCCACGGCCGGCGCTGCGTGTCGGCCACGCCGGCCTGGGTCTGGTTGCTCTCGAAGCTGTCGACATCCTTGCGCTTCACGCCCGCCTGGAAGCTCAGCCACTCGTCGGCCGGATGGGCGCGCGGCAGCTGGTATTCCCCCGACAGGCTCTGTTCGATGAGCGACGCGCGCAGCTCGGTCTTGAGGCGATGACCGAACACGTTGACGCGGCGATTGGCGTAGGCCGCGCGCGTGCGCAGGCCCTCGTCGGTGGTCGCGCCCACGCCGAGCGAGTAGCGATGGCGCTTGCGCGGCGTGAGATGGATGTCTATCGGCACCTCGTCGCCCTGCGGCGTGGCGAGGCGCGGGCGAATGTCCACCTGGTCGAAGTACTGGCTCGCGGCGAGCGCGGTGTAGAAGCGCGTGACCAGGGTCGCGTCGTAGGCCTGGCCCGGCTGGTAGTCGAGGAAGCGCCGCACCAGCGCGTCCTCCACCACCGCGGGCTGCTGGTCGATGCGCACCTCGCCAACCTGGAAGCGCGGCCCGCTCTCGAACACCAGCACGCCGCGCGCGAGATTGCGCGCCGGGTCGACCTCGAGGCGATGGGTGCTGAAGTGCCCGGTGAGATAGCCGCGCTCCAGCGCGACCGTCTCCACCAGGCGCCGCGTGGCGGTGTAGTGCGCGTGGTTCAGAAGCCGGCCGGCGCGCAGCGGCGGCGTGGTGAGCGCGGCCATGAAGGTCGGGTCGTCGCGCGCCGGGCCCTGGATGTCGAGCCGCACGGCCTCGACCGTCACGCGCGGTCCCGCGGTGACGTGCACCACGACCCGCGGGCAGTCGCCGCGTCGCACGATGCGCGCCTGGATCTCGGCATGGTAGTAGCCGTAGGCGCGCAGTGCGCCCTGCGCTTCCTCGCGCGCGCGGCCGGCGAGCTCGTCGAGATAGGCGGCCGGTGTGTCGCAGCGCCGACTGCCCGCGGAGACGTGGGCGCGCACGTTGTCGGCGAGCTTGTCCTCGACACCGCGTACCACCACCTTGAGCGTCGGCGCGGGCGGCGGCGTGGGATCCTTCGGCGTGTCCTTCACCCACGGCAGGCGCGCGCAGCCGCCCAGCAGCACGAGCGCGATCAGCAACGCGGCCGGCGGCGCGGACCGCGGCCGGCGCGAGCGAGTCACGGTCATGCGCGGTCCGCCGTCGCGCTCAGGCGCCGCGCGCTGCCTGCGGCCGCTCCCCGGCCACGGTGCTGCGATACATGAGACGCGCATGGCCATCGTAGCCGCCGTCCGCGTAGTGCACGGCGCAGCGGTTGTCCCACACCAGCAGCATGCGCGCCTGCCAGCGATGGCGATACACGAATTCCGGCCGCGTCATGTGCCGCAGGAGGAAGTCGAGCAGCGCGCGGCTCTCGTCCGGCGCGAGTCCATCGATGGCGAGCGTGTAGACGTGATTGATGTACAGCGCGATGCGGCCCGAGAGCGGATGGCGACGCGCGAGAGGATGGCGTTCGCGACGCTCGGCGTCCGGCGAGACGCGGATGCGCATGGAGCGGCTCGCGTCGTCGCGCGCGAACAGGCCGTTGGTGCCGTAGGCCGGCGCCGCGGAATGCACCGCGTTCAGAGGCATGAGCAGCGCCTGCATGGTCGGCGACAGCGCTTCCCACGCGCGGTAGCCGTCGGCGAACACGGTGTCGCCGCCGCGCGGCGGCACCACCGCGCCGTAGAGCAAGGTCGCGCTCGGTGGCGTGGCCTGGAAACTCCAGTCGGAATGCCAACTGCCGCCGAAGATGGGCGTGGTCTCAGCCGCTTCGCGCCGCACCTCGATGACGTGCGCGTAGCCGTCCATCGGCGCGACGTAGGGGTCGTGACCGAATTCGCCGAAGCAGAGGCTGACGCGCTCGAGCGCGGCGGGATCCAGGTCCTGCTCGGGAAAGCACAGCAGCGGGTGGTCCTTCCACAGATCCATCAGACGCGCGCGCAAGCTCGCATCGAGCGGTCCGCGCAGGTCCACGCCGCCGACCACGGCGGCGAAACCATGGGCCGTGGGCGCGACGCTCAGGCTGGCCAGGCTGGACATGTCGGAAGTATCTCGCGGACAGTCCCGCTTCGCCATCGTGGCCGCCGCGCGCCGTGCCCGCCTCCGCGCGTGAGCGCTGTTAAGATGCCGACCTAGCGCCGCGCGGACTCTCTCATGCAGGAACACTTCGAACATCGTCAACTCCTTACGCCCGAGGCGCTACGCGCGCTGCTGCTGAAGCACGATGCGGCGTCGGGCTGGCGCCTCGCGGTGCATCTCGGCGTACTGCTGTTCGCCGCGGCAGCCGTCATCCACTGGCACGACACGCCGTTGCTCGCGCTGCCCGCGACCGTGCTGCTGGCGGTGGCCTGGGCCGGCGTGTTCGCGCCGTTCCACGAATGCACCCACCAGACCGCGTTCGCCACGCCGCGCTACAACGCGCTCGGCGCGTGGCTGACCGGTGTGCCGTTCGGCATGGCGCCATCGGTCTACCGCACGTTTCATTTCGAACACCATCGACACACCCAGGATCTGAGTCGCGATCCGGAGGCGCTGGCCTATCCGGGGGGGCCGCAATGGCCACGAAGTGGCGCCGCCTGGCGACGCGCCGCGCTCGGCGACGGCCTCATGCGTCTCAAGCTCTCGCTCGCGCTCCACTTCGCCGTGCGGCCGCGGCACGAATGGCCGCTGCTCGGCCGTTGGACCGATTACATCGAGGATCCGGCCGGCCTCGCGCGGGAATGCCGCCTGCTGCTCGCCGCCTGGGCGGCGTTCCTGCTCGCCGCGCTGCTGTGGATCCCGGGCGGCGGCTGGCTGCTCGCCGGCCTGTGGCTCGCCCACGTGCTGCAGACGCTGTGGCTGATGTGCGAGCACTCGAGCCTGCCGACCACCGGAAGCATCCTGCTGCGCACGCGCAGCGTGACCAGCAACGGCTTCGCGCGCTTCTGGCTGTGGAACATGAACTACCACGCCGAGCACCACGCCTGGCCGGGCATTCCGTGGCATCGCCTGCCCGACGCTCACCGCACGCTCGGTCCGCACCTGTCGGCGCTGGCACCGGGCTACATCGCCCAGCATGCGAGCGTGCTGGCCGGCCATCCGCTCGCCACACCGAGCGCCTGAGGCGCCGCACAAGCCGCGCGCGATGTGTTATCTATGCCGGCAGCCAGCCCAGGGGAGCGATACATCATGGCATTCGAGGAAAAGATTCCGCGTGTGTATGTCAGCCGCGAGGACATGATGAAGCGCGTCGCGCGCTTCAAGGATCTGAAGGGTTTCGATGGCGGGCTGCCGGACAGCCACATGCCGGCCTCCATGCGCATCCTCTACAACGTCATCGGCTTCCAGCCGCCGCCCGGTGAACAGGGCGCGGTGACTTCGCCGGTCGGCGCCAAGGCGGCACGCATGTCGTCGATCAAGATCAGCGAGGGCTTCAACCTCGGTTACTGCGAGGCCCTGCCCGGCAAGGGCCCGATGATGCACAACCACGACACTAACGAGACCTTCGTGTGCATGACCGGCCGCTGGCGCGCGAGCTGGGAGTCGGCGGCGGGCGAAGTGGAGTCGGTGGATCTCGATCCGCTCGACGTGATCTCCTTTCCGCCCGGCATGATTCGCCGCTTCGAGAACATCACCGACGGCCCGGCAGATCAGTACTCGGTGCTGATGTTCGTCATCGCCGGCGACGCGCCGGCCGCCGAGTTCTCGCGCGAAGCGATGGCCGAGATCGAGGCGAGCGGCGTGCTGGACGCCCATCCCATCGATCAGCAGACCGACGACTGGCTGGCGCCGCGCAGCGCGCCGGGGCGGCACCGCGCCGCCTGATGTCCCGCGCGCGAGCGCGGCGTGAGCCGCGTTCGCGCCCGCGCAGGCCGCGTTCCGTGAGATCGCCATGCACGCCCCTTCCACGCCCATCCTGCGCGACCTGGTGCTGGTCGGCGGCGGTCATGCGCACGTCGAAGTGCTCAGGCGCTTCGCCATGCACTCCATGCCGGGCCGACGCCTGACGCTCATTACGCGCGAGATCCATACGCCTTACTCCGGCATGCTGCCGGGCCTCATCGCCGGTCACTATGACTACGACGAGGTGCACATCGATCTCGCGCCGCTGGCCCGCGCCGCCGGCGCGCGGCTCTACCACGACGAAGTCGTCGGCCTCGATCTGGACGGTGGCCGCGTGCTGTGCCGCGCGCGACCGCCGGTCGCGTACGACGTTCTGAGCCTCGACAGCGGCATCACGCCCGCCATGGCGGTGCCGGGCGCCGCCGAGTACGCGGTGGCGGTCAAGCCCGTGAGCAGTTTCTGGGCGCGCTGGCAGGCGCTCCGCGCGCGCATCGCGACGCGCGGCGCATCGCGCGTGGCGGTGGTGGGCGGCGGCGCGGGCGGTGTGGAGATCGCGCTCGCCGTCGCTCACCGCCTGCGCCAGGACGCAGCGCCCGGGGTCGCCCACGAGTTCCACCTGCTGACGAGCGGCGACGACCTCCTGCCGGTAGGGCACGCGCCCGCGGTGCGTCGCCACCTGCGGCGCGCGCTCGAGCGCGCCGGTGTGCGCCTGCATCTCGGCGCGGAGGTGACGCGGGTCGAGGCGCACGCGCTGGTCACGGCGGCGGGCACGCGCCTCGAGGTCGACGAGATCCTGTGGACCACTCACGCCGCGGCGCCGGCCTGGCCCGGCGCGAGCGGGCTCGCGGTCGACGCGGGCGGTTTCGTGCGCGTCGATGCCTGCCTGCAGTCGCTGTCCCACGTGCACGTGTTCGCGGCGGGCGATCTCGCGACGGTGGAGGGTCATCCGCGCCCCAAGGCCGGCGTGTTCGCCGTGCGCCAGGGACCGCCGCTGACCGAGAATCTGCGCCGCGCGCTGGACGACCAGCCCCTTCGGCCCTTCACGCCGCAGCGCCGCTTCCTCGGCATCGTTTCGACAGGCGATCGTCACGCGGTGGCCTCGCGCGGCGCGCTGGCCCTGGCCGGCGACTGGGTGTGGCGCTGGAAGGACCACATCGATCGGCGCTTCATGCGGCGCTACCGCGAGCTGCCCATGCTGTCGATGGCCGCGACTAGCCAGGATCCAGCCGCGCTCGACCCGGCCATGCGCTGCGGGGGCTGCGGCGCGAAGGTCGGCGCGGACCTGCTGCGCGCGGCGCTCGCCGCGCTGCCGCCCGCGC
>JAIEQK010000065.1 GCA_019747795.1 Gammaproteobacteria bacterium | reverse complement strand
CGCGGCTTCTTCGAAGAGCAGTACGAGGGCGCCTCGCAGTTCTACGCCATGCTGGCGAAGTGGCGCGAGGAAGGTCAACTGAACGGCCTCGAGCTGAGTTAACGCGAGGTCCAGGGAGAGCCCATGGAACATTTCGACGTCATCATCGTCGGTGCCGGCCTGTCCGGCATCGGCGCCGCCCGCCAGCTGCAGGACAAGTGCCCCGGCAAGCGCTTCGTGATTCTCGAAGCGCGCGATGCCATCGGCGGCACCTGGGACCTGTTCCGCTACCCGGGCATCCGCTCCGACAGCGACATGTACACCATGGGCTACGACTCCAAGCCCTGGCTGGAACCCAAGGCCATCGCCGACGGCCCCTCCATCCTCTCCTACGTGCGGGAGGCGGCCGTCGAGCGTGGCATCGACAAGCAGATTCGTTTTGGTAGCCGCATGAAGAGCGCGGCCTGGTCGAGCGCCGACGCGCGCTGGACCATCGAGACCGAGAGTCGTGACGGCAGCCGCCAGCGCTACAGCGCCAACGTGCTGTTCATGTGCAGCGGCTACTACAACTACGCCCATGGCTACGAGCCGGGCTTCGCGGGGGCCGAGGACTTCACCGGCCGCATCGTGCATCCGCAGCACTGGCCGCAGGATCTCGACTACCGCGGCAAGCGCGTGGTGGTAGTCGGCTCCGGCGCGACCGCCATGACCCTCGTGCCGAACATGGCGAAGGACGCGGCCAAGGTCACCATGCTGCAGCGTTCGCCGACCTACGTCGTGTCGCTGCCGGCCAAGGATCCGATCGCGACCTTGCTGCGCAAGCTGCTGCCCGAGCAGCTCGCCTATCGACTGACGCGCGCCAAGAACGTGTGGTTCCAGCGCTACGTCTACCAGCAGTCGCGCAAGAACCCGGGCAAGATGCGCGACCGGCTCATCGGCATGGTGAAGAAGCAGCTCGGCGCCGCCTACGACGTCGCGAAGCACTTCACGCCGAGCTACAACCCCTGGGACCAGCGCCTGTGCCTGGTGCCGGACGCCGATCTCTTCAAGGCCATTCGCGCCAGGCGCGCGGAAGTCGTCACCGACGAGATCGAACGCTTCACCGCCGGTGGCATCAAGTTGAAGTCCGGCCAGGAACTGCCGGCCGACATCATCGTCACCGCCACCGGCCTCGAACTCGAAGTGCTGGGCGGCGCGCAGTACACCGTCGACGGCACGCCGGTGCGCTTCCCCGACACCTGGTCCTACAAGGGTATGATGTTCAGCGACGTGCCGAACCTCATCTACACCCTCGGCTACATCAACGCCTCGTGGACCTTGCGCTCCGAACTGGTCGCGGAGTTCGTGTGCCGGCTCGTCAATCATCTCGACCTGCGCGGCGCGACGGTATGTACCCCGCGCCTGCGGCCGGGCGATGCGCAGATGGCGATCAAGCCCTTCCTCGACGATTTCTCGCCTGGCTACATGCGCCGCGGCATCGGGCTCTTTCCCAAGCAGGGCGATCGCGATCCCTGGCGCAACACCCAGAACTACATGCTCGACCGCGAGATCATCCGCAACGGCACGCTGGACGACGGCGTGCTGGCCTGGGAGACGGCGCGTGCAGTCGCCGGTGAACCGGCGCGCAGCGCGGCCTGAGCGTCGGCGCGGTCCCGCGCGCATGAAGCTCGCGCGTCGCCGCTGGTGCATGTGCTGGCTGGGCGCCGTGCTCGTCGCCTCGCTGGCGGCTCAAGCGCAGGAACTCGGCAGCTCGCCTGAATTCACGCGTCTCGCCGAATGCAACCGCATCGCCGGCAAGACCACCGGCACCAAGCGCGAAGCGCTGATCGCGGGCTGCATGGAACGCATCGAGCCCGGGAACGAGACTTCGACCGCGGCCGCCAAGGTGAAGTCCAAGACCAAGGCAAGCGCGGCTGCCGCGGCCGGTGCCAAGGCCGAGACGAAGGCCGCTGCCGGTACGCTGGCCGCGCCTGCCGCCGCGGCGACCGGCGCGACAGCGGCGCTGCCGGGCCAGTCGGTCATCCTCGGCTGCGCCAACCAGGTGGCCAAGCTCACCGGCGATGCGCGCGCCAAGGCCCTCAAGGCTTGTCTCGCCGACGGGCAGGAAGCGCGTCCGCAGGCGAAGGATGTCGCAGCGGCGGCGGCCGATACCGAGCAGCGTCGCCGCGCCAACTGCAACGTGCTCGCCCACGACAAGCAGGGTGAGGCGCGCAAGGCCTACATCGCGGACTGCATGGCGCAGGCCGAGCGTCGCGCCGTGACCCGCGCCTCCGCCGAGACCGCGCCCGCCGTCGGCGGAGATCGCACCGCGCGTTGCGCGGCCGAGGCCCGCGCGAACCCGGGCGACAGCATCGTCACCACGATGAACGCCTGCCTGGCGCGGCCGTGATGTCGGAATGAGAGATACTTCGCATAGTCGCCGGCGGTCAGCGCCTTACCGAGCGGCCCGCCGCTTGATTTAATCGGACCAAGCGTCCCTACAAAGGAATGTCCAAGATGAACCGCACACTCGCCGTCGCTGCCTCCCTGCTCGCTTCCGGCGTCTCGTTCCAGGCCCACGCCGCCACCGCAACGTTCATCGTCTCGTCGTCCTATGCCTCGTTCGCCGACAGCCCCTTCTCAGGCATCGCCGCCGCGAATCCGCTGTTCTTCCTCGAGGACTTCGAGGATGGCGCGCTGAACACCCCGGGGGTCAGCGCCACGTCCACCCTGGTAACGAACGCGGGCGGCGCCACCACCGATTCAGTGGATGGCGACGACGGCGCGCTGGACGGCAACGGCAATGACGGCCGCTCGCTGTACTCGAACGGTGCGACGTCCATCACCTTCACTTTCGATGCGAATGCCCTGGGCGTGCTGCCAACGCACGTCGGCATCGTCTGGACCGACGTCGGCGAGACGCTGTTGCCCACGCCCTTCGGCAAAGACGATGTGCTGGTGCGTGCGTTCGACGCGAACGGCAACTCCCTGGGTTTCGCCGGCGCCGACGCGCTCGGTGACGGCAGCGTGTCAGGCGGTACCGCCGAGGACGTGTTCTTCGGGGCGATTTTCAGCGGCGGCATCTCGAAGCTGACCATCGTCAGCCTGGGCGGCACCGGAGACTGGGAGGTGGATCACCTGCAGTACGGCGTGCAGCCCATACCCGTGCCGGGCGCGGCACTGCTGTTCGGAACCGCCCTGGCCGGCCTGGCCCGGGTTCGTCGCCGCGTGTAGGGCGGTCTTTCATCCGACTCTGTTGATGCGGCAGACTTTCTGCAGGGTCTGTCCCTGCCGAAGACAGTCTCTGCGCATGGCCGATTGAAATCGGCCCTACAGTGGAATCCCCTGTAGGGCGGGTTTCAACCCGCCATTCGTGCCAGCGTCCTCACGCCGCCCGCAGCCGATACAAGCTCCCCACCACGCTCGGCGCGTAATGCGCCGGCGCGAACGCCTGCGCGAGCGCAGCCTTCGCGCGCCATCCGGTGCAGTGCCCCGGCGCGACGATGCGCGGCGCGATGAGCCCCGCCAGATCTCGCACCGTCTCGGGAATGCGTTCTTCCATCACCTTGCCGGCGAGGTGATAGCCGCCCAGCACCAGGTCCACCGGCTCCGTCGGAAAATTCTCCTTCACCGCCAGGCACGCGTTGACGATGCCGGCGTGCGAGCAGGCCGACATCACGGACACGCCGCGGCCGCGTACCCGCGCCGCTAGGAAGCGTTCGTCCATGATCAGCGGGTCCGCTTCCAGTCGTTCGCCCCGGAACGAGTGGTGACCGGCGAGGCCCGTCTCGTAGCTCGTCACGCGCGGTATGGCGCCGCTGCCGTAGAAGAAGCCGCCGGCCACCAGGTGCGCATCGGCGGCCTTTACCACCTGCCCACCCGCGGCCTCGATGGTGGCGAAGCTCGGCTCGGCCGGCAGCAGCACCAACGTGCCGTTTGCCGCCATCAGTCCACGCTGATCGGGCCGGTCGGGATGCAGGTCCACCACCAGCGGCGCGGCCAGTCCGCGCGCGCGGCGCGCCGCGGCGATGGCGGTGACGACTTCGGGAAAGCCGCCGCTGTGATCGAAATGCCAGTGGGACAGGAACAGCGCCTCGATGGTGGCGAGGTCGAGATTCAGGTGTCTGGCGTTCTCCAGCCACACGTGGGGATAGGGACCGACGTCGAACAGCACCGTGTGGCGCTCGTCGCCGAGGGTTCCGGTCAGCAGCACCGACAGCCCGTGGCAGGCGCAGCACAGGTGATCGAACACCACCTTGCACTCGTGACCCTCGTGCACGCGCTCCGCCGGCAGGCGCGCGAGCAGCTGCTGGGCTTCCGGGATCTGCGGCAGGCCGTCGGCGACGCTCGAGAGCGTGTCGGTCTCGTTGTCCACCACCACCAGCACGTCGAGGGCGTCGAGTGCCGGGGTCTGTGCGGCGATCGCGCTCACGGCAGCCCGTCTCAGCGGAACGCCGGCATGACGTGCTGGGCGAAGTCCTTCAGCACCTTGCGCTCGCAGTCCATCGGCGGCCACAGCGCGATCTCCTTCACGCCGCCGGCTTCCAGCCGCTTCACGTGCTCGATGATCTCGTCCGGCTCGCCGACCAGCACGCCGGCGCGGATCGCCTCGGGTGTCACGTACTTGCGCTCCTCGGGCTGCAGGTAGACCAGGTGGCCGTCATGGATCTGCCGGAAGCGCGCGTTCTCCGGCAGGCTCATGCTCGCCACGCGCGCGAGGTAGTCGGGCCAGATGGGCTTGAAGTGGTCGGGGATCAGCGCGTCGTTCATGCCGTTGTCCTTCCACACCTCGTAGTAGAAGTGCAGCTCGCAGCCGATCCACGCGCCGGTCTCGTCGATCACGCGTTCGTCGGTCAGCTTGTCGTGCGGTCCGAGCACGCACGAAGAGCCGATGAAGGCGGTGTGGAAGTCGTCCGGCAGGGTGCGGCCGGCCTTGGCCGCGCCGCGCGCCACGCCTTCGAGCTTGGGCTTGAACACGTCCGGCTCGCCGCCGACGGTCATGAGACCGTCGCTGAACTCGCCGGCCGCCTCCAGCGCCTTGGGGCCGTTGGCTGCGACGTAGATCGGAATGCGCTGGTCGAGGTTGATGAAGCGCCGCTCGCGGTGCAGAAACTGGATCTCGCGAGTGTGCCCGTCGTAGGTGTAGTCCACCGCCTCGCCGTCCAGGAGCGCGCGCACCACGCGCAGGTATTCGCGGAACGCCTTGGCGCGCATCGGGTTCTGGCCCATCACGCGCATCGCGGTGTGGCCGGTGCCGAGGCCGAGGAAGGTGCGTCCGGGCGCGAGCTCGGCGATGCTCGCGATGGAGTGAGCGGTGACCGGCGCGATGCGCGTGCCGGTGATCGCGACCCCGGTGCCGATCTCGATGCGGCTGGTGGCCTGCGCGGCCAGCGCCAGCACCGCGTAGCAGTCCGACCAGATCATCTGCGAGTCGCCGACCCAGGCGCGGTCGTAACCGAGGGCCTCGGCGTATTGGATGATTTCCCAGTTCTTGATGTGCGCGCTGACGCCGAGACCGAATTGCATGGGGAGGGCTCCTCTTGGCAGGTCCGGCGATTAAATCACAGGGGAGCGATGGGAAAGCGCGAGGGCGAAAATCACCGCCGCGGCGCGGGAAGCGCCGCGGCGGGGGCGCATCAGGCCGCGGCGCGCGTCCTGAACTGCGGCATCACTTCCTCCATCAGCGCCTGCTGCGACGCCGACCACGACGAGTACTCGTCGAGGAAGTCGAAGTTGATCACGAGCAGCGTGCCGAAGCCGCCGGCCTCGTGTTCCATCTCGGCGAGCTTGCTTGCGACGGTCTTGGGCGAGCCCACCAGCCAGCTGTGCTCGCAGAGATACTCCGGCGTGACGTCCGAGTCCGGCACGCTCGGGTCGTGCTTGAACACCGACAGCAGGCGGAATTGGCTGAACAGCGGCAGCAGGTACTCGCGATAGGCGCGGCCGATCATGCCGTTCAACGCGAGCTTGCGCGCCTCGGCGTCGGTCTCGGCGATGTAGACCTCGCGCACCACGCGCCAGTCGCGGCGGTCGGCGCGGCGCTTGCCACGCTCCGCGCCGCGCTCTACCGAGGCCCAGTGGTCGCGCAGGTACTCCTGGGAGAGATTGAGCGAGAGTGGCATGAGCCCCATCTCGCCCGCCATCTCGAGCGTGTCGGAGCGCGGCGAGAGGCCGGCGATGCCTATCGGCGGATGGGGCTGCTGGAGCGGCTTGATGTGCATCTTGAGCCGGCCGTCGAACATCGGCTCGATGCCGTTCACGTTCCAGTACTTGCCGCGGTACTCGAAGGGCTCATCGCTGGTCCAGAGCTTGAGGATGATGTCCAGCGCCTCGCGGGTCATGTGACGGTTCTCGCCGCCCATGCCGTCGACGTTGAACAGCCGGTAGTCGCTCGGCAGGCCACCGGCCCCGACGCCGAACATGAAGCGCCCCTGCGCGAGGTGATCCATGAACGCCACGCGATGCGCGAGTTCGGCCGGATGGTGGTAGGGCAGCAGGTGCGCGCCCGGCGCGAGCTTGATGTTCTTGGTGCGGAGCAGCGCTTGCGCGATGAGGATGTCCGGCGCCGGGTTCGGCTCCCAGGGCGCGGTGAAATGCTCGCCTATCCAGGCCTCGCTGAAGCCCAGCCGATCGCACAGCGCGATGTGTTCCAGGTCCCATTCGAAGCCGACACGCAGATCGCGCTCCGGCGGATGGGACGGCATCATGAAAACTCCAACGTCCATTCCGACCTCCACGTCACGGAAGGGTGGGACGCTAGCATGGGGCCGTTCGCGCTCGCAACGCGGGGTGGCGCCTGGCGTCGGTCACGACCATGACTCCACGTGTAGGCCGCGGCACAGCGCAGATGGGGAAGGCCCATGGATTCCCGCTTTCGCGGGAATGACGGGAGTGAGAGGCGGCCTTGATCGGTCTGCGTCGTAACCCACCACTCCGTCACCCTCGCGAAAGCGAGGGTCCATCGGCGGTCGGCGAAGCCCATGGATTCCCGCTTTCGCGGGAATGACGGGTTGTATGCGTGAGGATGGGCGGAACGGCCGCCGCCATCGCCCACGACTTTGTGACCCGCGCGAAGGCGAGGGGACATCGGCGACTGGCGAAGCCCGTGGATTCCCGCTTTCGCGGGAATGACGGGAGTGAGAGGCGGCCTTGATCGGTCTGCGTCGTAACCCACCACTCCGTC
>JAIEQK010000248.1 GCA_019747795.1 Gammaproteobacteria bacterium | reverse complement strand
CGTCCGCCAGCCGCGCTTCTTCCTGACGGCGTGCATCCTCGGCGGCGGCGAGCGCCTGCTCCTCGCGCGCGCGCTCGGCGGCAAGGCGCTCTTCCTCGGCGCGCTGCGCGGCCTCCTCCTCGGCGCGCTGGCGCTCGCGCTCCTCCGCCTCCTTGGCGATGCGCGCGCTCTCGTCCTCGAAAATGGAACTGCGCTTGACGTAGGTGCGCTTCTTGCGCACTTCGACGCTGACGGTCTTGGCCGCGGCCGGCTTGACCGGCGCGCCGCCGGGGCCGGTGCGCGGACGCAGGCGACCGCGATCCGGTTGCACCTTGATCTCGGTGACGGTCTTGCGGGTCAGCACGATCTTGGCCGGCTCGGGCGCGGCCTCCTGCTTGCCGTGCTTCTTTTGCAGGAAGGACAGCAGGCGGGTCTTCTCGTCATCGGAGATGACGTCTGCCGCGGCCTTGGCCGGCAGGCCGGCTTCGGAAAGCTGCTGCTGCAGGCGCTCGACCGAGATGCCGACGTTGCTGGCAAACTGCTGGACGGTGACTTCAGCCATCGGCGCGCTCCTCGATATCGTTGTTCTGGGCGGCGTCGGCGAACCACGGTTCGCGCGCCTTCATGATGAGCGCCGCGGCGAACTTCTCGTCCTCGAGTTCACCCAACTCCAGCAGTTCGTCGACCGAGAGTTCGGCGAGATCGTCCATGCTCTTGACGCCGGACGCGGCCAGGCGGAAGGCCAACTCCTCGTTCATCCCCTCCATCTCGACCAGGTCCTGCTGCGGACCGTCGCCGTCGAAACGCTCTTCCGAGGCGATCGCGCGGGTCAACAGCGCATCCTTGGCCCGCTGCCGCAATTCCTGCACCAGCGCTTCGTCGAATTCGTCGATGTCGAGCATCTCCTGCTCGGGCACGTAGGCCACTTCCTCGATGGAGGTGAAGCCTTCCTGCACCAGGATGGCCGCGACCTCCTCGTCCACCGCGAGCTGCTCCATGAACATCTTCTGGTTCTTGAGCACCTCGGCCTCGCTCTTCTGCTCGGCCTGGGACTCGGTCATGACGTTCAGCTCCCAGCCGGTCAGCTGGCTCGCGAGCCGCACATTCTGGCCGTTGCGGCCGATGGCCTGCGAGAGCTGTTCCTCGACCACCGCCACGTCCATGGTGTGGGTGTCTTCGTCGACCAGGATGGACACCACGTCGGCCGGCGACATCGCGTTGATGACGAACTGCGCGGGGTTCTCGTCCCACAGGATGATGTCGACGCGCTCACCACCGAGTTCGTTCGACACGGCCTGCACGCGCGAGCCGCGCATGCCGACGCAGGCGCCGATGGGATCGATGCGCTGGTCACGCGAACGCACCGCGATTTTGGCGCGCAGGCCGGGGTCTCGCGCCGCGTGCAGGACTTCGATGACGCCCTCGCCGATTTCCGGCACTTCGAGCTTGAACAATTCGATCAGGAGTTCCTTTGCGGTGCGGCTCACGAACAGCTGCGGCCCGCGCTTCTCCGGACGCACGTCGAACAGGTAGCCGCGGATGCGATCGCCCGAGCGGACCATCTCGCGCGGAATCAGCTGGTCCTTGGTAATCACCGCTTCGGCGTTGCCGCCAAGATCGATGAACACGTTGCCGCGGTCGACGCGCTTGACCACGCCCATCACCAGTTCGCCGACGCGATCCTTGTAGGCGTCCACCACCTGCGCGCGCTCAGCCTCGCGCACCTTCTGCACGATCATCTGCTTAGCGGTCTGCGCGGCGATGCGGCCGAACTCGGCGGCCTCCAGCGGCTCCTCGATGAAATCACCGCCCTTCAGCGCGGCGTCCCGCGCGGTGGCGTCCGTCAGCCATATCTGACGTTCGGGATAGGGCAGCTCGCCTTCGGCGATCTTCTCCTCCGCGGCCAGCGCCTCGGCATGGTCCTCGTCCAGCGGATTGAGGGCCGGGCGCGCGGCCGGGTCCACCACTTCCCAGCGCCGGTAGGCCTGGTAATCGCCGGTGCCGCGGTCGATCGCCACGCGGCAGTCGATGTCCCCTTCGAAGCGCTTCTTGGTCGCGCTCGCGAGCGCCGCCTCCAGCGCGTCGAAGATGATCTCCTTGGCCACGCCCTTCTCGTTGGAGACGACGTCCACGACTGTTAGGATTTCTTTGTTCATCAGTTATATACCCAATACTGACTCAGTCCGCCGCGGTCTTGCGTCCACGTTTCATCTCCGCTTCCCAGTCCGGCACCAGCCGCGAGCGATCGACGTCGCGGAACGGGATGCTGAGCACCTCGTCCTCCGCCAGCGCCACCGCCAGGCTGTCCGCGTCGACCGCCAGCAGCCGCCCTTGCACGCGCCGCCGGCCGGCGACCGGCGCTCTCAAGCGCAGGCTCACCTGCTCGCCGACGAAGCGCTGGTGCTGCTCCAAGGTGAACAACGGGCGGTCAAGGCCGGGCGAGGATACCTCCAGGGTGTACTCGCCGCGCACCAGGTCCTCGGCGTCGAGCAGATCGCTCACCTGCCGGCTGACGCGCTCGCAATCCTCGACCGTGATGCCGTCGGCATGATCGATGTACAGACGCAGGAGCTGGCCGCCGCCTCCGCGGCTGCGCTCCAGGCCGAGCAGCTCGTAGCCAAGGCCCGTCACCGTCGGTTCGATGTGCGTCTGTAAACTGTCCGTCAAGCCGTTTTTCTCCAGCCCAAAAACAAAAAGCCCCGTATACCCGGGGCCTTTTTTGGTTGGTAGCGGGGGCAGGATTCGAACCTGCGACCTTCGGGTTATGAGCCCGACGAGCTGCCAGACTGCTCCACCCCGCAATTGAGCTTCGGGATAATAGAGATGAGACGAGCATTGTTCAAGAGGTAAGTGGCGACGACGACAATTTAATTGGCTGACGACGTCGTCCCCAGTCCCCGGCCGCGGTGCCGAAGCGACCGGCGAGCCGCGCGCCGCAGCGCGGACAACCGCCTTCCGCATCGAGCGTGTAGCGCGCGATCGCATACCAGTCGCGTTCGATGAGCGTTTCGCCGCAGGCATGGCAGCAGGTGCGCCCACCCTCCTCGTCGCGCACGTTGCCGAGATACACGTGGCGCAGCCCCGCGTCCAGCGCGATGCGCCGCGCACGGCGGAGCGTCGCGGGCGGCGTCGGCGCAACATCGCGCATCTTCCAGTCAGGATGAAACGCGGTGAAGTGCAGCGGCACCGCCGGTCCGAGGTGCTCGGCGAACCAACGGCACAGCGCGCCGAGTTCGGCATCGCTGTCGTTCAGGCCCGGGATCAGCAGGGTGGTGACTTCGAGCCACGTGGTGGTGTCGTGCGCGATGTACACCAGCGTGTCCAGCACCGGCGTCAGCCGCGCGCCGGTCACGCGTCGGTAGAAGTCATCGGAGAAGGCCTTGAGGTCGACGTTGGCCGCGTCCATGCCTGCGAAGAATTCGGCGCGCGGTGCCGGGCTCACATAGCCGGCGGTCACCGCTACCGTGCGGATGTCGCGCGTATGACAGGCGGCCGCGATGTCGAGCGCGTACTCGTGAAAAATCACCGGGTCGTTGTAGGTGAAGGCAACGCTGGTGCAGCGGGCTGCCGCGGCCGCCGCGGCGATGCTCTCGGGGGTGGCCTGATCGGCGAGCGTGTCCTGCGCACGCGACTTGCTGATGTCCCAGTTCTGGCAGAACTTGCACGCCAGGTTGCAACCCGCGGTACCGAAAGACAGCACGGCGGAACCGGGGTGGAAGTGGTTCAGCGGCTTCTTCTCGATGGGATCGATGCAGAAGCCGCTGGACCGACCCCAGGTGGTCAGCACCACGCCGTCCGCCGTGGCGCCGCGCACGTAGCACAGACCGCGCTGTCCCGGGCGCATGCGGCAGGCGCGTGGACAGAGGTCGCACTGCAGGCGACCATCCTCCAGGCGTTGCCAGTATCGGGTGGGCACGGTGGACGCAGGGTCGAATTCCGCGTGCGCGTCCCCATCTCTTGCCTGATTCAACGAGTCATCGGCCATGGCAGAACATATGGTGCAGGACGCAAGGCATTTCAACGCGCAGCGGAGATCATCGCCATGACGCTTACGCCCGTGCGCCCACCGGCCGTGGCCGGCAGCTTCTATCCCGCCGAGCCGGCGCGCCTGCGCGCGCAGGTCGAGCGCCTGCTGAGCGAGGCGCGCTGTTCCGCGGACGCGCGACCGCGCGCGCTGATCGTGCCCCACGCCGGCTATATCTACAGCGGCGCGGTCGCCGCGGCGGCCTACGCGTGTCTTGCGGCCTGGCGCGACAGTTACCGCCGCGTGGTGCTGCTCGGCCCGCCCCATCGCGTGCCGGTCCGCGGGCTGGCGAGCAGCGACGCCCCGGCTTTCGCCACGCCGCTCGGAGCGGTGGTGGTCGATCGCGCAACCGTCGCGCGCTTCGAATCCCATGCGTGCGTGCAGCCCAGCGAAGCCGCGCATGCGCGCGAGCACGCGCTGGAAGTGCAGTTGCCGTTCCTGCAGGCCACGCTCGAAGACGTGGCCATCGTGCCGCTGCTGGTTGGAGAGATCGCGCCCGACGCGCTCGCCGATCTCCTCGAGCCCTGGTGGCGAGACGAAGACAGTCTTCTGCTGGTCAGCACCGACCTCAGTCATTTCCTCGACTACGCCGCGGCGGTGCGGCGCGATTGCGCGACCGACGCGACGATCCGTGCGCTCGACGCCTCCTCCATCGGGCCGGAACAGGCCTGCGGCTGTCGCGCGCTGAATGGGCTGCTGGCGCTCGCGGCGCGCCAAGGCGCGCAAATCGAGCGCCTCGCGCTGTGCAATTCCGGCGACACCGCCGGCGATCGCGAGCGCGTGGTGGGTTACGCCAGCTATGTCCTGCGTTGAGTCGCTGGACGCCGAAGACTTCGCCGCGCTGCTCGAGGTCGCGCGCCACGCGATCGTTCGCGCGGTGGACGGCCCATCGCCATCGGCGCTGCCGCACATGCCGCCGCGCTGCCTGGCCCCGGGGGCGAGCTTCGTCACGCTGACCCAGGACGCCGCGCTGCGTGGCTGCATCGGCAGCCTCGAAGCGCGGCGCGCTCTGCGGGACGATGTCGCGGCGAACGCACTCGCCGCCGCGCTGCAGGATCCGCGCTTTCCTCCGCTCGCGCGTGCGGAACTCGCGCGTACCACGGTGGAGATCTCCGTGCTGGGTGCGGCCGAGCCCATGCGCTTCGCCGACGAGGCGGACTTCCATGCGCGGCTGCGCCCAGGCATCGATGGGCTGATCATCGTGTACGGTGAGCGGCGCGCGACCTTCCTGCCGGCCGTGTGGCGGCAGCTGCCCGACCCACGGGCCTTCGTCGCGGCGCTGCGTCGCAAGGCGGGTATCGACGTCGACCTGCCGCTGACCGCGCTTCAGATCTCGCGCTACGCCACCCTGCAGGGACCGCGCGCGCCACTGCGCGCCGGCTGAGCGCCTCACGGCGCGGCGCAGTCCCCCACGGCGTCGGGCGGACACACGCGACCGTCCACCCACAGCGCGCCACCGAGGCGCGCCGCGCTCCACTGCGCGCCCGCGACGCTCGCGCCACGCAGATCGGCGTTGCGCAGGTCAGCGCCCGTCAGTTTCGCGTGGTTCAGCCGCGCGTCGCGCAGGCTGGCCCCGACCAGGCGCGCCTGGGCCAGGTCGGCCAGGGTGAAGTCCGCGGCGCGCAGGTCTGCATAGGCGAGGTCCGCCGCGCTGAGACGCGCGCCGGCGAGGTGGGCACCGCGTAGCGCGGCGTTGCGCGCCGCGAGGCCGACGAGGTTGGCGCCGGCGAGTTCGATCTCCTCGAACCGACAGAACTCCCAGTTGACGCCGGGCGCCGCGGGTGCCCGGCAATCGGGCTGCGCGGCGACTCGCGACGGCGGTCCATGCACCGCGAGCGCGGCGCACAGGCCGAGCGCGAGCGCCACCGCGAGCAAGGGGACGCGTCCCGGGTGGCGGTCCGCCGCGGGATCGGAGCGCTCAGACTGGGACGGCGGCTCGAGATCCGCGGCGCCCGCGAGCCCGGCCTCGACCAACGACGGCAGGAGTTCACGCGAGGGCTGCCATTCCCGCCTGTCGCGGCTCAGCAGATCGCTCGGGTGGATGCGCCCCAGCCCGGCGTGGCGGGTGATGGCCGCCCACGGGAAGGGCCCGCGCACGTCTTCGCCGCGGCGCAGGTACCACTGGTCCTCACCCGGTCGGAAAGCGCTCTCTGTCATGCTCGTTCGCCGAACCCATCAAGTTTTCATCCCCGCTGGCCGCTGTCTGCGCCATGGAGATCCAGTTTCCGACCACGCTGCCCCTAGTTGTCGCCACGCGCGCCGCGCCGAGCGCGCTGCCGTGGGCCGTGAACGACGTGGTGGTCGCGCAGGTTGTCGGCCGGAAGGATCAGAACTTCACACGCCTCGCCATCGGCGATCGCCTGGTGCTTGCGCGCACCGAGGCGCCGCTGGCGCTCGGCCAGTCGCTCAAGCTGCAGGTGACTTCGCTTGGCGCGCAACCGGTGCTGAAAGTGCTCGATACCGCACCGCCCCCCGCGGCACAGGCGAGCCCGGTGGAGCGTGGGCTCGCGCGGGTGCTGCCGCGCCAGGCCGGCGCCGAGGACGCGCGGCAGCTCCTGCAGGACGTCACGCTGCTCGCGCGCGACACCAAGGCGATCGGCGAACGCCTCGGCCCGCAGGCCAGCGCCGCGCTCCGCGGCGATCTGCGCGACCTGCTCGCCAGCATGCCGACCCAGGAGGACGTGACGGACGCGCCGCGCCTGCGCGAGGCGGTCAGCGACGCGAGCGCGAGCACCGAGTCGCGTGTGCTGCGCGCGTTGACCGAGGGCGTCGCGCCGGACGTGTCGCGCGACCTGC
>JAIEQK010000094.1 GCA_019747795.1 Gammaproteobacteria bacterium | reverse complement strand
GGCCCGACGAGAAGACCCTGCCGCTGCTGTTCGCGGCCGACGCGGCCCGCGACCTCGGTGCCACGAAGGTGCTGCTCGCGGCGCCCTACCTCGCCTACCTGCGACAGGACCGCCGCTTCCATGCCGGCGAGGCGGTGACCTCGCGCTCCTATGCCGCGCTGCTGTCGACAGCGTTCGATGGGCTCGTGACGGCCGATCCGCACCTGCACCGCTATCACGCCCTCGATGAGATCTACCGCATCCCGACACGGGTTGTGCACACGGCGCCGCTGATCGCCCGCTGGGTCGCGGCACAGGTCGAACGCCCGCTGCTGATCGGCCCCGACTCGGAGAGCGAGCAATGGGTTTCGGAAGTCGCCGCCGAAGCGGGTGCGCCTTGGATCGTGTTGCAGAAGATCCGCCGGGGTGACCGCGATGTCGAGGTCAGCCTGCCGGACGTGTCGGCCTGGCACGACCGCCAGCCGGTGCTGGTCGACGACATCGTGTCGAGCGCGCGCACCATGATCCAGGCCGTGGCCAGCGTGCGCCGCGTCGGCCTGCCGGCGCCGCTGTGCATCGGCGTGCACGCGCTGTTCGCGCCGGGCGCCTACGAAGAACTGCTGGCCAGCGGGCCGGCTCGCGTGCTCACCTGCGACACGGTGCCGCACGCATCGAACGAGATCAGCGTCGTCGAACCGATGGCGCGCGCCCTGGGGGAATTGATGGAGGGAACCGCACTGTGAACAACCATCGTCCGTCCTTTGTCTGGCGGCTGTGGCTGCTGATCGCACAGGTGATCGCGGTGTCGGCCGGGTTGCTGATCGCCTGGAAGGCGTTCGGGCCCGAGCCCGCGGCGCCGACGCGGACCGACGTCGTGGCGGTGCGCGAGGCGCCGCTTGCCGATGGGGCGGCGTCGGCTCCGAACGGCAAGTCCGTCGCTACACGCCTCGAAGCGGGTTTCCGCGCCGCGGCCGCGAAGGCCTCGGCCTCGGTGGTCAACATCTACACGCGCAAGGCACCGCCGCGGCAACTGCCCGGATGGCTGCGGCCCTACGGGGGGTCCGACGAAGAGGCCGCGCAGGGCCAGTCCAGCCTCGGGTCGGGCGTGATCGTCGCCGCCCAGGGTTTCATTCTGACCAACAACCACGTCGTCGACGGCGCGGACGAGATCGCGGTGATGCTGCCCGGCGGCAAGGTCGCCGAGGCGCGCGTCGTCGGCACCGATCCCGAGACCGACCTCGCGGTGCTTCGTGTCGAGGCCAAGGGCCTGCAGCCCATCACCTTTGCCGATCCGGCCTCGGTGCAGAT
This sequence comes from Gammaproteobacteria bacterium, assembly GCA_019747795.1. Taxonomy (GTDB): domain Bacteria; phylum Pseudomonadota; class Gammaproteobacteria; genus JADJYF01. The sequence continues at coordinate 5,479 of JAIEQK010000094.1, read as the reverse complement.
CGGCGACATCGTGCTGGCCGTCGGCGACCCGTTCGGGGTGGGCCAGACCGTGACGCAGGGCATCGTCAGCGCCACGGGCCGCAACCGGCTCGGCATCAACACCTTCGAGAACTTCATCCAGACCGACGCGGCGATCAACCCCGGCAATTCGGGCGGCGCGCTGGTCGACACGTCCGGCCACCTGGTTGGCATCAACACGGCGATCTACTCCCGCAGCGGCGGCTCGCAAGGCATCGGCTTCGCGATCCCGGTGAGTCTTGCGCGTCAGGTGATGGAACAGATCATCGCCACCGGCCGCGTCAGCCGCGGCTGGCTCGGCGTGAGCGCGCGCGACGTCATCCACGAGACGACCGGTGCCGCAGCCGGCGCGGCCCTCGTCGCCGTGCAGCGCGGCGGCCCGGCCGAACGCGCCGGGCTGCGGGCCGGCGACACCGTGCTGTCGATCAATGGCAAGGAGATCGGCGACACCGCGGCCCTGATCAACGAGACGGCCGCGCTGAGCCCGGGCACCAAGGCGCAGTTCAAGGTGATGCGCGGCCGGGAGGCCTTGTCGCTGGCGGTCGAGCTCGGCCAGCGCCCGGTCGTGCGGAAGCAGTGACGCGGACACGCTGTGATGCGCGGCGCACTCGAATCGGGTCTGATGCGTGCGCTGCTGCGGCGGGCCGACAGCCGTGCGTTCCCGGTGGTGGTCGGTGCCGTGGCGGTGGCCGCGACGCTCTCCATGTCCGTGCCGTTCGCGACCCTCCTGGTCGCGGCGGTGCTCATGGCGCCGCGGCGCTGGGGCGGCATCGCGGTGTGGGCGAGCCTGGGCGCGGCGCTGGGCGCGGCGTTGCTGTACCTGGCATTCCACCACCTCGGCTGGGCCCGGCTGTTCGCCGCCTATCCAGACGTCGTGCGGTCATCCGCCTGGGCCGACGCGACCCGCTGGTTGTCCACCTACGGCGTCGCAGCCCTGCTCGTGATCGCCGCCACACCGCTGCCGATGACGCCAGCATTGATGTTCGCTGCGATTTCCCGCCTGCCGATCGCCGAGGTGGTGTTCGCGCTGTGGATCGGCAAGCTCGCCAAATACCTCGTCTATGCGTGGCTGGCCTCGAGGTTTCCGGAACGTGCGCTACGCCGCGGACAGCGGCATGCCGATGCGCTGGGTGCGATCCTCGCCCGAGCCGTGTCGACCGCACGTGCGCCGCGGAACGACGCCAGGCCTTCGGGCGAGGCGAGGTGATGGCAGCTCGCCTCCCGCGGCCTCGGCCGGACGACCGACTCCATCAGGAGCGATGCTGATGTGCTTTTCAGCGCCAGCGAGCTTCACCGCCGGGGCCGCGCTCTTGGTCGTCGGCGTCGCCACCGTGCGCCGTGCGCGCACGACCTCGGAACTGCCGTATGCGTGGATCCCTGTCCTGTTCGGCATCCAGCAATTGCTCGAAGGCGCGCTCTGGCTGACCTTCCCGGATCGTGCTCCGCTGCTCAACACGGTACTGACGCACGCCTACTCGTTCTTCTCGCATGTGCTCTGGCCGATCTACGTGCCGCTGGCGGGGCTGGCGCTGGAGACCGTGCCGTGGCGGCGTCGAGTCCTGATCGGATTCGCTTTTGCGGGAAGCGCCGTGGGACTGTACCTGCTGATCACGCTGTTCACACTGCCGATCGTGGCGACCGTGACCGAAAGGCACATCGCCTACGAGTCACCGCACTTCTATGCACTGGCCGCGATGTCGCTCTACCTGCTCGGCACCTGCGCAAGCCTGATGTTCTCCAGCCATGCGCGGGTCGTCGCGTTCGGCGTCGCCGCGTTTGCGTCTGCCGTGGCGGCCTACGCCTTCTACGCCACCTGGTTCATTTCGGTGTGGTGCTTCTTCGCCGGCGTGCTCAGCGTCGTCGTCCTGCTGTACTTCACCGATCCGCGCCGGGCGGCCGTGGCCGGTGGCGCAACACGACGGCCGGAGGCGACGTGATGGGCGAGGTCACTGGGATCAAGCCGGCGCTCCGTTTCCACGCGCTCACGCCGCTGTACGACCGCGTGGTGGCGCTGACGACGCGTGAGCGGATCTTCAAGCGGGCCCTGCTCGACCAGGCGGCGATCGAGCCGGGCCAGCAGGTGCTGGACGTCGGCTGCGGTACCGGGACACTCGCGATCGCGGCGCAGCGGCGGCAACCGGGCGTAAACGTGTCGGCACTCGACGCCGACCCCGCGGTCCTCGGCATCGCGGCAGACAAGGCAAGACGCGCTGGCGCGGACATTGCCTTCGAACTCGGGCGTTCGTCCGCCCTGCCCTATGCCGACGAGCGCTTCGACCGCGTGCTGTCGAGCCTGTTCTTCCATCACCTGTCCTGGGGTGACAAGCTGCTGACGGCGCGCCAGATGCACCGTGTGCTGCGCCCGGAGGGGGAACTGCATGTGGCCGACTGGGGCCGGGCGGGCGGACTGGCTAGCAGAACCGCCTTCCTGGCAATCCAACTGCTCGACGGGTTCGACACAACGAGTGACAACGTCGCGGGCATGCTGCCGGTGCTGTTCGGGTCGGCAGGCTTCCGCCATGTCGAGGAGACACGCCGGATCCCCACGGTCTTCGGCATCGTCTCGCTGTACCGGGCCGTGAAGAGCGAGGGCATGCCCGGACCGCACTCGGCAGGAGGCGCGGCATGAACACTCCGCTCGGCGGGACCGTGTCGCCCCAGTGGCCCGCGGCGGACAGCGTTGCCGGAGCTTTGCGGGTGCTCTTCGTGGACGTCGGGCCCGAAGACCGCGCCACGCTCGAAGCCTTGTGCCCGCGGACGTGGAGGCCTCGCTTCCGGGCCGAGACGCTACCCGACGCGGACGACGGGGCCGACGCGCTGACCCAGGTACTGTGCGTGTTCATCCGCTCGCCGGTGACTCGCGAGTTGCTGCAACGCATGCCTGCTTTGCGTCTGGTGGCGACACGGTCCGCCGGGACCGACCACATCGACCTCGCAGCCTGCCGGGAACGCGGCATCCCGGTCGTCCACGTGCCCGACTACGGCGCCGCCACGGTGGCGGAGCACACCTTCGCGCTGTTGCTGGCCGTCGCCCGCCACCTGTGCGCAGCCCGCGCCCGGGCGCTCCGGGGCAGCTTCTCGTACCGGGGACTCACCGGCTTCGAGCTCGAAGGCAAGGTGCTGGGCGTCATCGGCTATGGGCGCATCGGAACGCACGTGGCGCGCATCGCGCACGGCTTCGGCATGAAGGTCCTGGCCTTCGACCCGCACCCGCGACCGGAGGCCGCGATCAGCCTCGGCGTCGACGTCGTCGGGTGGTCCGAACTGCTCGAACGCAGCGACATCCTGAGCCTTCATCTGCCGCTCACCCCGGAAACGCGCCACCTGCTGGACGACGCTGCATTCGCTCGCGTCAAGCCCGGCGTCGTGCTGCTCAACACCGCACGCGGGGCGTTGGTCGACGAAGACGCCCTGGTGCGAGCGCTCGACCGCGGCGCCGTCTCCGCGGCCGGCCTCGACGTGCTCGAGCACGAAGGCGGCGCCGCGCCGGAGGCCCCCATGGGCTGCGCGGGCCTGGGTTGCGACCGCGGCTGGGGCGCGACTCACCCGCTGCTGCGCCACCCGCGCGTGCTCGCGACACCCCACGTCGGCTTCAACACGCGCGAGGCGGTCGCGCGCATCCTGAACGAAGCGGTCGACAACATCGCGGCGTGGCAGTCCGGCCAACCGCAACACCGGGTGGCCTGACGTGGTCCAACCCGAACGGGTTCCCTCCCGGCCGACGCAGCACCGCTCGCTGACCAGGCGCGCGCTGCAGATCGGCCTGGCCTTTGCCGGCTTCGTCGTGTGGTGGGGCTGGCACCGCGGCGTGATGCGCTGCGACGATCATCCCGTGGCCGAACGCTTCGCGACCCTGCTGCAGGGATTGGGCACTACCTTCGTCAAGCTCGGCCAGCACCTGAGCCTGCGGGCCGACCTGTTGCCGGAGACGGCGCAGCACGCCCTGGCACGCCTCCAGGACCATGTCGGCCCGTTTCCGTCGGCGCAGGCGGTGCAGGCCGTCGAGGCCGCGTTCGGGCACCCCTCCTCGCAGTTGTTCGCCCGCTTCGACATGACGCCACTCGCCGCGGCGTCGGTGGCGCAGATCCACCGTGCCGCGCTGCCCGACGATCGCGAGGTCATCGTCAAGGTGCGCCGGCCCGGGGCTGCCAAGGCGGTCGAGTCGGACATGCGCATCCTGCGCCTGGTCGCCACCGTGGCGCAGGCATTGCTTCCGCCGTTGCGGCGCTGGGGTCTCGTGGCGATCGTCGACGAGATCGCCGGCAACCTGCGCCTCGAGATGGACCTCGCGCGCGAGGCGCGGTACGTGAGGCGCTTCGCCGATGCATGGCGCGGATCGCCCGACGTCGACATTCCCGACGTGATCGACGGCCTGTGCACGGCCGCCGTGATGGTGCAGCACTTCAGCAGCGGAGTGCGCATCGACGCCGTCGCCGTCGCCGAACGTGAGGCCTGCGCGCGCCGTCTCGTCGACAGCTATGTGAAGCAGCTGTTCGAGTACGGCCTGTTCCATGGCGACCCGCATCCGGGCAACCTGTTCGTGATGGCCGACGGACGGATCTGCTTTCACGACTTCGGCATCGTCGGCCGGCTGGACCGCCGCCTGCGCCGGGCGCTGACGGCGTTTGCGCTGGCCTTCGTCGAGCAGGACGCCGACTGGGTGGTGGATGCCTGGTTCGACATGGGCCTGGTCGGCAAGCAGGTGCAGCGCAGCGCATTCCTGCCGATGGTGCAGTCGCTGCTGGCCGACTGCGCCGAACGGCCCTTGCGCGACTGGTCGCTGCCGGACGCGCTCGGCAAGCTGGTTGCGGCCGGGCGCTCGCAGGCAGTACGGCTGCCCGTGGACTTGCTCGTCCTGACACGCACCATGCTGCTGCTCGAGGGGACGGTTCGGGCGCTGGCACCGTCGTTCTCGATCTTCGAAACACTGTCGCGCCATGCCGGCGCGGGCGCGATGGATCAGGCACCGAAGCCGGAAGCTTCGAAGCGCCTGGCGTTCGAACTGAGCAGCGCGTCGAGCGACCTGTCCGCGGCGTTGGCGCAGCGGCTGCACGGTGCTCTCGCCCGCGAGCGCCTGTTCGAGATCGCGATCGTGCCCGACGCCCGCCTGCAGGAAGGCGTCGACCGCGCGAGCCGCCGCATCGCGCTCGCGCTCGTGACGCTCGGGCTGTACATCGCTTCCAGCTTGTTGATGCAGCACGCCGTGGGCCCGCAATGGGGCGGCATGCCGCTGCTGGCGCTGGCGCTGGCGGGCTATGCGCTCGCCATTCGACTCACCTTTTCCGTCGCCCGTGAGCGCGCTTCGCGCTGACCGGGGCCTCGACAACCAAGGAATGCACATGGACAAGATCAGGGTCGCCGTCAACGGCTACGGCGTCATCGGCAAGCGGGTCGCCGACGCGGTGCGCCTGCAGGGCGACATGGTGCTCGCCGGCGTGGCCGACATCGTCAGCGACTACCG
>JAIEQK010000161.1 GCA_019747795.1 Gammaproteobacteria bacterium | reverse complement strand
CCCTCCAGGACACCGTCATTCCTGCGAAAGCAGGAATCCATCGGCTTCAAGCATCGCAGGCGGGTTTCAGGCGGCGCAGCCGCCGACTGACGCCCGTGGACCCTTGCTTGGGCAAGGGTGACGCTCGAGCTTCCACATTGACCGCCTGACACGCGCCGGCATAGCTTCTGCGCACACCGCCGCCGCGCGTCGGCGACTTCGAAGGATTCGACCCGCAGGAGACCGGCCTCATGAGCAAACCCGTTCGCACCGTCGCCATCCTCGGCCGTCGCGCCGACATGAGCTTCGCCGAGTTCGACCGCTACTGGCTCGAGGTGCATGCGCCGCTGGCCGCGAAACTGCCGGGCGTGGTGCGCTACGTGCAGCGTCACGTCGCGTCACCGGGCACCGAGTTCGGCATCGACGGCTTCGCCTTCATCGACTACGAGAGCGAGGCCGCGATGGACGCCGCCTGGGCCAGTGCCGAGGGGCAGGCCGCGCTCGCCGACGTGCCGAACTTCCTCGGCCGCCACGAGGTGGTGGTGATTGAAGACCACGTAATCGTGCCGGGCCCCCAGGATCGCTAGCATGCCACCCCGCGCGGTTGGGGTTCAGGCTGTAGGCCGAGTAGGGGTGAGACGCGCGAACTGCGCGCGTGCCGTCTCGATGGCGTCGCGCGCGACGTCGGCGAAAGGTCGCCGCCGCTGCGCCGCGGAGATGATCTCGATGCCGTAGGGGCCGTCGTAGCCCTGCGCCGCGAGCGCGGCCAGGAAAGCCGGCACGTCGAACACGCCCTCGCCGCAGAAGAGACGATGATCGAGCGTGTCCTCCAGGAGCGAGCCCCGCACTTCCGCCGCGCCGTCGTCCAGTTCGACGTGATGCACGATGCCGCGCGGCAGAGCGGCGATGTCGGCGTAGTCCACGCCGCCGCGTGCCATGTGCCAGATGTCCAGCAGCAGTCCGCCGTTGCGCTCGCCCGCGCCCTCGATGAGCGCGCGCGCCGTGGTGAGGTCGGCGATGTTGCTCCAGGGCATGGGCTCGAGCACGATGCCGGTGCCCGCGACCGCGGCGCGCCGACACAGGCCCGCGAAGCGCTCGCACATGTGCGGCAGTGGCCAGGCCTTGCCCTGCATGTCGGGGCCGACCTTGATCTGTCGCGCGCCGAGTTCCTGCGCGGCCCGCAGCAACTCCTCGAAGGCGAGTTCGGCCGCGGCCAGCGCTTCGCCTTCCGCCATCCAGTCCACCAGGAACTCGAGTTCGAGCGAGAGACCCTGCGCTTCCAGCAGCCGACGCATCGCGGCGTAGCCGTGGCGCTCGCGCGCGCGGCCGAGGTCCGAGCGCATCAAGCCGAGTCCTGCGTAGCCGAGCGCGGCGGCGACTTCCACGCGCTCGGCGAAATCGTGCGGACTGGCTTCCTGGTCCGGAGAGCCGAGCGGCGTGACCGCGCCGGCCAGCGTCCAGTAGGTGGCGACGAAGCGCGGTGACGGACGCGCCGTGGTCGCACTCGACTGTACGTTTTCGACCATGCGCGCGCCGCCCCCGCTCGTCACTCAGTCGTCGATCGCCTGGTAGACCAGGCTGCGGAAGTCGTTCTCCGGGTAGTCGAAGCCGATCATGAACTGGGTCATGAGCACCGCGACCAATTCCTCGCGCGGGTCGACCCAGTAGTAGGTCTTGGCCGCGCCGGCCCAGCCGAACTCGCCGGCGCTCGCCGACACGCCCAGCTGGCCGACATCCATCGCCACCCGCGAGCCGAGACCGAAGCCCCAGCCGGGCATCGGCACGCCGCCGAGCGTGATGGGCAGCAGCGCCGGCGCCATGTGGTTGGTGTGCATGACCTCCAGCGTCTTGCGACCGATGATGCGCCGGCCATCCGGCGCGCGACCGTCGAGCAGCATGCGCGCGAAGGCCAGGTAGTCGGACGCGGTCGAGAACAGGCCCAGGCCGCCGCGCTGGAACACCTCCGGCTTGTCGCAGGGGTAGGTCTCGCCGACCGCGTCGCGCCGGCCCACGTCCTTGGCGAGGAAGCTTTGGAAGATCTGGCCGAAGGTCGCATTGGGACCGATGAGATCCGGATGGCCGTACATCGCCGCCAGGCGATGGCGCTCCGCGGGCGCGACGCCGAAGCCAGTGTCGTCCATGCCGAGCGGCTGGAACAGGCGCTCGCGCAGGAAGTCGCCGAGCGGCTGGTCGGCCAACACCTGGATGAGCTGCGCGGCGACGTCGATGCCGAGGCCGTAGTGCCACTTGGTGCCGGGATGGAAGGCGAGCGGAATGCGCGCCAGGTCGTCCACCAGCTTGTCGAGCGGACGGCTCGCGTCGTTCATCAGGCGTGCCTCGCGATAGTGCCCGCCGATGGGATAGTCCTCGAAGAAGTCGTAGGTGAGCCCGCAGGTGTGGGACATCAGATCCCGTACCTGCATCGGGCGCAGCATGTGCTGCGGCTCGAGGCTGCCGTCGGCCTGCAGCACCTTGGTCGTGGCAAAGGCGGGAATGAACTTGGCCACCGGATCGACCAGCTGGCAACGACCCTCCTCAAAGAGCGTCATGAGCGCGGTGCAGACGATGGGCTTGGTCATCGAATAGATGCGGAAGATGCTGTCGGCGGCCATCGGCGTGCCGGCCTCGCGGTCCTGCCAGCCCACGTGGGCGGCGTGCACCAGGCGTCCGCGGCGCATGACCATGGTGTTGAAGCCGCCATAATTGCCGGCGTCGACATAGCGCTGCAAAACCGGCGCGATGCGCTCGAGGCGCTCGGCGTTCATGCCCACGTCTTCCGGGGCGGCGTCGAATTCGGTCATGGCTGGAAACTCCTGGCTGTAGGCTGCCAGGCAATCATAGCCGAGTCGTCGACCGCGTCATGGCCTCCGGGCCCGCGCGCGGCTTACCATTACGCCATGAACACTACCCCCTTTCTTGTACTCTCCCGGCGCGCCTGCATCGCCCGCGCCTTCATGGTCCTGCTCCTCGCGCTGTCGTCCGGTCTCGCGTGCGCCGCGCCCGCGCCGTCGGAGGCCGTGCTGGAGGCGATTGCCGCGCTGCGCGGCCAGCTGGAAGGGCTGCGCGGCGGCGGCGCCGAGCCATCCCAGCCCCAGGTGGTCGACACGGTGCGCGAGGTGGTGCTGCCGCGCGTCGACGTGGAGATGGCCGCGCGCCTGGTACTCGGTCGCCACTGGCGCGATGCCACCGACGCCCAGCGCCAGGCCTTCATCGACGCCGAGCGCGACCTGTTGCTCAGGCTCTACGCCGCCCATGCGCTCGACTATCTCGACGCGCAGGTCGAGGTGGTGGCGACCCAGGTGGCGCCCGACGGCCAGCGCAGCGGGGTACGCACGCGCGTCTCACGGCCCGGCAAGCCCGAGGTCAGCGTCGACTACCAGCTGCGTCTCGCCAACGACGAATGGAAGGTGTTCGACGCGGTGGTGGACGGCGTGAGCGCGATCATCACGCTGCGCAACGCCATCGGCGAAGACATCTCGCGTTTCGGCCTCGACGCCACCATCGACAAGCTGCGCGAGAAGCTCGCCGAGGTGCAGACGCCCTCGACCTGAGAGACATCCCGTGCGGCGTCCCGGGCGTCAGATGCTCAAGTCGAGCAGGTTGTAGTCCTTGAGCGTCGGCAGCAGCGACGCGTCCCAGCGGTAGCGCGCCTCCTCACCCGCGAAGGGCGCGTAGCGGAACGGCGTCTCGTGCGGATAGCGCTGGCGGCGCGCGTCGATGGCATAGGCGATGAGGCGCGAGCGCTCGCGGATGCGCGCCTCGTCGTAGGTGGCGACCGCGTTGTGCACGCCACCGGCGGTCACGCCGAGCACCGACGCGCGGCGATGAAAGCCGAAGTTGAGCGTCACGCGCGTGTCGCGGCTGGTATTGGCGAAGGAGCCGTGCACCGCCTGGCGGTTGCAGATCGCGACGTCGCCCGGCGCGCACAGGATCGGCACCGCATCCGGCAGGCGATCGCTGCCGGCCGCATCCACCATGGCCTTGATGTCTAGCTTGCCCAGCGCATGCGAGCCGGGCACCACCCACACGCCATTGGCCGCGGTACAGCCATAGAGCTGCGCCATGAAGTTGAAGCCGTGCGTGCCGGCGTCGAGCGTCGGGCTCTGCCAGTGCGTGGTGCCGTCCTGGTGCCACGCCACCGATGCGCCCTCACCGGGCTTCTTGATCCACACCGCCTCGTTGAACGGCGTGAAGTCCGGGCCGTTGACCGCCGCGGCGACCGCCAGCAGGTCCGGGTGGCCGTAGAGCCTCAGGCAGGCTTCCGAGAACTGCAACGAGCCCAGGAACAGGTACAGCACTTTCGGAGGCGCGTCGGCGGCCGCGCGCGGCTCGTACATGCGCGCCGGATGACGGCCGTTGGCGAGCGTCGTGCCGCCGAAGGGATCGGCCAGCGGCCGCGCCCAGAAGAAGGTCGGCGCACGGCAATCGGCGCCGAGCGCGGGGCGACCCTGGGCGTCGAGCGTGCCGCCCTCGCTGGCCGGTACGCGGTCGAGCACTTCGTTGAGATCGCGTTCGATGTCCGCCAGTTCGTCGGCGCCGAGCACGCCCTCGAACACGTAGAAGCCGGTGCGCCAGTAGGCGTCGAGGATGTCCTGCGCGATGCCGCCCGCGGCGTCGTAGCGCAGCGGCCCGCGGTTGCCCAGCGTGTGGGCGCGGCGTTCGCCGTCGGCGAGGTAGGCCTGCATGGCCGCCTGTTCCGGGCCGTAGTCGGTGGTGACGCGCGGATCGTGGGCGAGCAGGGCCATGACAATCTCCCCGGTGCTGGCAATGCGCGGAGCGCGATGGTCACTGTAGCCCATCGCGCCGTCGCGCGCGCCTAGGCGCCGATGGCGTCGCCGGGCTTCGGCGGCACGCCCTGCGCCGCCACCCACGCGCGCCGCTTGTCGAAAGGCTGCGCGACGTAGTCGCGCATGCGCGCCATGGCCTCGTCGGTGACGATGGTCTTCAGCCATTCCTCGGCCTCGACCTTGAGGCCTTCTTCCATCGGCAGGTTGGCGCCGCGATTGATCGCGCGCTTCGCGCCGGCCACCGACACCGGCGCGGAACGCGCGAGGCCGTGGGCGATGTCGATGGCGCGCGCCCGCGCGTCGACCGCGAGCTCGGTGACGAGGCCGAGTTCCAGCGCGCCTTCCGGCGTCACGGTGCGGCTGCGCATGAGGAAGTCCATCGCGCGGCCGTGGCCGACGATGCGCGCCAGGAGCTGCGAGCCGGTGCCGGTCAGGATGCCGAGCGCGACCTCGGGAAAGCCGATGCGGTAGTCGCCGCGCTGCGCGACCCGGATATCGCAGTTCAAGGACAGCTCGAGCCCGCAGCCCATGGTGTCGCCGGTCATGCCCACCACGATCGGCTTGTCGAGCCACGCCAGCGAACGGAGCAGGGTGTGGTAGCCGTAGATGAGGCCGTGGGCCGCGCGCGTCAGCGCCTCGCGATCGCCGTCCATCGCCACCAGCTCTTCCACGCTGTAGTGGGTGATGTAGCGATCGGGCACGGCGCCGGTCAGCACCACCGCCTTGACGTCCGGTTCGCGCCAGCGCGCGATGAGTTCGCCCAGTTCGGCGATGCCCGGCCCGATCATGTAATTGGTGGGCGGGTTGTAATAGCCGGCGACGAAGACGCCGTCCTGCTGCTCGGTGTGCCAGTACTGCATGGTCGAAGACTCCCCTTCTGAGTGACGCCCGGCGCGCGAAGGCGCGATGGTGGCCTCACCTTAACTGCCGCCGGCGCGAGGGTAAACGCGCGCGCCGCGTCGTGGCTGGTGATCGCGGACGCAGGCCGTTAAGGTGACGCTCCCTTGCCGCACCGCGCAACGATGCCGAGCCTGAGCTTGCTGCTGCCCTATCGCAACGCCGCCGCGACCTTGCCCGAATGTTTGGCGAGCATCGCCGCACAGAGCCATGGGGACTACGAAGTCATCGCGGTCGACGACGGTTCGACCGACGACTCCGCGGCGCTGGTGCAGGCGTGGGCGGCGCGCGATCCGCGCATCCGCTGTCTCGCCAGTCCCGGCGTCGGCCTGGTGGCGGCCTTGAACCACGGTCTCGCTGCGGCGCGCGCCGAGATCGTCGTGCGCATGGACGCCGACGATCGCATGCACGCCGAGCGCCTCGCGCGGCAGTGGGCGCATCTGCGCGACGATCCGTCACTCACACTCTCCGCGACCCAGGTGCGCGCCTTTCCCGACGACTTGCTGACGACGGGCTTTCGCGAGTACCTGCGCTGGCAGAACGCCTGCCTCACGCCCGCCGACCTCGCCGAGGAGATCTACGTCGAGTCGCCGCTCGCCCATCCGAGCGTCGCGTTTCGCCGCGCGCCGGTGCTGGCGCTCGGCGGTTATCGCCACGGCGACTTCCCCGAGGACTACGAACTGTGGCTCCGGCTCCACAGCCAAGGCCATCGCATGGCCAAGCTCGAGGCGGTGCTGCTCGACTGGCGCGAATCCGCGGAACGGACCTCGCGTACCGATACGCGCTATGCCCGGGACGCGTTCGACCGGCTGCGCGCGCGGTACCTGGCGCGCGATCCTCGTCTGCTCGCGCGTCGCGACGACTTCGTGATCTGGGGCGCGGGCCGGCGCACGCGCCAGCGCTGCGCCTGGCTGCTCGAGCAGGGCTTCACGCCGCGCGCCTGGGTGGACATCGACCCGCGCAAGATAGGCAACCGGCTGGCCGGTGTGCCGGTCTGCGCGCCGGCCATGCTCGACACGCCGCGGCGGCCCTTCGTGCTGGTCTACGTGACCAACCACGGCGCGCGCGAGGCGGTCGCGGCGGACCTC
>JAIEQK010000026.1 GCA_019747795.1 Gammaproteobacteria bacterium | reverse complement strand
ACCGGCGGGGCCGCGATGAGGCACCGCGCCGGCGAGCCACGCGCCCGCGCCGTTCGCGCCGTCGGCGAGTTCGCCGACGCTGGCGCCGCTCGCCTGGCCAATGGCGGCCGCCACCTGCACCAGCGCGCTGCGCAGCGGATGGGCGTTGGTCTCTGCGCCGGTGAGGACCACCGGACGGCTGGCGTTCGCGAAGCGCGCGGCGAGCGCCGCGAGTTGCGCATCGTCGCTCGCGTGCTGCTGCACCAGCTTGTCGGTCGGCGCCTGGAGGCTGACGCCCTTGGCGCCGGCCAGCGCCGCGGCGAAGCTCGCGGCCGCGCCCAGCAGTTGCGAAGGCTTGACCGTCACCTGTCCGGCGATGTCGTAATTGAACTCGCGGGCGTGGCTGCTGATGTGGATGACGGCGGCGCCCTTCAGCGCGGCCTTGCGCAGCGCGAGGTTCAGCAGCGGGTTCTCGTGGCGCGGATAGGCGCCGAGCAGCAGCACGGCGTCCGCGCCCTCGAGCGCGGCCAGCGACTCCACGCCGGGGAACGCCGGTTCGGCGGCCTGGTCGGCGAAGTCGCGTTGGCGCAGACGATGGTCCACGTTGTTCGAGCCGAGCGCGCGGACCAGGCGCTGCAAGAGGTAGAGCTCCTCGGTGGTCGCATTCGGCGAGGCTAGCGCGGCCAGCTGGTCGGGGTCCGCGGCGGCCACGCCCTTCAGGCCCGCGGCGGCCGCGTCCAGCGCCGTCTCCCAGTCGCAGTCGGCCCAGCGTCCGTCGCGCTTGATGCGGGGGGTAAGCAATCGCGCATCGCTGTTCATGCCCTGGTAGCTGTAGCGATCGCGATCGGACAGCCAGGTGCCGTTGACGTCGTCGTTCTCCTTCGGCACCACGCGCTTCACCACCGGGCCCTTCACGTGGAAGTGCACGTTGGCGCCGAGCGCGTCGTGCGGCGCGATGCCGTCGCGCTGCTGCAGTTCCCAGGCGCGCGCCGAGTAGCGGTAGGGCTTGTTGGTGAGCGCACCGACCGGGCACAAATCGATGACGTTGCCGGACAGCTCGGACGTCATGGCCTTGGCGACGTAGGTGCCGATCTCCATGTGCTCGCCGCGACCGGTGGCACCGAGTTCGCGCAGGCCCGCGATCTCCTCGCCGAAGCGCACGCAGCGCGTGCAGTGGATGCAGCGCGTCATGTCGGTCTGCACCAGCGGACCGATGTTCTTGTCGCGCACCACGCGCTTCTTCTCGGTGAACTGCGAGACGTCACCGCCGTAGCCCATGGCGAGATCCTGCAGCTCGCACTCGCCGCCCTGGTCGCAGATCGGGCAGTCCAGCGGATGGTTGATCAGCAGGAACTCCATGGTGGCGTGCTGGGCCGCGGCCGCCTTCGGCGAACGCGTGAAGACCTTCATGCCGTCCATGATCGGCGTCGCGCAGGCCGGCATGCACTTCGGCGCCTTCTCCACTTCCACCAGGCACATGCGGCAGTTGGCGGCAACCGACAGGTTCTTGTGGTAACAGAAGCGCGGCACGTAGATGCCGGCGGCATCGGTGGCCTCGATCAGCATCGCGCCCTTGCGGGCCTCGATGGTCTGGCCGTCGACTTCAATCTTGACGCGGTCGTCGCTCATGCTCGCGGTCTGTGCGTTCAGGCGGCGGCCGAATGGCCGCGCGCTTCGAGGATGCTGTGCCCGTGTTCGATGTAGTACTCGAACTCGTGGCGGAAGGTGCGCACGAAGCTGCGCACGGGCATGGCCGCCGCGTCACCGAGCGCGCAAATTGTGCGGCCCTCGATCTTGCTGGCGACGAGGTCGAGCTTGTCGAGATCCGCCGGCACGCCTTCGCCGTTTACGATGCGGGTCAGCATGCGGTACAGCCAGCCCGTACCCTCGCGGCAGGGCGTGCACTGGCCGCAGGACTCGGAGTAGTAGAAGCGCGAGATGCGCTGCAGCGCCTTCACCATGTCAGCCGTGTCGTTCATGACGATGACGGCGCCCGAGCCCAGCATCGAGCCGGCCTTCGAGATGCTGTCGTAGTCCATGTCGAGTTCGAGCATGACCTCGCCCTTCAGCACCGGCACCGAGGAGCCGCCCGGAATGACGGCCTTGAGCGGTCGGCCATCCAGTACGCCGCCGGCCAGTTCAAGCAGCTTCCTGAACGGCGTGCCCATCGGCACTTCGAAGTTGCCCGGCTTGTTCACGTGGCCGCTGACGGAAAAGATCTTGGTGCCGCCGTTGTTCGGCTTGCCGAGGCCCGCGAACCACTCCGCGCCGTTGCGCAGGATGGTCGGCACCGAGGACAGGGTCTCGGTGTTGTTGATGGTGGTCGGCTTGCCGTACAGGCCATAGCTCGCCGGGAACGGCGGCTTGAAGCGCGGCTGGCCCTTCTTGCCTTCCAGCGACTCGAGCAGCGCGGTCTCTTCGCCGCAGATGTAGGCGCCGGCGCCCAGGTGATCGTAGAGATCGAAGTCGATGCCGGTGCCTTGGATGTTCCTGCCGAGCAGGCCGGCGGCGTAGGCATCCTTCAACGCGTTCTGGAAGCGGATGGCCGGCTCGTCCATGAACTCGCCGCGCATGTAGTTGTAGCCGACCGTCGCACCCATGGCGTAGCCGGCGATGGCCATGCCCTCGACCAGCGCGTGCGGGTTGAAGCGCAGGATGTCGCGATCCTTGCAGGTGCCGGGTTCGGATTCGTCCGAGTTGCACACGAGATAACGCTGCACGTCGCCCTTGGGCATGAAGCTCCACTTCACGCCGGCGGGAAATCCCGCGCCACCACGGCCGCGCAGGCCGGCTGCCTTGACGATGTCGATGATCTCGGACGGCGGCGTCTTCTCACGCAGGATCTTTTCCCACGCGCTGTAGCCGCCGATGGAGCGGTAGGTCGCCATGGACCACGGCTCGGGCAGATTGCGCGTGGCGTAACAGGTCAGGTCGAGCTTCAGGTCGCTCATTCGAGGCCGTCCAGGATTTCGTCGACGCGGTCGATGGTGAGGTTCTCGTGGTACACGTGGTTGACCTGCATCATGGGCGCGCCGCAGCAGGCGGCGAGGCATTCCTCTTCGGGCTTGAGGAAGATGCGGCCGTCGGGCGTGGACTCGCCGATGCGGATGCCGAGTTTCTTCTCGACGTGCTTCACGATGTCTTCACTGCCGCGCAGCATGCAGGAGATGTTGGTGCAGATCGCCACCGCGTTGCGGCCGCAGGGCTTGGTCTCGAACATCGAGTAGAAGCTCGCCACCTCGTACACCGCGATGCGCGGCATTTCGAGGTAGTCGGCCACCGCATCCATCAGCGGCGTGGTCAGAAAGCCCTGGTTCTCGTGCTGCACTTCACGCAGCGCCGCGAGCACCGCGGAGGCCTTGCGATCGGGCGGGTACTTGGCCACCCATGCGTCGATGATCTCGCGCGCGTGGTGGGACAGCCCGTGGTCGTGTGATGCGCTCATGGTGCGGACCTTAGCGGTCGATCTCTCCGAAGACGATGTCCATGGTGCCGATGATCGCCACCACGTCGGCCAGCATGTGGCCCTTCACCAGTTCGTTCATGGCCGACAGGTGCGCAAAACCCGGGGCGCGCGCCTTGAGCCGGTAGGGCTTGTTCGCGCCGTCCGACACCAGGTAGATGCCGAACTCGCCCTTGGGATGCTCGACCGCGGCATAGACCTCGCCTTCCGGCACGCAGTAGCCCTCGGTGAAGAGCTTGAAGTGATGAATGAGCGATTCCATGTCGCCCTTCATGTCGGCGCGCTTCGGCGGGGTGAGCTTGTGGTCGTCCAGCATCACCGGGCCGGGATTGGCGCGCAGCCAGGCGATGCACTGCTGGATGATGCGATTGGACTGGCGCATCTCCTCGACGCGCACCAGGTAGCGGTCGTAGCAGTCGCCCTTTACGCCCACCGGGATGTCGAAGTCGAGATCGGCGTAGACCTCGTAGGGCTGCTTCTTGCGCAGGTCCCAGGCCAGCCCCGAACCGCGCAGCATGGGGCCGGTGAAACCGAGTTCGAGCGCGCGTTCGATGGTGACGATGCCGATGTCGACGGTGCGCTGCTTCCAGATGCGGTTGTCGGTGAGCAGCGTCTCGTACTCGTCGACGCAGGCCGGAAAGCGCCTGGTGAAGTCCTCGATGAAGTCGAGCATCGAACCCTGGCGATTCGCGTTCAGCTGTTCGACGTCCTTCGCGCTACGCCACTTCGAGGCCTGGTACTGCGGCATGCTCTCGGGCAGGTCGCGGTACACGCCACCCGGGCGGTAGTAGGTCGCGTGCATGCGCGTGCCGGAGACCGCCTCGTAGCAGTCCATCAGGTCTTCGCGCTCGCGGAAGCAGTACAGGAACATGGTCATCGCGCCGATGTCGAGACCGTGCGCGCCGAGCCACATGAGGTGGTTCAGGATGCGCGTGATCTCGTCGAACATCACGCGGATGTACTGCGCTCGTATCGGCGGCGTGATGCCGCAGAGTTTCTCGATGGCGAGCACGTAGGCGTGCTCGTTACACATCATCGACACGTAGTCGAGCCGGTCCATGTAGCCGATGGACTGGTTGAACGGCTTGTTCTCGGCCAGCTTCTCGGTGCCACGATGGAGCAGGCCGATGTGCGGATCGGCGCGCTCGATGACCTCGCCGTCCATCTCCAGCACCAGGCGCAACACGCCGTGCGCGGCCGGATGCTGCGGCCCGAAGTTCAGCGTCAGGTTGCGGATCTCAGGCATCGGCGGGCTTGCTCACGGGTTTCGAGGACTCGAGCCAGCTCTCCTCGCGGATCACGCGCGGCACCAGCGTGCGCGGCTCGATGCTGACCGGCTGGTAGATCACGCGACCGCGCTCGGCGTCGTAGCGCACTTCCACGCGTCCCTCGAGCGGGAAGTCCTTGCGGAAGGGGTGGCCGATGAAGCCGTAGTCGGTGAGGATGCGGCGCAGATCCGGATGACCGTCGAACAGGATGCCGAACAGGTCGAAAGCCTCGCGCTCGTACCAGTCTGCCACCGGCCAGATGTCGGTCACCGAGGTCACGCGCGGGTGCTCGCCTTCCAGTTCGACCTTGAGGCGCACGCGCAGGTTGGTGCTGACCGACAGCAGCTGGTAGGTCACCGCGAAGCGCTTGGCATCGATGTCCGCGGCCTTGATCGCGTTCTTCGCCACGCCGCGGCTGAAGCCCGAGGCGGACGCGTGGGTCTGCCAGTCGGCCTGGCCATAGGTCAGGTAATCGACGCCGCTCAGATCGGACAGCTGCGTGAAGCCGAAGGTCGCGTCGTCCTTCAGGCGCTTGCACACGTCATGCAGCCGGGGCGCGGCGATGGTCAGGGTCAGTTCGGCGCGCTCCAGGCGCGACGCCAGGACGGCGTCGCCCAGCGCGGCTTCCAGGGCGCTCGCGAGCGAGGCCAGTTTGCTCTCGAGTGTCACGGCGTTCTACGAGCGATTGATGGTCGTGGTCCGTTTGATCTTGTTCTGCAGCTGGATGATGCCGAACAGCAGCGCTTCCGCGGTGGGCGGGCAGCCGGGCACGTAGACATCCACCGGCACGATGCGATCGCAGCCGCGGGTCACGGCATAGGAATAGTGGTAGTAGCCGCCGCCGTTGGCGCAGGAACCCATGGAGATGACCCACTTGGGCTCGGTCATCTGGTCGTAGACCTTGCGCAGCGCGGGGGCCATCTTGTTGACCAGGGTGCCGGCGACGATCATCACGTCCGACTGGCGCGGGCTCGGGCGGAACACGATACCGAAGCGGTCGAGGTCATAGCGCGAGGCGCCCGCGTGCATCATCTCCACCGCGCAGCAGGCCAGCCCGAAGGTCATCGGCCACAGCGAGCCGGTGCGCGCCCAGTTCACCACCGTGTCGACGGTGGTGGTGACGAATCCGCGGTCCTGAACTTCGCTCATTCCCATTCCAGAGCCCCCTTGCGCCACTCGTAGATGAAGCCGACGACGAGGATGCCGAGAAAGACCATCATGGCCCAGAAGCCGGCCTGGCCGATGGTGTCCAGCACCACGGCCCAGGGGAAGAAGAAGGCGATTTCGAGATCGAAGATGATGAACAGGATGGCGACGAGGTAGTAGCGCACGTCGAACTTCATGCGCGCGTCCTCGAAGGCCTCGAAGCCGCACTCGTAGGGCGAGGACTTCTCGGCTTCGGGCTTGTGCACGCCGAGCAGCGCACCTACGCCGTAGCTGGCGCCGAGCGACACGAAGCCGATGGCGACGCCGATGGAAATGAAGATCAAGATCGGCAGGTAGAGTTCAAGCACGAACCATTTCTCTCCACCGCGCCCGCCACGCGACCCTTGAAGGGGGTCGCTGCCTGCGCGTTGTTCTCGGCCCTGCGTCGATTCCCCAACCGACGCTCGGATTGCACGGGCTCGAGAGCCCGCACGCTTGCACTTGCGCGACGCTGACGCCGTCGGGACTCGAGGTCCCGCTGGGCCGCTCTTGTTTTGGTGCCGACGGACGGAGTCGAACCGTCACGCCTTTCGGCACAGCCACCTCAAGACTGCGTGTCTACCAATTCCACCACGTCGGCTGAGCTGGTCGCGACGATCACGAGTGCGTGTGATCGTTAGAAGCGCAATGATACGGAATGCACGCGAAGCAATCCACAAAAAACGCGTTTGCTCGAAGGCGAAAGCGCCTCGTGCGTGCGATCGCTAGGGCTTCGTCGCGGGGCTGGCGGGCGCCTCGCCGCTGACCGCCGCCGGCGCGGTGCCGTCAGGTGTCGCCGGCGCGGCCGGCACGTCGGCCGGGGGCG
>JAIEQK010000216.1 GCA_019747795.1 Gammaproteobacteria bacterium | reverse complement strand
TAGATCTCCTCGCCGCTGCGCGCGCCGTGGATGAGCGTGATCTCGCGCGCATCGCCGCGCTCGAGCAGGTCCTCGATCATCGCCTTGGGGCTCGAGAGCCCCGAGCCACCGGCCAGGAACAGGCAGGCGCCGGGCGCGGACCTGCGCACGAAGAAGCGGCCGAGCGGGCCGGTCACACGCAGTTCGTCGCCCTCACGCAGCGACTCGTGCAGCCACGTGGTGCCAGCGCCCCCGGCCACGCGCCGCACGTGCAGTTCGAGCGCGTTCGGCGTGCGCGGCGAACTCGCGATGGAGAAGGCGCGCGGCTGATCCAGCCCCGGCAGGTGGACGTTCAGGTATTGCCCGGCCTGGAAAGCGAGGCCTTCGCCATCGAAGGCGAGCGTGACGCCCTTGATGGTCGGCGTCAGGTCTTCGATGCGCGTGACCCGTGCGCGGTGGTCGCCCACCGGCAGGCGCAGCGCGTCGGGTTCTTCATCGACCTCGGCCTCGATGGTCACGTCGGAGGCGAGCGTCGCGCAGCAGGCGAGCGTCTTGCCTTCCTCGCGCTCGAGGTCCATGAGCGCGAAAGCCGAGGCGTGATTGTGTTCCACCTCGCCGTCCAGCACCTCGACCTTGCAGGTGCCGCACAGTCCGTGATTGCAGGCATAGGGCAGCCAGATCCCGGCGCGGAGCGCCGCGTCCAGCATGCTCTGGCCCTCTTCGACCTCGATGCTCTCGCCGAGCGGCTCGATGGTGAGTCGATACGGCACGGGCGGACTCAGTAGCCGTGGCCGTGCAGCCCGTCCAGTCCGGGCGAGGCGAACTCGATGTAGCTCATATGACCGATGCCGTTGTCCGCGATGGATCTCGCGAAGTCCGGCTGCCACGGCGCGCGATCGAGCTTCCACACGCAGCGGCTGAAGTCGAGCCGCGCCGCGTCGGGGTGCGCGGCGTAGTCGGGCTTCAGCATGTGCTCCAGGAACTCGCTGAGCGGCATCGCGACCGGCGCGCGATAGGCCGCCGGGCAGGCGAACATCAGGTGACGCTCCCAGCGGATGTAGAAGTTGATGTCGCCACCATAGGCCTCTTCGCGGTTCGCCGACGGGTACTCGTAGGCCGGACCGAGGTGCTTCACGCTCATGACCCGCGCCTCAGGCCGCGTCGGCCGGCGTGGCCTTGTGCTGCTGCTGCCAGGCCTGCCAGTGACGCTGATCGGGCGAGCCGCGATACTCGCCGGTGTCGACGTCGCGCTCGAGGTGCAGCCACGCTCCGTACTCGAAGATGTCGCGCGCGCCACCCGCCTCGCCGCGGTAGATCTGCTGCGGCGGAATGAGCGCCTGCACGTACTTCATCGGCTCGCGGTTGAAGATGTCGGCGCAGCCGTCGGAGCAGCAGTGGTGCTTCGTGCCGGCCGCCTCGACGATGCGCACGCACTGCACGTGCGGGTCGTCAGGCTCGGTGTAGAACACCGGTATCTGGCACACCTGGCAGACCATCGGCAGGCGGTTGTTGAAAAAGCGCTCGCCGCGCTGCTCGAGCTCGCGCAGGTGCAGAAGGCGCGGGCGGTACATGCTGGTGAAGAGTTCGCCGTACTTCTCGCTCATCCAGTCGAGCTCTTCGTCGTTCGGCACCCAGGTATGCAGGCCGAGCGCGTTGCCGTACTGGTAGAGCACGGTCCACATCTCGTGGGTGAGACGGTTCTTCTCCTTGGCCGCCACCTCGTGATGCTTCGGCAGGCGAATGCCGTAGCGGGCGAGATCGTGGAACAGCGCGACGCCATTCTCCTCCCAGTAGATGCCCCAGGCCTCCTGCCAGCTCATGACCTTCTTCGGCAGCATGTAGTCCATCATCGTGCCGACCAGCCCGAGCAGGCGATAGCCGCGCCAGAACCACTTGTCGAGCCAGGCCTGCACGATGGGCACGTTGTCCTCGTGCTGCTCGAGCATGAACTTCACCACCTCGAGCCCGAGCGTCATGTGCCGCGACTCGTCGGACTGCGCCGAGAAGCCGAAGGTGGTGGTCGCCATGTCGCCGTTATAGGCCGCGCCCGACACGAAGGGCATGAACAGCAGATTGGTCAGCACGTACTCGAAGGCGAACGAGATCGAGGTCACGAACTCGAAGGGCCCGGCGGTCATCGCGTCCTCGAAGAAGCTCTTCGGGATGGACAAATACCAGGCGCGGTCGCGCATGTGGGCGAAGTTGTGGAAGCCCGAGAAGAACTTGTTGTAGTGGCTGAAGGCGTGCAGCTGGGTCTGGGCGTGACGCAGCTCGTCGATGGACTGCATCTGGCAGGCGATGCGCGCGCCGGCGCCGCGGAACGCGCGGCCCGCGTGGGCGAAGCCGCGATGCGCGGCGTACTCCAGCGGCGTCACGCCCTGCAGCCACAGCTTCACCGCCGAGAGATAGCGCGCGTCCGACAGGTTCAGCTGGCCGTTGTTCTGCTGGAAGGCGTCCAGGATCGCATAGAGCTTGCGCTCCTTCTCCGCCTGGTACTTCCAGTAGGCGTCCATGGTGAGACGGAAGGGATCCGCCCACGCGTCCCAGTCCTTGATCACGATGCCTTCATAGCTGTCGTAGGGGAACAGCTTGTCCAGCGGCTGGTAGCTCGGCTCCCAGTCGAGGCCGCGGGTCATCAGCGCGTAACGTTCCTTGAGTCCGAGTTTCTTGGCCATGGCGTCTGTCTCGTGAAAAGCCCGGCGCTCAGCGCGTCCAGGCCAGGGTGAATTGATCGTCGTCCTCGTCGAGGTTGCCGCCGAGGGAGATGAGATGCACGTGCAGTTCCTGCAGATCGAACTCGCGCCCGATGCGCGCCTCGATCGACTCGCGACGCACCACCAGCCGCCACGGGCAGTCGATCTTGACCATGCCCGGCGATTCCTGCGGCACGGCCTCCGGGTTGTCGGCGAGGATGGCCTCGATGATGGGCTGCGCGTCGGCGTTGTTCTGCAGCGCGATGAAGACCTTGTCCGCCATCGCTCAGCCCTCCAGCGCCACGCCGAGACGCGCCGCGCGCGCCACCAGCCCGGCGTCGACTTCCGCCAGCGTCGCGGTGCCGTCGGGGCCAAAGCCGTATTCGGCGAGCGGCGCGAGCGCCGCGACGATGCGCGCCCGCCAGTCCGAGGTCCAGGTGACGATGCGCGCGGCGTTGTCGGCGGACTCGGCGGCGGCGAGCTTCACCATCGCGTCAACCCAGCGGCTCGACTCCGCGTACCAGTCGACCACGAACTCGTTCAGGAGCGAAAAGCCCGCGCCGCCGGCGGCGGCCAGGCGGCGATCGAAGCGATCGAACACCAATGGGTGCACGAGACCGTCGATGACGAGATTCTGCGCGACGAAGAGTTCGAACCAGTCGGCGATGGTCATCGACAGCTCGACCGCGGCGCGGAGCGGCTGCCACATCGGCGCCGTCATCCACACGCGCTTCGCGTCGTCCAGAAAGCGTGGCTCGTTGTCCGCGAGCAGAAGCCCCGCGCGGCTCAGGTACTGCGCCACGCCGAGCTCGTCCATCATCTGCATGGCGGCCGCCGAGGTCAGCGGCGCGCCGAAACCATAGGCGCAGATCGAGGCATTGTTGGTGTTTCCCGCCCAGGCGACGTGCCGCAGCGGCAGCACCAGTTCGACCAGCTTCACGCGCCACGCGTCGTCGAGCGCCGCCAGCAGGCCGCGCTTCTCGACGAACTCGAAGTTCTTCTCCTGCGACTCCTGCTGACGCGCGCGCTGCATGGTCCAGGTGCCGTAGTAGTACTGACGCGGATCGACGAAGTCGTCGAAGTCGCGCATGACTATCGCCGTGCGCGTCGGGTCGTACAGTTCATGGGCCGGGTCCCAGGTCGGGCGGTAGTGGAAGTTGACCGCCGGCTGCAGGCCCCACACGCCTTCCTGGTAGCGGCTCGCGGGCTTGTCGTCGCCGATGCGCGCGGCGATGTGATCGAAGTTGCGGCGCAGCGGCTCGACGTGGGTGGTGCGCAGATCAATCGTCATCACGCGGCTCCTGATCTCCAATGGCCACGCTCTCGAGCGCCGGCAGACGCACGACCTGGTGCCGCGCGCAGAACTCGGCGAAGGCGGCCGGCGGCAGGATCATGTCCAGGTGCAGCGCCGGGTCGCCGATGGCGTACTGGAATTCGACGTAGCCCTGTCGGTCGGTGCGTGTGACGCGCACGTAGTGCGTCAATTCGCCGAGGGCGCTCGCCCGTGATGCCTGCATACCCAGGACCTCCCCAGTCCCTGTTCATGAGCGTCGCCGCGGTCGGCGCCGTGACGCGATTTGACCACGCCTACCGGCGCTCGGCGAGCGGGGCGAGGGCCGGCCGGCGCCCGCACGACACGGCTAATCACCCTAGCGTAGGGACGCGGCTTCGCGCACCGACCCTTTTGGCGGGTGCCCCGCCGCCCCGCGGCCGTCAGCATGCTGGCATCATGGCGTGGGCCGGCGGCACGCGCCGAGCCGGGCCTGGGCGTGGGGAGCGGCAAGCGGTCGATGGATGCAGCGCAGGACAGCAGAATGTCGCCGCCCCGGCGCCGCCCCGGGCTGCTGCAGCGCCCGGCCCTGGACGCGCATTTTGCCCGCCTGCTCGACTGTCGCCTCCTGCTGGTGTGCGCGCCGGCGGGCTATGGCAAGACCAGCGCCCTCCTGCTCGCCCACGAGTACCTTCTCGCGGCGGAGCGGCGCGTCGCGTGGTTGAGTCTCGACGAAGGCGACCGCGACCTCGGCCGCTTCGCCGACAGTTTCCTGCGCGCCCTGCGGCGCGCCGGGGCGCCCGCCGCTCCAGAGCCGGCGCGCCGGCTCGGGGGGGAGGTGGCGCTGCCGCCGACGGTGGTGCGCACCACGCTCATGAACGAGCTCGTGCTGCTGAGCGACGAACTCTTCGTGCTGCTGGACGACTACCACCTGGTCGACGCCGAGGACGTCCAGTCCCTGATCAACGGGGTGCTGCTCTCCCCCACGCACGCGCTCCGTTTCGTGATCGCGAGCCGCACGCCGAACGCCCTGCCGCTCGGACGCCTGCGCGCGCTCGGCCAAGTCGAAGAGATCGAGGCCGCCGACCTCACCTTCTCTGAATCCGAGGTGGCGCGCTTCGTCACCGGGATCTGCGGGCGCAGTCTGAGCGCGCCGCAGGTCGCGCACCTGCGTAGCGCCACCGAGGGCTGGGCGGCCAGCCTGCAGTTGGCCGGCATCGCCTTGCGCGACGTGGCCGACATCGACCAGTTTCTCGCGCGCTTCTCCGGTGAGCACCGCAGCGTGGCCGAATTCCTCGGTGAGGAAGTGTTCCGTCGCCAGCCCGAGGCCCTGCAGGACTTCCTGCTCGAGACCTCCATCCTGCGGCGCTTCAATGCCGCCCTGTGCGACGCGGTGACCGGCGCGCGCGACGGGCGCGCCAAACTCGAGGATCTGGAGCGGCGCAATCTCTTCCTGTTTCCGCTGGATGCCGAGCACCGCTGGTTCCGCTACCACCCGCTGTTCAGCGACTTCCTGCGCCGCCGCTTCGCGGAGCGTGACGACACACGGCGCAGCGAGGCTCATCAGCGCGCCTCGCGCTGGCTGGAGACCCAGGGTTTCCTGGTCGACGCCATCGAGCACGCCTTCGCCGCCGCGGACCTGGAGTGTGCCGGCCGTCTGCTCGATCGCGCTTCGGCCGACCTGTTCGCCGCCGGCCAGACCGCAACGTTGCTGGCGCTCTCGGCGCGCCTGCCGCCGGCCGTGCTGGACGGCCTGCCCCGACTGCAGCTCGAGCGCGCCTGGCACTGTGAACTGTCGTGGCGCTTCGACGAAGCGCGCGAGGCCTTGGCGCGGGTCGAGGCGGCGCTGGCCGCGGCCCCGCCGCCGGGCGAGACCGGCGCCGACCGCGCGCTGCTCGAATCCAAGCTTGCCCATCGACGCATGATGCTGCGCATCCTGTCCGACGACATGCGCGGCACGCTGCAGACCGCCACGCGGTGGCAGGCGACCGACACCACCCACGACGCCTTCATGCGCGCCTCGGCCGGCACCGCGCTGATGGCGGCGCACCGGGTGCTGTTCCGCTGCGAGGGCGTGCGGACCTCGGCGCGCATGCTGGACGCACGTTATCGCGAAGGCGGCGCGCTCTATGGCCTGGTGTTCCACCACTGCGTGGTCGGCACGACGCTGTTCGAACGGGGCGAACTGGACGGCGCCCAGGAGGCGTACGAGAGCGCGCTGCAGACCGCGGTGGAACTGCAGGGCGAACACTCAGCGCTGTACAACATGCCGGCGCTGCTGTTCGCCGAGCTCTACTACGAGCGCGACCGCCTCGCCGCCGCCGAGGAGATCCTGGCGGAGCGGGATATCGCGTTGCAGCTCGGCTTCGTCGACAACCTCATCGCCGGCTTCGTCACGCGCGCCCGCCTGCGCGCGATCCGCGGCGCGACCCGCGAAGCGGAGGCCCTGCTCGCGGAGGGCGCGTGGCTCGGCGAGAGCCTCGGCTTCGAGCGCATGCGCGCCATGCTGCTCGACGAGCGCGTCGCCCTGCTGGCACGCCTCGGCCAGACGCAGGACGCGCTCGCCTTGCTGCGCGATTTCAGGCGGCCGCCGAACGTGACGCACGCGCCGCACCCGGGCGAGGAGAGCGGGCTGACCGAGTTCTTCATGGCGCTCGCCGACGCGCAGGGGCTGCGCCTGGAGGGCCGGGCGCGGGAGGCAAGCGCGCTGTTGCGCGCCTGGTACGGCCACGCCCGCGCGCGACGCTGCGTGCGCTCGGC
>JAIEQK010000296.1 GCA_019747795.1 Gammaproteobacteria bacterium | reverse complement strand
TGGTTGTTGCCCGCCCGCGCGACGCGCAGGCAGGTGGCGAAGGTGTGCACCACGGACTTCCACGCGTTCAGCACTTCGTAGTAGTGCAGCGTGACCCGGTCCACCCGCTTTCCGGACAGGGCTTCGTAGCGCGCGATGAAGTCCTCGCGGGTGAAGAGGCCACAGCACAGGAAGCGCCTCTCGGCATCGACGCGCCCGAACAGCTTCTGCGTGACGTAGGCGATGTCCTCGTGGAAGTCGCCGACGTGGGCGAGCTCCCAGTCCAGCACGGCGGTCATCTCACCGCTCGCCTCGTCGAACAGGAAGTTGCCCATGCGGTAGTCGCCGTGCAGGAATACCGGCTCTGCGCACACCGGCGCGTTGGCCAGAAGCCAGCGGCGCACCAGGCTCACCAGCGGGATCTGTTCTTCGGCGTCCTGTCGCCAGATGCGCTCGTACCACTCGGCCTGCCACAGCGCCGCTTCGCGCGTGCCGGCCGCGGGCGCGGCGAAGCTCGGCAGGTGCGCGCGTCGCCAGTCGAAAGCGTGGATCGCGACCAGGTTGGCAAGGAACTGCGGCGCGATGCGCGCCGCGGCATCGCCATAGTCGGTGCCGATGCCGCTCACACCGCCGTCGGTCTGCGCAGTGGGGCGCGTCACGCCGCTCACGAAGCTCGTCACCACGCCCGACTGGCCGAGGTATTCGCCGGCCTGGTCGAGGAAGCGCACGACAGGCACCGGCACGGTGCCGGCGAGCGCGGCGATGGCCTCCGCTTCGCGCTGACGGCTGGTCTCGATGATGCTCTCCAGCGGATCCATGCGCAGCACCAGGGACTCGTCCGGCCGTCCGGCCTGCGCGAGCGTGAAAGCGAACATCTCCTTCGACGCGCCGCCGGCGAGGCGATGCAACGCGGTGATGCGTGGCGCCGTGCAGCCACGTGCCGCGCAGAGATGCGCGAGGCGCGTGGCGACGTCCTCTTCGCGTCGCGCGCCGTAGGGGCCGCGCGCGCGCTTCTCCAGGGTGCGCCCCAGCGCCTCGGAAATCGCCGGCTCCAGCGCGGCGCCGGGCGCCGGACGTGGCGGCACCGCCTGCACCCTGGGACCGTGACTCGCCTCCCCTTCTACGCCTGTCGGTGATGCCTGCAACGCGCGCTCCTCCCCTCTTCACCGCGGCGACTATCACCGCGCCCGGGGCGGCGCGCAAGCGAGACGGTCGCGCGGCTCGCTCGCCCGCGGCGCTTGGGGCAGAATCGCGGGCCATGTCCTCGCGTCTGCTCGCCCTCCTGCTCTGCATCTGCATGCTCGGCGCACACGCCATGTCGCCGGCCATGGGCGCGGGAGACTGGCCCGCCTGGGGCGGCGCGCCCGGTGGCGGCCATTACTCGCCGCTCGCCCAGATCACGGCAGACAACATCGACGACCTCGATCTCGTGTGGACCCATCGCTCTGGTGACCTGCGCGAGGGCCCCGGCTTTGACGACGAGCACTTCGAGTTCGACAAGAGCCTGCCGCGCAGCAGCTTCCAGGCGACGCCCATCATGGTCGAGGGCACGCTCTACTACTGCACGCCCTTCAATCGCGTGTTCGCACTCGATCCCGAGACCGGCGCCGAGCGCTGGCACTTCGACCCCAAGGTCGACATGCGGGACGAGCCGCTGACCAACTGTCGCGGCGTGTCGAGCTGGGTCGACCCGTCGGCGGCGCCGGACGCGCGCTGTCGGCATCGTATCTACGCGCCGACGCTGGATGGCCGCATCGTCGCGTTGGACGGCAAGACGGGTGAACGCTGCGGCGACTTCGGCAGCAACGGCGAGATCGATCTCAAGCCCGAACTAGGCAAGCAGGCGGCGCGCGAGTACGCCATCACCAGTCCGCCCGCGATCATCGATGACCTGCTGGTGACCGGCGCGCTGGTGCTGGACGCCTGGGACGTCGGCGTGCCGGCCGGCGTGGTGCGCGCCTTCGATCTGCGCAGCGGCGCGCTGCGCTGGGCCTGGAACCCGGTGGCCCCCGGCCGGCCGGCGCTCGCCCCCGACGGCACCTACGTGCGCGGCACGACCAACGTGTGGTCGGTGATGTCGGTCGACCCGGCGCTCGGGCGCATCTACGTGCCGACCGGCAACAGCTCGCCCGACTACTACGGCGGGCAGCGCGAAGGCCACCTCGATCACTACTCGAGTTCCATCGTCGCGCTCGACGCGCACACCGGCGCGGTCGTGTGGCAGGTGCCGACCGTGCACCACGACATCTGGGACTTCGACGTGCCGGCGCAGCCGAGCCTGGTCGACCTCGAGCTCCACGGCGAGAAGGTGCCAGCGCTGGTGCAGGTGACCAAGATGGGACTGACCTTCGTGCTCGATCGACGCGACGGGCGGCCGCTGTTCGGCATCGACGAGAAGCCCGCGCCGCAGACCGGCGCGGTGCCGGGCGAGTATCTCGCCGCCACGCAGCCCGTGCCGCGCGCGCCGCCGCCCCTGCATGCTCAGCACTTTGGCCCCGAGGACGCCTGGGGAGTGACGCCCTGGGATCGCGGCCGCTGCCGCGCCGCCATCGAACAGCTCGATCACGGGCCGATCTACACCCCCATCTCGACGCGCGGCACGGTGCTGTTTCCCGCGCCGACCGGCGGCAACAACTGGGGCTCGCCCGCCATCGACCCCGTACGCGGCGTGATGATCGCGAGCGCGATGCACGTGCCGATGGTGGCGAAACTGATACCGCGCGCCGAGTGCGGAGCCAACGGCCATGAAGCCCCGCAGACCGGCACTCCTTACTGCGTACGCATCGATCCGCTGCTCTCGCCTCTCGGTGCGCCCTGCTCGGCGCCGCCCTGGGGCACGCTCGCGGCGGTCGACCTCGCGCGCGGCAAACTGCTCTGGCAGGTGCCGCTCGGCACCCTGGAAGGCGTGGTGCCGCTGCTCGGCCGCTACATCGCCGGCTCGCCTGGTTTCGGCGGCGCGCTCGCGACCGGCTCGGGCCTGGTGTTCACCGCCGCGAGCTCCGATCCCAACCTGCGCGTGTTCGACACGCGCGACGGACGTGAACTGCGCAAGCTGCCCTTGCCGACGCAGTCCGCGGCGGTCCCGATGAGCTATCGCGTCGCGACCGGTCGCCAATTCGTGGTGCTCGCGGTGGGCGGTCACTGGACCGGCAAGCTGCCGGCCGGCGATCACCTGATGGCCTTCGCGCTCAAGCGCCGCTGAGGCTTGCGGCTCAGCCGAGCCGCGCGAGCAGGTTGCGCGTGATGCAGGCGACCTTGGGATCGGCGAGGCAATAGGCCCACTCGGTGGTGCCGGCGCTGAACACCGTGCCGCCGCCCGGCGACACATAGCTGCCCATCACCGCGTGACCGTGCACGAAGCGCTGCACTGCCTCGGCGTCGTGACGACCGAGCACCTGTTCGGCGACCACTTCCACATCGGTCATCGCGCCCGGTGGATAGAGGCCGCGCGGCGCGCTGTCGTGGGAGAAGAGCGTGGCCGGCGCGATGCCGATGATCTCGAAGTTGCGGGGCGTCCCGTCTGCGCCGGTCGGCACGGGTCTGCCGTACTCGATCTGGAATTCGCACCCATCGGTCTCGTAGCCGACCAGCGTGTGCGCGGCGCCGAGCTGATCGCCATAGCTGAGCCCCGTACCGGCCAGCGCCCAGTGCTCGGGACGATAAACGGTATAGCCGCCCGCCGCGCCCGGCGTCGCGCCCGCCATGCGCGCGTAGCCGCCGCGGGTGAAGGACAGGCCGGTCATCTGGTTCTCCGGGCGCGCCGTCAGGCGATGCGACCAGATGCCGGTGTTGTGCCGTTCGCGCGCGGTGCCGAGCACGGGGTCGTCGTCCACCGCGCCCTTGAACGCCACCATCTGCGTGTAGTCCCGCTCGAGCCTGACCTGCCAGTAGCTGCAGTTGCCGGACAGGAAGGCGACGTTGCCGCCGCGCGCGATGAAGGCTTCGACCGTGTCGCGCATGCCCCAGGACCAGTACTCGTCGTGACCGACGGAGAGCATCAGGCGATAGCCGTCCAGCAGCACGGGAAACTCTTCGAGGTCGGCATTGGTGGCGTAGTCCACCGTGACCTGTTCGGCCTCCAGCCAGTCCTGGAAGCGGCGTCCCCACTGGCCCCAGCTTGCTGCGCCGGTCCAGGGCGAATAGCCGTGCGCCAGCGCCCAGCGCGCGTAGGGCAGGATCTTGTCGCGCGGACCCAGGTCGCCGATGCGCGGCGCATCGGCCGGCAGCGACAGGAAGCCGGGCGGCAGCGGCCGCTGGAAGGACACGCGCGGCGCGCCGCTCGCATAGGCCTTGTCGCCGCTCGTGTAGGTGCTCTGCCCACCGTAGAAGTTGTAGGCGTTCCAGGTGTTGGTCTCGAGCACCCACAGGATGGATGCGCGCGGGCGCGCCGCACGCACGACGAAGAAGGCTTCGGCGCGCTCGTCACCGGCGCTGAGTTCGATGCGATAGAGCCCCGAGGCCCAGCTTTCAGGCACAGGAAAACGCCAGGCCACCGGCCAGCCGCAGCCGTTCGCGACGACATCGTCGGGCACGGCGTGCCGGGACGCGGGCAGGTCGTCCTTGGACAGCACCGGCTGGGGCACGCGACCATCGCGCAGCACCGTCACCTGCACCCGCGGCGCATCCGCGGACAGGTGCAGCGTGACCTGGTCACCGGCGACATGGGAACGGCGCGCGCAATAGGCTTCGAGCATGGGCGGGTCCGAAGGGGAAAGCGCCGAGCGTAATCGCCGGGTCGCCGGCCGGTCCAGCGCGAGCCACGTGCCGGCCGCGTCGGCATGACATACGCTAGTCAGCGGTCAACGCGCGATGGGGAGTAGCGATGGCGGTCAAGTTCAGCGTGATGATGGCGGGCACCTACCCGCTCGCGGACTACGTGGCGAAGGCCGAGGCCATCGAGCGCCTGGGCTTCGACGAGATCCACATCGCCGACGATCTGATCATGCGACCGGCCTGGCCGATACTCACGCTCATCGGCGCGCACACGAAACGCGTGCGCCTGGGCCCGGCCATCGTCACGCCCCAGGTCGCCCATCCCGTGTACCACGCGGCGCATCTCGCCGCGCTCGATGAACTGACCGGCGGACGCGCGATCTGCGGCGTGGGGCGCGGCGGCTTCAATCCGCTGATCGGCGTCGCGCGCGCCGAGCGCCCGCTGCGCATGCTGCGCGAGGCGGTGGAGGTCATGCGCCACATGCTGGCCGGCGAACGCACCGCCTACCACGGCGACTTCTACACCGTGCTGCCCGAGCTCCAGTTCCACTTCGCGCCGGTGCAACGCGACATCCCGATTTTCATCGGCACCTGGGGACCGCGCATCGCGGGCCTCGCGGGGCGCGTGGCGAGCGGGCTCAAGGCCGACTGCACCGCCAACCCGGACTACCTGCGCGTGCTGGTGGACAGCGTGCGGAGCGGCGCGCGCCAGGCCGGCCGCGCGCCTGACGCGGTCGAGATCACTGTCGGGCCGCTCACCGCCATCGGCGAGGACGCCGAGGCCGCGCGCCGCGAGATGCGCCGCTTCCTCGCCATCTACCTGCCCTATCTCGAGCCCATGACCAGCGCCGCCGGTGTCGACGCCGAGGAGATCGCCGCGGCCAGCCGCGCGGTCGCGAGCGGTGACGACGCCGCCGTGCAGCGCGCGGTGTCGGACCGCGCGCTGCGCGCCTTCTCCGTGAGCGGCACGCCGTTCGAGGCCATCGCGCAGATCGAAGCGCTGATCGACGCCGGCGCGACCCACGTGTGCTTCGGGCCGCCGCTCGGCGCACAGTTCGACGCCGCATTGGAACTCATCGGCACGCGCGTGCTGCCGCATTTCCGCGGGCGCGACTGAAGAGCCCCATCGCTCATGACCCTGCGCTCGCGCGATGAGTGACCTTGACGAAGCGCGGCGCCAATCCCTACCCCGATTCCTGTCAGGCCCGACGTGTAGTGGGGCCACTCGCAACCGCTGGCCTCACAGTCTCGTCATGCCTGCGAAAGCAGGCATCCACGGGCTTCGATGAGCGCAGATGGACCCCTGCTTTCGCAGGGGTGACGGAGAAGTGAGAACTCGACGTGTTCCGTCAGGCCGGCGCCAGCAGGCATCCACCGGCGTCGCCGACCGCCCGTGGACCCTCGCGTGCGCGAGGGTGACGGTGTAGAAAGAGCTGAGCCGATGATCCACGGACTTTTTGCAGTCCAGATCCGTCATGTCTGCGCAAACAGGCATCCATCGGCAGCGACGAACGCCCGGGCCTGAACGAGGAGAACGACATGCACGAGACCAATACGCAGATGCTGCAACGCTACGCGCAGTGCTGGGACAGCCACGACGTCGAGGGGCTGGTGGCCCTGCTGACCGAGGACATCGTCTACGAGGACGCCGCACTCGGCTGGACCCATCACGGCATCGCCGAATTCCGCGAGTTCGCCGCCAAGGTGTTCGCGATGCACCCGGACTTCAGCCTGCGCTACCTCGATGCCTTCGCCACCGAGACCCGCGGCGCGGCGGAGTGGATCATCGAGACCAGTTTCGAGGGCGAGTTCGAGGGGGTACAGGTCAGCGGCGGGCAGGTGTCGTTCCGCGGTGCGACGCTGTTCGAGATCCGCGATGGGCGAATCTGCCGCAATCGCGACCTGTGGAACTATGCTGACTGGATGCGACAGCATGGCGTGACGCGCCTGGCGGACGCCGCGCGCGCGGCCTCG
>JAIEQK010000221.1 GCA_019747795.1 Gammaproteobacteria bacterium | reverse complement strand
GCGCCGCGCTTGCGGCGGCCGCGGCCGCCGCCCGCTCGCGCTCGAGGGCGTCCGCCGCGATTCGCGCCTCGGCCACCGCAGCCATGCGCAACGCGGCGTAGGCGCGGCTCGCCTCCTGGTAATGGCCCTGGGCACTGGAGAGGTCGCCCACGCTGCGGCTCTGGTCGCCGGCTTCGAACGCAGCCGCGGCTGCGGCGGCCTTCTCCATGCGAGTGTTATCGCCCTCGATCGGCTGTAGCGAGGCGCGCCACGCCTGCTCGGCGGAGACCGCTTCGTCACGCGCTGCCATCGCCGTCGCCAGACTGGCCAGACCTCGCAGACGCGCATCGAGGACGGCGTCGAGCGCGGCATACTCGCGTGCCGCTTCGGCGTGCCTTCCAGCCTCCATGTGGCTGTCCGCCACCTTGCGCTGTGCGGCCCACTCCACGCGCAGCGCCGCGGGCGCGACGAAGTCATCGAGCGTCTGCAACTCGCGACGTACCCCTGCAAGCTCGGCATCGAGCTGTGTGCGGCTGGCGTCGAGCGCGCTCGCTGCCGCGCCGCGCCTCAACGCGGATCCGTCCTCGAGGCGGGACAGCTTGTCTTCGAGGCGTTCGAGCGTCTTGCGCCGCGAAGCAAACGCCTCGTCGAGCTGCGCGAGGCGCTCGCGGGCAACCACCTGCCCGTGCAGCGCGCGCTCCGCATCACCGAGCTGCGGCGCGGTCGCACCGGAAGGCGGCCTGCTCACGACAGTGAACACTGCCGCGCCGACCAGCAGCATCACGCACAGCGCGAGACGCCAGGCGCGGGGCGCGCGCCAGTCGAGAACATCGACGCGCGCGGCACGCAGTGCGTCGCGCAGTTTGTCGATGTTGGCGAAGCGCTCTTCGGGCGCCTGGCTGAGCGCGCGCATCAGGGCCTGCGACACGGCACGCGGCACGTCTCGCCGAAGCGCGTGCAGGGGTTTGACGACGCCGGCCGGCACGTGGCCGGCCAGCATCTCGTAGATCACCGCTGCGGCGGCGTACTGGTCGACGCGGTGGTCGCCCGTCGCGCCGCGCAGCAGTTCCGGCGCGACGTAGTAGGCCGAGGCGATGCTCGCCATCGGTCGCGTCGCGTGTCGCTCCTGCAGCGACCGAGCGAGTCCGAAATCCATGATCTTCAGCGTGCCGTCGTCGCCGATCCAGATGTTCTCCGGCTTGAGATCGCGATGCACCAGCTGTTGATGGGCGTGAGCCAGGGCGGCGAGCAGCGTGTCGCCCATGGCCAGCGCCTCCTCGATCGCGAGCGGCGCGCGCTTCTGCTGGCGCTGGTCGAGGAAGCTGCGCAGCGTGCGCCCGTGCAGCAGTTCCATGGTGATGAACGGACGCCCGCGGTGCACGCCCACGTCATGCACGCGAATGATGTTGGGGTGAGACAGAGAGGAAGCGAGCCGGGCCTCGGCAACGAAACGCTCCTGCTCGCGCACGCCGCCGCAGGCATCGCCCGCGAGGATCTTGACCGCGACATTGGTTTGCCTGGTTCGATCGTGGGCCAGATAGACCTCGGCCACGCCACCCGCGCCGACCCGCTCCCTGACTTCGTAGCGATCGGCGAGCACCGTGCCCGACAGCGCGCCGTCCTCATCACTGCGGCGCTCCGGGCTCGATGGCGGCGCGCTGATGGACGGCGCCGCGCGGTTCGAGAGCTCGCCAAGCGCCGTCCGCAGCGCGGCGTGGCGACGCGAAAGACGCTCGCGCAGTTCACCGTCGGGCATGGCGGCGAGGTGGGTGGCGAGGCGGGCGCTCTCCTCCCGTGCGACCCGCTCGAGGTCGAGCACCGGCGTATTGGCCGGTAGACCGAGCAGGTTCACCAGGTGCGCGACAGCATCGGACGATGCGGACGCCTCGTTGGCGGCGTCGCGGCGACGCACTTCATTGGCCATGGCGCGCGTCCTCGTGCCTGGTGTTGTCGCGCAGCCAGCGACCGGCGTGATCGGTGAGACAGTGCCAACGCGCATGCCCTGCGTCAGCGACGACGGCCAGCCTTGCAACGCCCACCGGCGTGGTGGTGAAACTCAGATCGAGCGTGGCGCCGGTGGCGACGTCGGGAAGGTGTACGCCACCGGTGCGCGCCACCTCGCACCAGCGTTCGTCGCCGTAGTCCTGCAGGAACTGCAGTTCGACGACGCCGCGCAACGGCTGGGTGGTGATCGCTGTCGCGCGATAGCTGCCACGCGCGTCGGTCGGCAGCAGGCGACAGGCGACCGAGGCCGCTTCGCCCGCCAGCAGCAGCCGCACCGCGCGGCCCGTCGCACGGTCATCGACACTGCGCGGCGTGGGCGCTGCCCAGTGTTCCGCCGCCACGAGCCGAAAGTGCGTGGCGCGCTCCGCCGGCCCGCGCCGGGCGGCGCGCGCGCGCAGAGCGAAATCCGGTTGACCGGTGTCGAGGAGCCACCACTGCGGGTCGAGAGGCGCCAGCGCATCGCGCCACGCGTCGCGCGCATCGTCGAGCGATTGCCAGTAGCGCGCCTCGCAGGTGGCGAACTCACGCAACGGTGCGGCGTCCAGCGTCGCGCCCCGCGGCGACTCTTGCAGCGCAGGCCCCATGCTCTCACCCGCGGTCGACCAGGCCGTGCGCAGCGCTTCGTGGACGAAGGCCGCATTGCGCCGTGACGTCCAGGCGGCGCCACCTCGCCACCAGGGCAGAGGATCGTCGTCGTGCATGGCGCGATCGGTCCGATCCAGCACGAGGGTCTCGCCGCCCTGGAGGAGCGCGAGTTCGAGTCGTGCCCCGTTGGCGGTGCGACTCACCGCGGCTACCGGTACCGAAGCCTCGACCAGCCCGTCCAGCGTAAGCTGCGCGGGGCACAACGTGACCTGAGTCAGACCGGCGTCCCAGCAGGCGAGCGCGAGGCGGTCCCATGCGCCGGACGTAAGCGGGATCAGCGGCAGCACCGCCCATGACATCGTGTACTCAGGCAGTCGCGCGCGAAGCTCGCTCGCCAGCGCGGCGAGTATGCGGGCGAGCACGGCGCCTCCGTCAGCATCCTCGGCGCCGAGGTGCGCCGTTTCCAGCACCGCATCCGGTTCCGCGCATGCCACGGCGAGGGCGCGCGCGCCCACGTACGCCTCGTCACCGAGCCGGGCCAAGGCCAGCGGCAGCACACCGTCCGACAGACAGATATCGAGCATCAGCCGCCGCCAGCCGCCCTCTCCGCTCTCCACGGCGAGGATGGCGGTCCGGTTCCCCATCAGAACGCGCAGCCCGCTCATGACTCGAGCGCACGCGCCAGGGCAGCCGCGTCCTGCGTCACGAGGCGCACCTGCTCCGACACGGTCTGCAGTTGCCGTTCGCGTTGTTCGATGCCGCGCAGCGCGGCCTGGGCCCGCTCGCGCGACGCGTTCGCCGCGCGCAGCGTGCTCGCCTGCAACTGACGGAAGCGCTCGTCCAGCATCGCGGTGAGTTGTCGGCGCTGCTGCTCCAACCATTCGAGATGGAGGCCGAGCAGTTCGCGACACGCATCGCTCGCGATGCGCCGGAGTTCGGGGCGCAGCGCATCGCGCAGCCGCTCGAGTTCATCGCCGATCCGTTCGTCGTCCTCCTCGCGCCAGGCGCGATAGGTGAAGCTCACGGCCAACGCGAATCCGGCCAGGAAAATCCAGCCGAGGAGCGGATAGTTGCGCCAGTTGAATCCCAGGAAGGAACCGAACAGAGAACAGAACATCAGGACGGTGAAGACCGAGCGGCGGCCTTCCGAGAGGCGCTGCAGGAAGCCGCGCCGCGGCAAAGTGCCGCGATAGCGCACACCGGGCTGAAAGCTCTCCCCGTGGCGGTCGAGAAGCGTGCCTGGATCGGGCGGCGGTTCGAGCCCGTCGACGAGCGCGGCAAAGTGCCCGTGCTGCGACTCTCGGAGTTGCCGCGTGAGCGCCGCCTGCATGTCACGAAGCGTCTCGTGCGCCGCCGCCAGATCGAGGCCGCAATCCTCGCGCAGTGCTGCCGCCAGTTCGTCCTGCACCTCGGCGCGCAGACTCACGCGCACCGCGCGCCGCCCCTGCTCGAACGCGAGTTCGCGCTCGCCAAGGCGGTCGAGTTCACGGTTGATGGTGGTATGCAGGCGCCCGCCGGGCACCGCGCTGCGCTTGAAGATCTCGTTCACGCGCCGCAGCGCGTGCTGATGGGACTGTCCGGTCTGCGCGCGCAGGCCTTCCAGCGTGCCGCGATCCAGCTCGCCCGGCGGGTTGCGGCCAGCGGCGGCCGAGAGATGCGCCCGACGTGTCGCACAGCTCGAGCGCAGCCAGCGCTCCGCGCCACTGACCGCGCTCGCCATGCTCACCGCGAGCCGTGCGGAGCGTCGCCAGTAGGCGCTTCTATAGGGTGCCGAGGCAAGCACCTGCCGCGCCAGCATGGACAACGCGGACGCCGACTCCAATCCGGCGACGGGCAGCGCGCACTCGAAGGGCGAAGCCACGCTGCCGGCAATGAGCCACTCGCCTCGCAGGAGTCGCGGCTCCGCTACCGGACCGCACAGGCGCAAGCCCAAGTCAGCGTCGTCGAGCGCGGTCTCCTCGGAGGCGCGCCGGAGATGTACGCCGGCGGCCTCACACCAGGCATCGAAAGAAGCGTCGACCAAGGTCGACGTGTTCGACGATGCAGAGATCAGGCACCAGGCGTGGTGACTCATCTCACGCCGCGCGCGGCACAGAGCGAGCAGCGACGCGCCACCATTGACCAGGCCCGCGGCCTCGGCGAGCAGATCCTCAAGGCGACGCAGAAGTCCGGCCACGCGCTGTTCGAACTCCGAGCGCGGTGTGCAAGCCGGCCCCGGCGCGCCCGCGGGCGCGGCCTGCACCGACAACGCATTGCTGACCATGGATCGTGCGCCCCGCGTGCGTCACTCAGGGCGCCTTGGCGGTCGCATTACGCAGTTCGATCACGTAGTGCTCCACCTCGGCGCTCAGCGAACTCTCGCGGTAGTCGCCCATCGCGCGCGGCTGCAGGATGACGTTCTTCCACGCGCTTGGCGCTTCGACTGCGCGCTCACTGCCGTCCATGAAGTTGGTGCGCGCACCGAGCACCAGGGGTGCGTCAGTGCAGTTGATGAAGCGCGCGCTCAGTTCGACGGTGTTGGTCGGCGAGCGACGCGCGTGCAACGACTGCGCCGCGACCTGGCGGGTGAGCGCATGGTCGGTGAACTGCACCGCGTCCAGCGGAATGGGACTGATGCTGCCGTACTGCGTGGCGACCAGCGCCGAGCCGGGCGGCGGCGGCGCCTGGCTCGGAAAACTGCACTCCACGACCGGCTTGCGCAGCTCGGTCGTGCAGCCGCCGAGCCCCAGCAGACTGGCGGCCAGGAGCACGCCCAAGGTTCTGGCATCCATGCGTCCGCCCCTCAGAACCACGACGGCAGCGCCGCCTGGAACTGGCGCAGACGCGCCTGCGCCTCGGCGGTGCCGTCGATCTTCTCGACGGCATCGGCCTGCGGCGGCGGCACCGGCGTGGTCCGGAACCAGCCGAGCGCGCAGCGATCGTTCTTGCCCACCAGGTCGGCATGGCGCTCCGCGCCGACGGCGTTCACTGTGGCGCCTTCGACGAGAGTGAGATCGCTGCCCTGCGGTGTGGCGAGCCACAGGCTGCCGGGCAGGGACTCCCAGCTGCGGGTGTCCGCGGCCGGCGTGGTGCTGGCTTCGACCGCGCTGCTGACGAGCGAGAACAGTGTGGACGCGGCGGAGATGTAGCTCGCGGTCGCGGCCGCGCCGTAGTTGCCGTTGGCCGAGCTGATGCCGGCCGCGCCCAGCGCGCCCATCGCCACCGCGCTCGACACGTCGGCGGCGGTGCCCGCCGCGTCCTTGAACTTCGCCTTGCCGGCGAGAATGTACTCCACCGGCCGACCGCCGCGGGTCGAGGCCTGAAAATAGAGTTCCTCGGCGAGCACCGGCGACGGACGCGCGCCGTCGGTCAGGGCGATGGTCGGGGCGGCGCCCGCGCCGCCGTCTTCGAACGCGAGGTTCTCGTTGTACTTGCCGCTGCCGGTCTTGCGCGGACCGTCGCCCGCTTCCACCACCAGCAGGTTCGGCTGCAGGTGATCGAGGCTCGCCAGGTCGCCGCGCAGCGCGCTCGCCTGCCCGACCAGGTCGGTGGCGCGCGAGGCTTCGCCCTGGCACTGCAGCGCCCAGGCGTTCAGGAACTTCATCGAGGCGTAGTCCGCCTGGTACTGCTCGCCCTCGGCCTGGCTGTCCTCGACATTGGCGCGGGCGAACGACGCGCCGGCATTGGAGAAGTCGCCGTCTGCCAGATAGAGCAGGCCGCGGTAGTAGAACACCATCGCGCGCTCGTAGGGCTCACCCTTGAAGTCCTTGCTCGCTTCCTGCTGGAACTTGCTCTTCGCCGCCTTCAGATCGGCCCCGCCGGTGCGGAACGCATCGATACGCTGGATGGACTGGTCGAAGGCCTTCTTCGCGATGTCGTACTCATGATTGGCCATGGCCGCGACGCCGAGCCGATTGAAATTGAGCACGGCGTTGCGTTCGCCGGCACGCAGTAGCTGCTCGAAATACGGCCGCAGCGCGACGGGCTGCGCGCTGACGAAGGACTGGCCGGCGGCCACCGCGGCCGGCGGCACAGCCGCCGTGGCCGCGCCGGCCACCGTCGCGCCGTTCGCCA
>JAIEQK010000291.1 GCA_019747795.1 Gammaproteobacteria bacterium | reverse complement strand
GCAGCGCGCGCGGGGCCGCTGCCGCCGATCGCGACCGGCGCGCGCGGCGTCGGCATGGTGGCGGCCGCCAGCGGAAAGCTCTCGCAGGTGCCTTTCTGCATGATGAGTGCGTGGGGCAGGGACTCGGCAAGCATGTAGGCCTCGACCGCGTCGAGCGCCGGTCCGATGTCCGCGGTCTCGCGCGGAAAGGTCCGCCATGGCACGCCCATGGTGTCGAACATGCGCTCGGTGATCGCGCCCATGAGTTCGTGCTGCGGCTCGTCGCTCACGCCCGGCGCGCCGCGATGGGTACACACCACGAGAATGGGGATGCGAAAGGTGTAGGTCAGCGAGGTCAGCGGGCTGACCGCGTTGCCGAGCCCCGAATTCTGCATCATCGCCACCGCGCGCTGACCACCGAGCGTCGCGCCCGCGGCGATCGCCACTGCGTCGCCCTCGTTGGCGGCGGACACGTAGTTCAGGCCCTGCGCGCCGATCACGAAGTTGATGAAGGGTGTGAGGAAGGAGCAGGGCACGCCGGCGTAGGTGACGAAGCCCCGCTCGCGTCCTGCGTCGACGAAGTCGCGCGCATGAATCATTGGCCGATGCTCAGCGTTGACCGGCGGTGAAGCGGCCGGCCTGTTCCAGGTCGCGCAGCGAGTTCACGTCGAGCCAGTGTCCGTGGATGTAGATGACGCGCACCGGGTGGCCCTGGGCGACGATGTGGTTCAACAGATCGCCCAGGCCCAGCGCGTCGAAGTCGGGGCGCGTGGCCAGCGTGTCCAGCGCCTCTTCCAACCATTGGCGTCCCTTGGCCCGCGCGCGCAGCATGCCTAGCCAGCGCCCCTGCGCCGCTCGCTCGCCGTCCCGCGGCGCGCGCGAGATGCGCTCGAGCAGCACGTCCTGGCCCCACAGCGAGCGATCGTCGGCGGCCGAGCAGTAGGCGTAGTCCGGCGCGCCGCTGGTCGGGCCGGCGGCGTATTGCGAGTCGACCACCACCGTCAGTTCGCGGTCCGACTCGATGAGCCCGCGCAGCACGTAGCTGCGAAAGATCAGGTCGCCGTACAGCACCACCAGGTCGTCGCGAAACGCGTGGCGCGCGCAGGCGAGGGATGCCAGCTCGCCGCTCTCGGCGTAGCGTTCGTTCACCACCACGTCGATGCCACCGACGTCGATCTGTTCTGCCTTGTAGCCGGCCACCACCACCACGGACTCGATCTGCTGCTTGCGGCAGCGGTCCACCAGGCGCTTCAACAGGGGCTTGCCGTTCACCGGCAGCATGACTTTCGGGCGCTCCGCGGTGAGCGAATCCATGCCGTCGCCGCGGCTCGCGGCGAGGATGATGGCGCGTGCGTCGCGGCGGGTCTCGGTGAGGTAGCGGCGTTCGGCCTCGGCGAGTTCGTCGGCGCCCTGCAGGCGGAAGATCTCCTTCACGCTCGCGATCTGATCCTCCACCGTGACCAGTGACTGGTCCTGGTGGATCTGGCGCGCGGTCTCCTGCATCGCGTCGACCGCCGAACGGATCAGGTGATTGGCCCAGATCACCAGGCTGATGCCGGCGTCGCGGAACACCTGCGTGGGCGTCGCGTAGTACTTGGTCGGCACGATCACGACCGGCGCGCGGTTGCCCCACTCGCGCATGAACTCGAGGATCTGGTCCGGCGTCGACCAGGCGCTGTGCACCAGGATCGCGTCGGCGCCGGCGGCGTGGTAGGCGCTCGCGCGGCGCAGCGCCTCGCGCGTGTCCCAGCCGGCGATGTAGGCCTCGATGCGCGCGACCACGCAGAAGTCGTCGTCGGACTGCGAGTCCTTGCCGGCGGCGATCTTGCCGCAGAACTCGTCGATGTCCGCGAGTTCCTGGCGCTCGCCGTCGATGAAGCTGTTGGTCTTCGGGAACAGCTTGTCCTCGATGCACACGCCGGCCACGCCGCGCTGCTCGAGCTTGCGCACCAGGCGGCGCATGTTGTTGAAGTTGCCGTAGCCGGTGTCGCCGTCCAGCAGGATGGGAATGCGGGTGACGTCGGCCATGAACTCGACCATGTCGACCACCTGGGTCCAGCTGGCCTCGTTGTTGTCGCGCACGCCGAACTGGGCGGAGAGCGCGAGGCCGCTCGCCCAGATGCCCTGGAAGCCGGCTTCCTCGACGATGCGCGCGCTGATGCCGTTGTGCGCCTCGAGGATGAACTCGGTGCTGGCGCTCGTGAGCAGGTGGCGAAGGCGCGTGGTCTTGCGCGGGGCTGGAGTGCTGTGCATGTCAACGCGCCTCGATGCGCGGCAGGACGTCGTCGCGGGCGCGCAGCAGATCTTCCGGGAAATCTATCTCCAGCCACGGCAGACCGGACACGTCCTCGATGCCGATGGCGTGCTCGCCGCCGAGCGCGAGATCGCGCAGCGCCTCCTCGTGGGGCGCCTCGCGCCGGCCGTCGGCGACGTAGGCATCGACCAGGCGAGCGAGCGCGAGCGCGGTGGTGGGGGAGAACTTGAAGAAGCCGACCGACTCGCCGATGGCGTCGTACTCGAGCCCCTCCGCCAGGCGCTTGCGGAACTCGACGATGACGCCCGCGCGCGTGCAGATCTTGACCGGCTCGTCGCCGGGAATGAAGTCGCGGTCCATCAGCCAGCAGTCGGCGGCGGGCGCGGCGATGAGCCGGCGCAGGATGTCCGGGTGGTAGAGCACGTCGGCGTCCATCACCAGCACGTCGTCGCCGCTCGCGAGCGCGGCGCGCGCGTACCACAGGCTCAGGATGGAGCCGAGCGTCGGCAGCGGGTTGTAGTGCACGAGCGTCGCCGGACCTGGCTCCGCCTCGAGCGCGGTGACGATGTGCTCGGCGCCGTAGCCGAGACACAGCGTCAGCTGATCCACGCCGCAGGCGCGCAGGATTTCGCAGTGGCGCGACAGCAGGCTGCGCCCGCCGAACTCCAGCAGGCATTTCGGGCGACCGTCGGCCTGGCCCAGGCGGCGGCCGACGCCGGCCGCAAGCAGGATGGCGTGCACGACGGCGCTCAGGAACGCCGCGGCCCGGAGAACACCTGGCGAAAGCCGAAGTAGGCGATGGCGTCCTTCATGTTCGACACGAAGCGGCGCAGCGGGTGCATGCCGAGACTGGTCAGGTATTCGAGGGTCAGGACCACGCGCCGCTCGCCGGCGGCCGAGGGCGTCACGCGATGCCACAGCTTGTCGCCGTTGAACACCACCAGCATGCCGGGCGTGATCGACACCGCGCCGGGCACCGCCGCGCGCGTCGCGTCGTCGTGGAAGAGTTCGTACTCGAGCTTGCAGCTCGAGTGGTCTTCCAGGCCGAGCAGCACGGTGTAGCGCTCGCCCTTGTAGT
The DNA here is from genome assembly GCA_019747795.1 of Gammaproteobacteria bacterium. Lineage (GTDB taxonomy): Bacteria > Pseudomonadota > Gammaproteobacteria > JADJYF01. The sequence continues at coordinate 3,302 of JAIEQK010000291.1, read as the reverse complement.
AGGAGGTGTCGTAGTGCCAGCCGATGTGATCGCCCGCCTCGGTGTAATAGTACAGCGCGTAGGTGTGGGGATCGTCCGGCGGACAGTGCAACAGCGGCCGGCCCGCGAGGTGCTGCAGGAAGGCCAGCAGCGCCTGGCTGCGATAGAACGCTGGAAAGGCCGGCGCGTGCGCGTCCAACTCGTAGCGCGACACGCTGCCGCCCTTCTTGTGCCCGGGAATGAAATTGCGATGCACGCGCGGCTCGAGCGCCGGCAGCTCGCCCAGCCGCGCGTCCAGCAGCGCGTCCAGCTCCGCGGCGGGCAGGAAGTCCGGGACCGCGACGAATTCCCCCTGCGCCACGAAGGTCTCGCGCAGCGCGGCCAGGTCGATGCCGGCCAGGTGGTCGCGCAACGGATCGGTGGCGAGCGGGGCGGCGGCGGCGGTCTGGGTCATGCAGTCGGGCTCCGGGGCGGTGGGCGGCAAGGGTAAGCGCTACGGCGCGGGGCTCGCAACCGGGGATTGCCGCAATGCGGGTGGGCCGAGTTGGCCGCGACCGCCGCCTGTGCGATAGTCGCGGCCCCTTGCCTCACCACCCCTGCCGCGCCGCCACCGCGCGCGAAGCGCCATGTTCAGATTCGCCAAACTCGCCTTCCTCCTGCTCGGCATCGGTCTGCTCGGCCTGGTCTTGCTGAAGACCGACCTGGCCGCGTTGTGGGCGCAGGTGACGCAGGTCGGCGTGCTCGGCATGGCGGCCGTGCTGCTGGTCTACGCCCTCTACTTCGGCGCCGACGCGGTCAGCTGGCAGCTGGTGCTGCCGGCCGTGGGGCTGGACGGGCGCTGGGCGTGGCGCGTGTTCGCGGTGCGCATGATCGGCGAGGCCTACAACAACATCACGCCCACCGCGTCTCTCGGTGGCGAGCCGGTCAAGGCCTGGATACTGAAGAACCACTGGGGTATCCCGCTGCGCGACGCCGGCGCGTCGCTGGTGATCGCCAAGACCACCAGCATGTTCTCGCTGGTGCTGTTCGTCGGCATCGGCGTGGTGATGCTGCTGCTGCGCGAGGACCTGGCCGAGCGGCACAAGCTGCTCGCCGCCGCCGGCTTCGCCTGGATAGCGATGTCGGCCGTGGTGTTCTATCTCATGCAGCACCATCGGCTCTCGACGTGGGTCGCGCGCCGCCTCGGCCGCACGCGCTTCGGTCAGCGGCTGGAGCGGGTGCTGGTCGCGGCGGAGGACATCGATCGCCAGTTTGCGGCCTTCTATAGCGGGCACCGCGCGCGGCTCGCCGGCTCGTTCGCGTTCGCGATGTTGAACTGGATACTCGGCGTGCTCGAGGTGTGGCTGATCCTGCGCTTCATCGGCCAGCCCATGAGCTTCAGCGAAGTGTGGATGATCGAGTGCATGGTGCAGCTGGTGCGCACGCTCGCGTTCTTCATCCCGGCCGGTCTCGGCGCGCAGGAAGGCGCCTTCCTGATCGGCGTCGGCGCGCTCAGCGGCGTGCCCTCCAGCGGCGTGGCGGTGGCCCTGGTGCGGCGCTTTCGCGACGTGCTGTGGATAGGCGCGAGCCTGTTGCTCGCGAGCGCCTGGGCGGTACGGCCGTCGTCCGTGCGCGGCGAACGGCTCGATCCCGCCGAACCCTGAGTCGCCCTCAGCCGAGCTGGCCGGCGGCGCGGAACCAGGCCAGCGCGTCGGCGATGGCCTCGGCCGGCGGGCGGCTGCGGTAACCGAGTTCGGTGCGCGCGCGGCTCGAATCGAAGTACATCTTCTTGGCTGCCATGTTGAGCGCGTCGACCGTGACCTGCGGTTCGGGGCCTTTGCTGAGTCGCGCCCAGGCCTCCGCCACCACCGCCACCGGGTAGATGGCGCGGCGCGGCAGCGCGATGCGCGGCGGTCGCCGGCCGCACAGGCGAGCGACCATGGTCAGGATCTGGCGCAGCGACAGATCCTCGCCGCCGAGGATGTAGCGCCGGCCCACCTGGCCGCGCTCGAAGGCCAGCAGGTGGCCGCGCGCGACGTCGTCGACGTGCGCGACGTTGAGGCCGGTGTCGACGAAGGCGGGAATGCGCCCGAGCGCGGCGTCGCGCACCACGCGCCCGGTCGGCGTCGGCTTCACGTCCCGCGGTCCGATGGGCGTGGACGGATTGACTATCACGGCCGGCAGGCCGCGCGTGGCCACCAGTTCGTCGACCACGCGCTCGGCCAGGAACTTGGAACGCTTGTAGTGCCCGATCATGTCGTCGACCGTGACCGGCGTGTCCTCGTTGCCGGGCCGCCCGTCGGTGAAACAGCCGAGCGTCGCCACACTGCTGGTATAGACGATGCGTTGCACGCCGGCGTCCAGCGCGGCCAGCATCAGCGCGCGGGTGCCTTCGACGTTGCTCTGGTAGAGCTCGTTGGTATCGCGTACCCACAGGCGGTAGTCGGCCGCCACGTGGTAGAGCGCGTCGCAGCCGCGGCAGGCGAGCGCCAGGCTGCGCGCGTCGCGCAGATCGCCGTAGGCCTTCTCGACATCGAGGCCCTCGATGTTGGTGCCGGGATTGGTCGGGCGCATCAGCACGCGCAGACGCTCGCCGCGGGCGAGCAGCAGGCGCAACACCGCGCTACCGAGAAAGCCGGTAGCGCCGGTGACCAGCGTGGTCATGCGCGCGACTCGTGCGGCACGCGCATGGTGCGCAGATAGATCAGCGCCACCAGCAGGCAGGCGAGCGGCGCGCCGACCCCGGCCGCGTACAGGAACCAGCGCAGGCCGTCGAAGAAGGTCACCAGGGGAATGAGATACAGCACGTCCTCGGCCTCGAAGCCGGCGAAGCGCGGCTGGCGCGTGGCCGTCTTGCCGTGCGCGTTCTCCATGAGATTGCGCAGGTGGAAGATCACCGCCACCGCGCCGCCGGCCACCAGGCCGAGTGTCAGTTCGAGTGCGCCGTCGTCGGCCTGCGCGAGCCCGTAGCCGATGCCGGCGAACAGGCCCACCGTGATCAGCGCATCTGAGGCGAGGTCGTAGTAATGACCGAAGCGGCTCAGCTTGCCGCTCATGCGCGCGAACTCACCGTCGGTGTGATCGAGGAAGTTCGACAGCACGATGAGCCAGGCCGCGAGGTTCGGCCACGAACCGTCGGCGAAGGCCAGCATGCCCGCCACGCCGACCAGGAGCCGGAGCGTGGTGAAATGATTGGGATGCGCCCAGCGGGTCGCGAGAAAGGGGCGGACCAGGGCCGCGGCGAGGCGGGCGTCCCAGGGTTTGTCGGTCATCGAGACGAAGGCTCCGTAGGATTACTGCCGGCGGGATCATGGCGTGCCGCGCGCCGGCGCCGCGAGCGCCGC
>JAIEQK010000004.1 GCA_019747795.1 Gammaproteobacteria bacterium | reverse complement strand
CGCCCCTCAATCCTGCAACGACGTCCAGATCCGGTCGAATTCCAGGTGATGGGTGGCGAACAGCTCGATCAGTTTCGGATCGAAGTGCCCACGCGGGTCGATGCGCTCGTCGCCAATGGTGAGGATCTGCACCGCCTGCTCGTGCGGAAACCCCTTCTTGTAGGGCCGCTCGGAGCGCAGCGCGTCGTAGATGTCGGCGAGCTGCACGATGCGCGCCGAGAGCGGAATGGCCTCGCCCTTCACGCCCTGGGGATAGCCCGTGCCGTCCCACTTTTCGTGGTGGTAGAGGGCGATCTCGGCGCCGAGTGACAGGCGCGGCGAGGCCGACAGGATCTGGAAACCATACTCCGTGTGACGGTTCATCTCCTGCCGCTCGTCGGGGGTCAGCGGGCCCTTCTTCTTCAGCACCGCGGAGTCCACGCTCATCTTGCCGACGTCGTGCAGCTGGGCGCTGTAGCGGATGTCCTCGCACCAGCCATCCGGCATGCCTAAGCGCTTGGCGATGGCGTAGCTGTACTCGTTCACGCGGATGATGTGATTGCCGGTCTCCTCGTCGTGGATCTCGGCGGCGCGGGCGAGCAGGGTGACCGACACCTTGAAGGCCGCCTCGGTCTCCGCCTGCAGGGCCTCGATGCGCGAGCGCTGCTCGGCGAGCTGGCGGTTGCGGGTGCTGAGCGTCCTGTTCTTGGCGCGGATCTGGTCGAGCATCTCGGCGCGTTCGATGGAGTGACCCACGACGCGCGCAATGGGCGCCACCAGCAGCTCGGCGTCCTGGGTGAAGGGCAGCAGCTTGCGGCTCTTGCCGCCGCGCCGGTTGATGAGCTGCACCACGCCGATCACGTCGCTCTGCAGGTTGCGCAGCGGAAAGCACAGCATGGAGTGGGTCTTGTAGTTCTTGCGCTCGAAGCGCGCGTCGAACTTGTAGGGGCTGCGCGCCGGGATGTCGTAGACGTCATCGATGCGCACCGTGCGGCCCTTGTGCGCCACGTAGCCGGCGATGCTGCCCGGCCCGATGGGGACGATGAAGTCGGCGCGTTTGACCTTGACCGCGTCGTTCTGGATGCTCGCGGGCTCGAGCCAGCGCTCGCGCCCCTTGCCGCGGGCGATGAAGATGGTGCCGGCCTCGGCGCCGGTCATGAGCCGGCTCTTCCGCAGGATGCGGTCGAGCAGCTGGCTGGCGGACTGGTTCTTCTGGCCTTCGACGAACTGCAGGAATTCGAGAACCTGATCTCCGCTCACGCTGCCTCCATCCCGTGCTGGCCAAGGGCAAGGGCCATTGTTCCACGTCGCCCGCTCATACGCATGCAAAAAAGTAACACAGGTCCGGCTGCTGGCAGGTCGGCGGCGGGCGTCCGGTGAGGGCCGCCAGCACGCCATCGGCTATACTCCCTCGCTCTTTGCCCGACCCCTACAACCACCTACGCCCGGCACGGTTAATGACGACCTCCTTTCTCGAAATCAAGGCGCTGGACCTGCCCCAGCTCGAACTCGACATGCTCGAGACCTGGGCACGGGAAGACACCTTCGGCCAGAGCATCCGTGCGCGCGACGGCGCGCCGTCCTTCACCTTCTACGAGGGACCGCCGACCGCCAACGGCCGGCCCGGCATCCACCACGTGCTCGGCCGCACCATCAAGGACGTGTTCTGCCGCTACAAGACCCTCAAGGGCTTCCGCGTGGAGCGCAAGGGCGGCTGGGACACCCATGGCCTGCCGGTCGAGATCGAGGTGGAGAAGGAACTCGGCCTGGACGGTCGCGCGGAAGTCGAGAAGTACGGCATCGAAGCCTTCAACGCCGCCTGCAAGGCCAGCGTCTCGCGCTACAAGCGCGACTGGGACGAACTCACCCGCCGCATCGGCTACTGGGTGGATCTCGAGCATCCCTACGTCACCTTCCACACCGAGTACATCGAGTCGGTGTGGTGGCTGCTGAAGCAGATGTACGACCAGGGGCTCTTGTACAAGGGCTACAAGATCCAGTGGTACAGCCCCGGCACCGGCACGGTGCTGTCCTCCCACGAGGTGAGCCTGGGCTACGAGGAGGTCACCGACCCCTCGGTCTACGTGCGTTTCCAGGACCGCGACGACCCGGGCCTCTCCTATCTCGCCTGGACCACCACGCCCTGGACCCTCATCTCGAACGTCGCGCTGGTGGTGAACGAGGATCTCGACTACGTCGTCGTGCGCCAGGGTGAAGAGCGCCTGGTGCTGGCCAGCGCGCGCCTCGCGGTGCTGGAGGGCGAGTACACCGTGCTGGAGACCTGCAAGGGACGGGATCTCGTCGGGCGGCGCTACACACCCCTGTTCAAGGTCGCCGGCTTCGACTACCCGGCCGACACCTGGCGCATCGCGAGCGCCGCCTACGTGACGGTCGAGGACGGCACCGGTCTCGTGCACACCGCGCCGGCCTTCGGTGCCGAGGACTACGAGGTCGGGCGCCGGGAAGGGCTGCCGCTGGTCAACCCGGTGGCGCCCGACGGCCGCTTCACCGACGCCGCGCCGCTGGTCGCGGGGCTGTGGTTCAAGGATGCCGACAAGCCCATCATGCGCGAACTCAAGTCGCGCGGCCTGCTCTACAAGCGCGTCGACTACCTGCACAACTATCCGCACGACTGGCGCAAGGGCACGCCGCTCATGAGCTACCCGGTGGAGTCGTGGTTCGTGCGCACCACCGCCGAGAAGCAGCGCCTGGTGGACCTGAACCAGACCATTCACTGGCATCCGCCGGCGATCCGTGACGGGCGCTTCGGCAACTGGCTCGAGAACAACGTCGACTGGGCGCTTTCCCGCAAGCGCTACTGGGGCACGCCGCTGCCCATCTGGGTGTCGGACGCGCCGGGCTCGGAGTACTTCGAGGTCATCGGCTCGATTGCCGAGCTGCGCGAGAAGTGCGGGGCGAGCCTGCCGGAGGGTGACGCGCTCGATCTGCACCGACCCTATGTCGACCGACTCACCTGGCCGGCGCCGGACGGCGGCACCATGCGCCGCGTACCGGACGTGCTCGACGTGTGGTTCGACTCCGGCGCGATGCCGTTCGCGCAGTGGCACTATCCCTTCGAGAACCAGGAGGCCTTCGAGCGCAACTTCCCGGCGGACTTCATCTGCGAGGGCGTCGACCAGACCCGCGGCTGGTTCTACACCCTGCACGCCATCGCGACCCTGGTGAAGAAGGACGTGGCGTTCAGGAACGTGGTGGTGAACGGCCTCATTCTCGACGAGAAGGGCGAGAAGATGTCGAAGTCCCGTGGCAACACGGTGAACCCGATGGAGGTGGTCGGCCGCTACGGCGCCGACGTGCTGCGCTGGTACATGATGAGCAACTCGCCCCCCTGGGACAACATGAAGTTCGCGGAGCGCGGACTCATCGAGACCCGCGGCAAGCTGTTCGGGACCGTCGAGAACGTCTACCGCTTCATGGCGAGCTACGCCAACATCGACGGCTTCGTGGGCGCGGAGCCCGCCGTGCCGCCGGCCGCGCGCAGCGAACTCGACCAGTGGATCCTGAGCCGCCTCAACACCACCATCGCGCAGTGCGACCAGGCCTACGCGGCCTACGACTGCACGCGCGCGGCGCGCACCCTCGAGCAGTTCGTCGAGGAGCTGTCCAACTGGTACATCCGCCGTTCGCGGCCACGCTTCTGGGCGGCCAAGAAGGCCAGCGCCAGCACCGGGACGGTCTCAGCCCACGACAAGCTGTGCGCCTACCAGACCACCTTCGAGTGCCTGTTCGGGCTCGCCATCATGATGAGCCCGGTGGCGCCGTTCTTCGCCGACTGGCTCTACCGGCGTCTGAACGAAGTGACGAACCGCGACCCGGCCGCGTCGGTGCATCTGGCCGACTTCCCGATCGCGGACCAGGCCGTCATGCAGCCCGATCTCGAGGCGCGCATGGAACTCGCGCGCACCGTCGTGCAACTCGTGCTGCTGCTCAGGAACAAGAGCCACATCAACGTGCGCCAGCCGCTCGCGCGACTGTTGCTGGTGGTCGGCGGTGACGTCACCGAGGCCGAGGTCGAGCGCGTGCGCGACATCATCCTGGACGAGGTCAACGTGCGCGCCATCGAGTACATCAGCGACTCGGCCGGGGTGGTGAAGCGCTCGGCCAAGGCCGACTTCAAGAAGCTCGGTCCGCGCCTCGGCAAGCAGATGAAGGCGGTCGCGGCCGCCATCGCAGCGTTCGGCGACACGGAGATCCGCAGCCTGCAGGCCGCGGGCCGCATCGCGGTCGCGGTGGACGGCGGCAGCGTCGAGGTGCTCGCCGACGAGATCGACATCCTGAGCGAGGAGGTCGGCGAATGGAGCGTGGCCCAGGAGGGCGGCATCACCGTCGCGCTGGACGTGCGCATCGACGACGAACTGCGCGCGCTCGGCCATGCCCGCGAGGTGGTCAATCGCATCCAGAACCTGCGCAAGACGCTCGATCTCGACCTGACCGACAGGATCCGGGTCGAGTTCGAGGCGTCCCCGCCGCTCGCCGCTTCCATCGAGCGGCACCGGGAGTTCATCATGCAGGAGACGCTCGCGCTCGAACTGGCGGCGGTGGCCGCGCCCGCCGGCGCGCGGGTCGAGCACTTCGATATCGGCGACGAGCACTTGGTGGCGGGTGTAGAGCGTTGCGCTGTCTAGCAACGGAACGAGAGAGAGGAACCATGACGTCCCTGATCCGCACCTGGACCCTCTGCCTGCTACTCGCGAGTGCCGTGGCCGGCGCCGCCGCGCCGACGCCGACCGAGACCGTGCACGTGGCAGTGGATCGCGTGTTCGACGTGCTGCGGCAGCCCGGACTCAGCCAGGCGCAGCGCTGGAGCGACATCGGCGCGATCATCAACGAGCGCTTCGACTTCCGCAGCATGTCGCAGAGCGTGCTCGCGACCAGCTGGAAGGAGGCGAGCACGGAAGAGAAGCGCCAGTTCGTCGAGTATTTCTCCCAGTTCCTCGAAGACACCTACCGCAACCGCATCGAGGCCATCACCTCGAGCCGCGTGGAGTATCTCGGCGAACAGGTGCGCAACGATCGCGCGACCGTCGACACCCTGGTCATCACCCCCGAGCGACGGGTGCCCATCACCTACCGGCTGAAGAACAACGAAGGGCAGTGGATGGCCTACGACGTGGTGATCGATGGCGACAGCCTGGTCAACAATTACCGCGACACCTTCAGCGCCATCGTCAAGGCCGGCGGCATGGACGGCCTCCTGACCGATCTCGAAGGCCGCATCGCCAATTACAAGCAGAAGCACGGCGCGGCGACGGGGCAGAATTAGTCTCCGAAGCATTCGTCTGTAGGTCGGACTTCAGTCCGACATTCGGTTCCAGGGCCTCTCGTGGGGGCGCGCCGCCAACGGCCTGTAGGTCGGACTTCCGTCCGACATTTCATGCGATGTGGCAATGCGCGTCGGGCCAGGAGCGCAATGTCGGACGGAAGTCCGACCTGCAAGTCCGACCCACCACGAATCTCCTACTCACCGAGGCACCCTCATGAGCCGCAGCGAAGTCGAGATCCTTGTCCAGGGCCGCGAATGGCAGGCGGCCGGCGAGCGCGTCGTGCTCGCCACGGTCGCCCACACCTGGGGTTCGTCGCCGCGCCAGCCCGGGGCGCTGATGGTGCTCGGCGAGAGCGGGCGCTTTGCCGGCTCGGTGTCCGGCGGCTGCATCGAGAGCGAACTCCTCGCGCGCATTCGCGACAGCTTTCCCACGCGCTTCGAGACCGTCGAGTATCGCTCCGACACCTCGCGCACCTTGCCCTGCGGCGGCCGGCTGCTGCTGACGCTCGAGCCACTCGCCGAGCTGACGGATCTCCAGGGGATGCTCGCGGCCCTGGCGGCCGGGCAGGCCGTCGAACGGCGTCTCGACCTCGCCGCCGGCACGGCGGCCTGGTCACTCGCCGGGCCCGAGGCTCGCACCCTGCTCGACGACACGCGCCTCGCGCTGGTCTATGAGCCGGCCTGGCGGCTGGTGGTGGTGGGCACCGGGGAACTCGCGAGCTGGGTGTGCCGCTTCGCGAGCCTGCTCGACTACGAACTCGCGGTGTGCGATCCGCGACCGGAGTACCGCGAGGGCTGGGTGCACGAGCAGTGGCCGGCCTCGGCCGAGTTTCCCGACGACTTCATCGCCGCGCGCGGCTGCGACGCGCACACGGCCATCGTCGCACTGACTCACGACCCCAAGGTCGACGACCTCGCGATGATGGAGGCCCTGCGCACACAAGCCTTCTACATCGGCGCGCTGGGCTCGCGCGGCACCACCGCCAAGCGCGCCGCGCGCCTGGTCGAACACTTCGACATGAGCGAATCCCTGGTGGCGCGCATCCGCGGCCCGATCGGCATCGATCTGCGCACGCGCAAGCCCGCCGAGATCGCGCTCGCGGTGGTGACCGACATCACCGCGGTGCGGAACGGCGTCGCGATCGACACCGCGCGCGAGATCCGGTGAGCGACGCGGGCCGCCTGGTCGGCGTGCTGCTGGCGGGCGGCGCCGCGCGGCGCTTCGGCGGC
>JAIEQK010000126.1 GCA_019747795.1 Gammaproteobacteria bacterium | reverse complement strand
CGCCTGCGGCGCGGCCGGCCAGGCGGTGTTCTCACCAATGTTCAACTACATGCCCTATCGCCTGGCGGAGGCGCCCTTCCTGCTCGACACGCGCCAGACCTCGCTGGTCTACCTGGTGTACCTGGTCGGCATCGTGATGGGGCCTGGCGCGGGACGCCTCGCCAACCGCCACGGTGCCGGGCGCACGCTGGTCGGCGGCGCGAGCGTGCTGATGGTCTCTCTCTTGCTGCTGCTCGCACCGAGCGTCGTGGCGGTGGTGGTGGCGCTGATCGGCGTGTGCGGCGGCTTCTTCACCGTGCACGCGGCCGCGGTCGGGCTCTTGAATCGCCGGCTGACGGTGGGTCAGGGCCGCGCCAACGGCCTCTACGTGCTCGGCTACTACCTCGGCGCCTGGTTCGGCATCAGCTGGGCGGGCGCCGTCTACCAGCGCTGGCAGTGGCCGGGCGTGGTCATGGGCTGCCTGCTGCTTGCGCTCGTGCCGCTCACGGCCGGCGTGCTGGTGCGGCGGACGGAAAGCTCGCCGGCGGCCGCCGCCACGGCCAGCGCGGACGATTGACCAGCATCAGGCTCGCGACCACCACCGCACCGCCGACCAGCACCGCCGGGCTCGCGCGCTCGCCCAGGAACAGCGCCGCCGCCGCCACGCCGAAGATCGGCGTCAGGTTGATGTACACCGCCGTGCCGACCGCGCCGAGCGCGAGCATGGCCTGCGAGTACCAGAGGAAGCCGAGCGCCGAGCCGACCAGCCCAAGGAAGAACATCAGCATGAGCGCGCGCGGATCGCTGAACACCGCGACCGTCGCGCGCGGCTCCACGGCCAGGAACGGCAGCAGCATCGCGAGCCCCGCGAGCGCGGCATAGGTCGTGACCAGCAGCGGCGAGTAGCTGTCCAACAGGTCGCGACCGAGCACCGAGTACAGGGCCCAGGCCAGCGCCGACAGGAAGGCCAGGATTTCGCCCGGGCCGAGACCGATGGCGCCGAGGCGCGCGAGGTCGCCCTCGCTCAACACCACCGCCGTGCCGATGAAGCTCAACAGCACGCCGCACAGGGTGAGCCTGTCCGGCAGGCGGCGATAGATGAGCAGGTCGAGCACCACCACCTGGATGGTGATGAGCGACACGACGATCGATGCGGTGGTCGCGCTGGTGAACTCCAGACCTTTGTACAACAGCCCGTTGTGCAGCAGGATGCCGGTCGCGCCGAGCGCGGCGAAGCGCCACCAGTGCCGCCGTGGCACCGCGCGGAACTGGCCGGCCGCGGCGCAGAACGCCACCAGGAACACGCAGGCGACCATGAAACGCCCGCACACCACCACGAACGGCGCCTTGAATTCAGCGAGCACGCGGCCGATGGTCGGTGTAGCGCCCCAGAACAGGCAGGCCAGCAGCAGTTTGAGGTGGACCGACATGGTGCGGCGATGATGCAGCATCGCCCTCCCGCCGGCCACCACGGAATGTCAGGCGACGCACACCTCGCCCGCGGCGTTGGCGAGTGATATCGCCCGGTAGCTGCACGCGCCGGCCTGCTTCTGGAACAGGCTGACCGCGATCAGCCACACGCGCAGTACGCGTGCCGGCGGCGTGCCCAGCGCCGCCTGGTAGTCGGCGTAGACGTCGCGCTCCTCGGCCAGCCACTGGCCGAGCTCGCGCATGCCGCTGCGCACCACGACGTGGGTCTCGCGCTGATCCCAGTGCGGCAGTGGACAGCGGAACACCGTACCTGTCGGCAGCGCGGCGCTCCACATGTAGGTCAGGTCCTGGCCGTTGTCGAATTCGACCGCGATGCTGAGATAGTCGTGGGTCGGCAGGCTGTCCTCCGCCACCGCCGAGGGCAGCGTGTCCACCCGCCACTGCCAGCGCAGGCGCGTCTCCGGCAGGAACGGCAGCGGCGCGTCGTGCTGCAGAATGGCGGCATCCTCGCGGGTCATGCAGTCGATGCACGCGTGCCGCTCGTGCCGCGCGGCGCTGAAGGTCTCCGACGGGCCGAGATACCAGAGATAGCGCCAGTCCGGCGGCGGTGCGCCGGGGTGTGCGAGTCGCGCGCGTTCGAGTGCCGTGAGGCCACCGTCCGCGAGCCCCTGTAGCGCCTCCAGCCCGCTTGCCGGCGACACCCCCGGCGCCCAGGCGATGAGCAGCACCTCCAGCAGACCTTCGACCTGGGCATAGGCTTCCGGCGGCACCGCGAGTCCGCCTTCGCGCGTGGTCCATTCGCCGGGGAAATAGCTGCCGAGCGCGAGCCGTCCGCCCCACGGCGCGCTGAGCGAGTGATGCGCGCGCGTGCCGCGCTCGACCTCGCCCGCGCCGACCCGGGCCCACAGCTGAAAGCGCGCCGGCACGCTGAGACCCGGCACCGCGGGCAGGCGCGTCGCGCCGGAGGTGAACCAGGTGAGCGCCTGGCCTGGCGCGAGGTCGATGCCGGTGTCCTGCCAGGGCGGACGCGCGCTGTCCACCTGCAGGCGGCGCACTTCGGCCACCAGCCCCGGGGGCGCGGTCGCGAGTGCCGCGGCGCAGCGGTCGAGGGCTGCGGCATTGAGCGTCGTGGTCGTGTCGCTGGCTGGCATCGGCGAAGTCCTGCTGCTTGAAGGCGGCAGTGTCGGCCGTGGCGCGTCACGCGCGCGACGGCAGAATGCCCGCGCCGCGCCGGGCAATCTGCCCGAGCTGCCCACCGGCCGCGCCGGGCTCGCTTAGACTGGTGGCTCGCCTCCACACACCGAGAGCCAGAGTGCGCCTCGCCACCCAGCTCGTACTGATTACCGTCGGCTGCGCGATCAGCGCCTTTCTGGTCGCCATGTTCGCAATGCTCGCCAACGAACACGGTCGTGCCGCGCGCGAACTTGAGCATGGCGTCGAGACGGCAGCGCGCATCCTCTCCAACAGCTACGTCGGGCTCGCACCAGGCATGATGCGGGACGCCCGTTTCCCGGACTGGGACGCGCTCGCTACCGTCACCCGCCCCGACGGCAGCTGCGCGCGGCTGACCCACCCCGACGGACGCCCGTGGCGCAGTGACTGCCGCGGCATGCCGGGTCGCGACGACAATGCGCCCGCCTGGTTCGCGCAGGCCTATGCCACGCTGTTCACGCCCGAGCAGCAGGTCCTGCGCGACATCGTCCGCGACGGCCGGCCGCTGGCCACGCTCACTTTCAGCCGCGACGGGCAGGCGGAGATCCAGCGCGCCTGGGCCGAGACCCGACGCCTGGCCGGTCTCACCACGGTGCTGCTGGTGAGTCTCTGCCTCGCACTGCTGGTCGCTGTCGGCCGCACGCTCAAGCCGCTGGGCGCGATCGTCACGCAACTCGAGGCGCTGGCGCGCGGCGAACACGACGCCCGCCTCGGGCGACTGGCCGTCACCGAGTTCCACCGCATCGCGCGCGCCGGCGACGCGCTGGCCGCCACGCTGGCCGCCCACGCCGACGAGCGCGAGCGCTTCAGCCTGCGCCTGCTGGAAGCGCAGGACGGGGAACGACGCCAGCTGGCGCGCGACCTGCACGACGAGTTCGGCCAGCACCTCACCGCGCTCGCCGCCACCACCGCCACCGTCGCGCGTCTGACCGACGCGCAGGATGCGCCGCTCGCCGACGCGCTGGAGCGCGCCCAGGCGAGCATCGCCCACCTGCACGGCCTGGTGCGCGACCTGCTCGGTCGGCTGCGGCCGCCGGGCCTGGACGAGCTCGGGCTGGTCGGCGCCGTCACCACGCTGGTCGGCGACTGGAACCGACGTTGCGCGGGACGACCGCGGCTCGAAGTGCGCTGCGACCCGGCCTGCGAGACGCTGCCACGCGCGCTGGCGGCAGAGATCCTGCGCGTGGTGCAGGAAGCCACGACGAACGCGATTCGCCACGCCGGCGCCACCGTCATCGCCATCGAGCTGCGCCGCGACGCCGCCAGCTGCACGCTCGAGGTCAGCGACGACGGACGCGGGGCCCCGGACGAGACGCACGGCGAGCGCGGCGGACATGGGCTCGCCAACCTGCGCGAACGCGCCGCGGCCTGCGCGGGGCGCCTGGAGTTCCTGCGCCCGCCAATCGGCGGCTTCGGCCTGCGCCTCGTGATCCCATTGCGCGCGGCGGGACCCGCGCCGTGAACGCCTCGCCGCGGATCCGCGTGCTGCTGGTGGACGACCACGCGGTGGTGCGCGCCGGCTACCGTGCGCTGATCGAGAGCGAGCCGCGCTTCGCGGTGGTGGACGAGGCCGAGGACGGCGAGCGCGCCTACCGGCGGACTCACGCCGGCGACATCGATGTCGTGGTGCTGGACCTCGCCATGCCCGGCCAGGGCGGCCTCTCCGCCGCGCAGCGCATCGCCGCCCGCGAGCCCGCGCCGCGCGTGCTGGTGTTCAGCATGCACGCCCATCCGAGCTTCGCCGCGCAGGCCTTTGCCGCCGGCGCGCTCGGCTACGTCACCAAGTCCAGTCCGCCGGCCACGCTCCTGGAAGCGCTGGCGAGCGTCGCCCAGGGTCGTCGCTACCTGAGTGCCGACATCGCGCAGGCGCTCGCGCTGGCGCGTTTCGGGTCAGCCCACGCGCGGTTGGAGACGCTGACGGTGCGCGAGTTCGAAGTGTTGCGCCTGCTGCTCGCGGCGCACGCGGTGGAGGACATCGCGGCCACGCTGCACCTGTCGGTCAAGACCGTGCGCAACCTGCACTACGCGGTGAAGCGCAAGCTCGAGGTGCGCGACGACATCGAGCTGGTGCGCCTCGCGCTGCGCCTCGAGGTGGTGGACCTGGTGGACTTCGCCGCCATCGCGCCGGCGCTGCCCGCGGGCTGAGGCGCCGTGCTAACCTGCGGCGCGCCCCGTTCACCAGGCCCTGCCACGAGAGAATGTCCGCCATGCTGATGTCCGCCGCCGAGTACCGTGAATCGCTGCGCCGCTACACGCCGCGCGTGTTCGTCGAGGGACAGGCGGTGACCTGCGTGGCGGACGAGCCGCGCCTCGCGCCGGGCATCAATGCGATCGGCGTGACCTACGACTACGCGCTGGACGCAGCGCGCGCGCCGCTGGCGCTCGCGCCGAACCTCGACGGCACGCGCCAGGTGAACCGCTTCCTGGCGCTCAACCGCGACAGCGACGACCTGCTGGCCAAGCTCGAGTACACCCGCCTCGTGTGCCAGGAGACCGGCTGCGCGATGCGCTACCTGACCATGGACGGGCTGAACGCCGCCTGGCAGCTGACCCATCGTCTCGATGCGGCGGTGGGCGGCGAGTACCACGCGCGGCTGCGCGCCTATGTCCAGCGAGTGCAGGACGAGGATCTGACCGTCGGCATCGCCATGACCGACGCCAAGGGCGACCGCAGCCTGCGCCCGCATCAGCAGGCCAATCCCGATGCCTACGTGCACGTGAGCAAGCGCGAGGCGGGTGGCGTGCGCATCTCCGGCACCAAGGCCATCGTCACCTCGGCGCCCTACGTGCATGAGTTGCTGGTGCTGCCGGGCCGCGCCATGACCGCCGAGGACGCGCCCTTCGCCATCGCCTGCGCGCTGCCGGTCGACGCGCCGGGGCTGACCATGATCGCGCGTCCCGCCGGCCGTCCCGGTGAAGAGAAGGCACTGTTCAGCAACAAGTACGGTCAGACCACCGCGGTATGCGTGTTCGACGACGTGTTCGTGCCCTGGGACCGCGTGTTCCTGTGCGGCGAGTACGAGCACTCCGAGTTCCTGACCAAGAGCTATGCCACGCACCACCGGCATACCTGCATCGGCGCGCGCGCGGGTTTCGGCGACCTGCTGATCGGCGCCGGCGCGCTGATGATCGAGGCCAACGGCCTGTCGATGCTGCGCAACACCCACCTGCGCGACACCATGGTGGAGCTGATCAAGACCGTCGAAGGCTTCTACGCCTGCGGCGTCGCGGCCTCGGTCTATCCGCAGCTCGATCCGGCCGGCGTAGCCGAGCCCGATGCCGTGTTCTCCAACATCGGCAAGCTCCTGCTCGCGACCCAGATCTACGACATGCACCGCCTCGCCCACGAGGTCTCGGGCGGCCTCATCGTCGCGCTTCCAGGTCCGGACGACGACCACAACCCGGAGACGCGCGCTTCGCTCGCCGCGGTGCTCGGCGGCCGCGCCGACATTCCCTACGACAAGCGCGCGCAGGTGGCGCGCTTCATCGAGGACCTGACCGCGTCCGACGCGGCCGGCTGGATGTCGCTCATCAGCCTGCACGGCGGCGGCTCGCCGCAGGCGATGAAGGCCGAGATCTTCCGCCGCTACCCGGTCGGCGAGAAGCGCGCGCTGGTCGAACGCCTGATGGAACGCGGCGTGCTGGCGAGCAACGCGTCGAACGCGAAGCAGCCGGGGCAGTGCTGCGAGAAGGGGTGCGAGTAGAGCGGACTTGCAGCGACATTCCGTTGTAGGTCGGACTTCAGTCCGACATTCGTTCCAGGGCTTCGATTCGGGGCGCCGGGACGGAATGTCGGACTGAAGGAACTTCTGAATAAGTCCCCGATCAAGGCCAGAAAGAGCGCTTGAGAGGATCTGGGATGG
>JAIEQK010000036.1 GCA_019747795.1 Gammaproteobacteria bacterium | reverse complement strand
GCCCCCGTGGCCGAGCCGGTGGAAGCCGCCCCGGTGGTCGACGTCGAAGCGACGAGCGAAGCGCGCGACGGCGATGCACGTCGCAAGCGTCGCCGCCGTTCGCGCAAGCCGCGCGAAGGTGCGCCGGTGCAGGCCGTGGAAACCGCGGCCGCCGCACCGGCCGAAGCGGCCAAGGGCCACGGCGAAGCGCCCAAGCTGCGCACGCGACTGAAGCAGAAGATCAAATCCTTCCTCTCGGTGTTCAGCGGGCGGCGCTGAGCAGTCCTGATTGGCGTGGTGTAGTGCATTGAACTGCGCCACGCCTCTCCCGTAACCTCCTGGGTGAGCGCGATCGAGCGCTCACCGTCGCCGGACAGGCAGGGAGGCACTTCAGTGGTCAAACGACGCGGCACCACCAGCGACGACCTGCTGACGGGCGGACGCGGCGATGACGTCCTCATCGGCCTGGCCGGCAACGACACACTGCGCGGTGGTGACGGCGACGACACCCTGAGCGGCAACACCGGCGACGATCGCCTGGACGGCGGCGCCGGCAAGGACCTGCTGCAGGGCGGCGTCGGTGACGACTCTCTGCTCGGCCGCGCCGGCAACGACCGGCTCGAGGGCGGCCCCGGCGACGATCAACTGCTCGGCGACCAGGGCCACGACTTCCTCGACGGCGGCGCGGGCCGCGACGGCCTGTTCGGCGGCGACGGCAACGACACCGTGCTGTTCGATGTTGAGGACGTTCGCGTGCGCGGCGGCGCCGGCACGGATCGGCTGCGCCTCGGCGGTGACGGCAGCACCTTCGGCCGCGGCCTGCTGGCGCGGGTGGATGGCTTCGAGACCTTGGATTTGCGCGGCGGAGGCGCCAGCGGCCTGGTGCTGGACCAGTCACTGGTCACGCGCCTGACCGGCGCGGGCAACAGCCTGCGGGTGATGATGGATGCGGCCGACCGTGTGTTCCTGCACGGGGCCTGGGTCGAGGGTGCGACCATCGGCGGCATCACGACCTATACGCTGGCCGGCCGCACGGTGCAGGTCGACAGCGCTGCGGAGCGCATCGTCCGCGGCGGCGTCGCGCTCGCCGAGCTGGACGGCGTCAACGGCAGCGTCTTCGTCACGCCGGCCGGGGAACTGGGTGGGAGCAGCCTGACCGCCCTCCACGACTTCTTCGACACTGGTGGCGTGGGCTTCGACTTCGCCATCGGTGCGCCCGGGGGTGCCGGCCAGGTCTACGTGGTGCTGGGCGACGAGGCGGGCTACGCCGCGACAGTCGACCCGGCCACCCTACCCGCCCTGATCGCGGGCAAACTCATTACCGGGGCCAACGCCGGCGATCATGTCGGCATGCGCCTGAGTGGCATCGGGGACATCGACGGAGACCTGATCACCGACCTTCTGATCGGCGCACCCGATGCGGCGGGCGGCGGTGCACAGCGTGGCGCTGCCTACATCGTGTTCGGCGATCCATCCGTAGACCCGCTGGCGCTCGGCAGCCTGGATGGTTCGAAGGGCTTCAGCATGGTCGGCCTCGAAGACCACGACCAACTGGGCTATTCAGTGAGTGCCGCGGGCGACGTCAACGGCGACGGCCGCGACGACATCCTCATTGGCGCCCCGCGCACGCAGTCGAATCCCGGCGGCGCTTACGTGATCTTCGGGCGGGAATTCTCCAACGCCTTCGACGCTACGCTGGATCTGGCCACCCTCGGCAACGGCCAAGGCTTCCGCATCGACGGCGCTGCGGCGGGCGACGCTCTGGGCTCAGCGGTCAGCGCGGGGGACCTCGATGGCGACGGCTTCAGCGACCTGCTCCTCGGCGCGAAGGGCGCCGACGGTGGCGCCGCGGACTCCGGCGCCGTCTACCTCGTCTATGGCCATGACGGCGCCTTCGCCGACGTGCTGGATCTCGCCGCGCCGGGCGGCGCGCGCATGACGCGCATCGACGGCCTGGGAGCGCAGGATCAGCTCGGCGTGGCGCTCAGTGCCGACGGCGACTTCAATGGCGACGGTCATCGCGACCTGCTGCTCGGCAGCGTGTCGGGCGGCGCGTTCGTCGTGTTCGGCACGGGCGCCGACCTGGGCCCGAGCGTGAACCTTGCGGGACTGGATGGAAGCAACGGCTTGCACATCACCGACACGAGCGGCAGCCTGGCGCTCGACACACCCGACGCGCTCAGCTATGCCGGTGACGTCAATGGCGATGGCTATGACGACGTGCTGCTCGGCGCTTCGGGCCTGTCGGCCAACGGCGGCGCCTACCTGCTGTTTGGTGGCGCCGGTGGTTTTGGCGACACTTTCGATCTCGCCACGCTCGACGGTCTCCGTGGTCTGCGCTTCGAAGGCGATCCCACTGCGACCGGCACCGGTGTCGCGGTCAGCGCGGCTGGCGACGTCAACGGCGATGACTACGCCGATATTCTGATCGGCGGCGCGACCTTGGCGAACGGCAGCAACGCGACCTACCTCTTCTACGGCGACAACCTGAGCGGCGCCGTCACCCATGCTGGCAGCAGCGGCAACGATACGCTGATCGGTTCAGCCGGCGCCGACATCATGAACGGCGGACAGGGCAGTGACTTCCTCGACGGCGGCGCTGGCAGCGACATGCTGCTGGGCGGCGGAGGCGCGGACGTGCTGGTCTACGACAGCAGCGACCGGCGCGTGGACGGCGGTGGGGGCCAGGACACGCTGCGACTGGCCGCGGGGGCGAACCTGGACCTGGCGGACGTCGCCGGCACCGTGCTGCACAACGTCGAAGTGATCGATCTCGGTGCCCTGGGAACGAATGCACTGACATTCACCCTGCAGGACATAGCCAGGCTCAGCGCCGGCGCCGGGTTCCTGCGGGCAATGGGCGATGCCAGCGATGCCGTCACTTCCACCGGCCAGGGCTGGGCGAGTGGTGGGACGCTCACCGTCGCAGGCCAGGTGTACGACGTGTTCGAGCGTGCCGGAACGAGGCTGCTGATCGACAGCGACATTGTCAGCACCGTCAGCTGAGATGCTTCGTAGGCCTCAATTCACCCCTCGCTCGCTGCTCGCCCAGTAGCGCGCCCGTATCGCCTTCTTGTCGGTCTTGCCGACCGGCGTCTTCGGAATCGCGTCCCAGATCTCGACCGACTTCGGCGCCTTCATCGCGCCGAGCTTGGCGCGGCAGCGCTCGCCGATCTCTTCCGCGCTCAAGGAAGCGCCGGCGTTCAGCACTACCACCGCCTTGATCGCCTCGCCCCATTTCTCGTCCGGCACGCCGATCACGGCGCACTCCAGCACCTCGCTCATGGCGAGGATGGGCGCTTCGACCTCGGTGGCGAACACGTTGAAGCCGCCGGTGATGATCATGTCCTTCTTGCGATCGACGATGTAGAGATAGCCGTCGCGATCGAGGTAGCCGACGTCACCGGTGTGGTGCCAGCCGAACTTGCGCGCTTCGGCGGTCGCCTCGGGCTTCTCGAAATAGCCGGGCGTGACCAGCGGCCCGCGGCAGCAGATCTCGCCGCGCTCGCCGAGCGGCACCTGGCGCCCATCGTCATCGAGGATCGCGACCAGCGTCGAAGACGTGACCTTGCCGCAGCTCTTCAGCCTTTCCGGATGGTCGCCAGCCGCCGCGGCGGCAACGACTTCCGGCGAGAGCATCGAGACCAGCATCGGCGCCTCGGCCTGGCCGAAGCACTGGCAGATGACGGGGCCGAACACTTCCACGCCGCGGCGGAACTTGTCCGGCGACACCGGCGCGGCCGCGATCAGCACCTGGCGCAGGCTCGAGCAGTCGTAGTCGCGAACCTTGGGATGATCGAGCAGCGCGTAGTAGGCGGTGGGCGGCAGGAAGATGTGGGTCACGCGGTATTGCTGGATGGCCTCCAGCACCGCGGTGGCATCGAAGGCCGGCAGGATGACCGTCGTGCCGCCGACCGCGGAGAACACCGTGGTTATGGCGCCCGCGGCGTGGGTGATGGGCGCGACGGCGAGATGCACGACATCGTCCTCGCGGCCGGCGACGTAGTGCTTCAGGCCCAGTTCGATCATCGTGACGATGGAGCCGTTGCTCATCTCCACGCCCTTGGACGGGCCGGTCGTGCCGCCGGTCGGCCAGCGCGAGAACGGCAGGTGCGGCGCGCCGAACGGATCGGACCAGTCGGGAATCTCGGTGCCGGCGCCGGCCGCGCAGAAGTCCTGCAGGCTGGGCGCGCCGCAGGCATCGCTGTCCAGGCAGTAGGCGCCCTTCAGCTCAGGCAGCATGGCCATCGCCTGGCGCGCGAGATCGGCCACCGCCGAATGGAAGAACAGCCAGCGCGTGCGCGTGTAGGCCATGTACTCGCCGTTCGCGCTCGCGGAATTGCGCACGTTGACCGGCACCCAGGCGCCGCCCGCGCGCATCGAGGCGAACACGCACAGCATGGCGAGCGGATCGTTCGGCGAATACACCGCGATGGAATCACCGAGCTGGAAGCCGGCCGCGTACAGGCCGCGCGCGATGTCGTCGATCATGGCGCTGCCGACGCCGTAGCTGTAGCGCTGGCCGTTGCCGATCAGGAAGGGCCGCAGCGGGTCGAGTGCCGCGCCGCGCGCGAAATAGTCTATGGGTCGCATGCCTGGCTCGCTGTGTCGTATCGATGACGTCGCGAGGCATGATGCCTAGCCGCGCACGGGCTTTCAATCGCGCAAGGTCGTGGTGTCGAGCGTTCGCGCATGCACCGCGCACAGGCTGCCGGCGAGCAGGCTCACGGCGAGCCACAGCACTTCGCGCGCGCGCCGCACGAGCGCGGTAGCGACGCCCGCGGCCGGCGCGCCGGCCAGCCAGTCGACCATCACGTAGATGGCCGCCTCCTGCGCGCCGAGCCCCGCGGGGATGAAGAAGCTCGCGGCGCGCACGGTCTGCACGAAGGCCTCCATGATCCACACGTCGGCGAAACTCGTGTGAAGCCCGAGTGCGTGCAGCACCAGCCACGCTTCGACCGCGCCAAGCACCCACGCGACGAGCGCCCAGCCGATGCTCGCCGCGAGCCCCACGCGGTGTTCGCGGTAGTAGGCGACGAGGCGACGATCGAGATCCTCCACCGCGCCCACCACGCGCAGCAGGCGCGCGCCCCAGCGCGAAGCCCCCACGCGCCGCGCGAGGCGGCTCGAGAGTTCGAGATACTGCACGAGGAAGATGGCGCCGGTGCCGGCCACCAGCACCGCGAAGGTCGCGAGCGCATAGCCCTGCTGCGCGGCGTCGAGGCTCGGTCGGCGCCACACCAGCAGCACGCCGATGGCGGCGAACAGGATGAGGGCGAACATGGTGCTGGTGCGGGCGATCACGATGCCCGCGCCGGTCACGCGCCACGACACGTCGTAGCGGCGCTTCATCAGCCAGCCCTTCACCGCCTCGCCGCCGAGCGCCGCGGTCGGCGTGACGTTGTTGTAGGCGTCGCCGATCATGCGCACCAGCCACAGCCGCGCGAACCAGCGCGGAGTGCGCGGCAGGCTCGGCAGTGCGGCCTGCCAGTTGGCGACGTCGGCGGCGAAGTACACGAGGAACAGCGCGCAGATGAGTGCGAAGCTCCGCCAGCCCACCTGCGCGACGTGCGTCAGCAGCTGGGCGAGATCGGCCTGCGCCAGCACCAGCGCGAGCAGCGCGAGGCCGAGCAGCGGAAAGACCAGGGAACTCAAGCGCAAGGAAACCGGGCCGCGCGAATGACAGGGAGCGGCAGCTTAGCCGATCCGCGCGCGGCTCGAACCCCGCGCCACCCTTTCGGGGCCTGTCGCGGGTGGCGACCATCCGCTAGGCTGCGGCCCTCAACCCCCGAAGAGGTCACGCCATGAGCATCGAAGACAACAAGGCCCTGGTCACGCGTTTCTGGCAGGCGTTCTCGGCAAGCAAGTTCGACGACGTGCTCGCCATGCTGGCCGACGATGCCACCTGGTGGGTGGCGGGCAAGACCAAGCTGTCGGCGACCTACACCAAGGCGCAGTTCGCCGAACTCGTGAAGGGCATCGCCGAGCAGGCCGACGGTGGGCTCAGCGTCACGCCCAACCCCGGCGGCCTGTGCGCCGAGGGCGATCGCGTATCGGTGGAGGCCAAGTCCTACGGCAAGTTCAAGAACGGCAAGGTCTACCAGAACGAATACCACTTCATGATGGTGATTCGTGGCGGCAAGTTCGTGTCGATACGCGAGTACCTCGACACCGAGCACGTCACCGAAACTTTCGGCTGAGTATTTCTCTCAGCGCACAACGAGCAACGGCGCCGGGCAGCGCTCGTCGAGTTCATCGGCGTCCTGCCCGAGCAGCGCTAGCACCGGCGCGGAGAGCAACACCAGGGCGACGTCGGCGCGCGCCAGCTGGCGCGTGATGGCGTGCCGCGCCGCGGCACGCTCCAGCCCAGCGTCGTTCTCGACCACCAGCACTTCCAGCGGGCGCGCGGCGTCCCGCGCGAGCTGCTCGGCGAGCGCGCGACAGC
>JAIEQK010000205.1 GCA_019747795.1 Gammaproteobacteria bacterium | reverse complement strand
TGCCGGGTGGCGAGCGACCGAGCGGCATCGGCGAGGAGTCGGTGCCGGTGGTGATCGCCGCGCTCACCGACGCCATCCACGCCGCCGGCGGCCCGCGCGTGCGCGAGCTGCCGCTGCGCGGGCAGACGTGGTCGTAGGTGCTGTAGGGCGGGTTTCAACCCGCCATGCAAGGCCTCGCCCTATGTGCCGTGCGTGGCCGATTGAAATCGGCCCTACATCAGATTGATTCCACCCGTGAACCTCGAATCCACCGTCCTTCGCCTCGGCGACGAACACGCCCCCCTGCCCCGCGCGCTGCGCGCGCTGTTCGCGCGCCATGGCCTCGCCATGCGCTGGCTCGCGCCGGGCGAGACCATTCCGGGCAGCTACTGGGGCGAGACGGAGGCGGGCCTCATCGGCGCCACGCTCTACGTGCGCGACGACACGCCGGTGCACTCAGCGCTGCACGAGGGCTGTCACTGGATCTGCGCGGACGAGACGCGGCGCGCGGAGGTGCACACCGACGTCGGCGGCGACGACCTCGAGGAATGCGCGGTGTGCTATCTCTCCATCCTGCTGGCCGACGCGCTGCCCGGCTTCGGCCGCGCGCGCATGCTGACCGACATGGACGCCTGGGGCTATTCGTTTCGGCTGGGCAGCGCGCGCGCGTGGTTCGAACAGGATGCGGCGGATGCGCGCGCGTGGCTCGCCGCGCAGGCGCTGCTGCCCGAGGAGGCGCCCGCATGAAGCCCCGCGCCCTGCTCTCCTGGAGTTCCGGCAAGGACAGCGCGTGGGCGCTGCATCGCCTGCGCGCGCTGGACGAAGTCGAGGTGGTGGGCCTGGTCACGAGCTTCAACCAGGCGGCGGAACGGGTCGCGATGCACGCGGTGCGCGAGGCCCTGGTCGAAGCGCAGGCGGCCGCCGCCGGGCTGCCGCTGTGGCCGGTGCAGCTGCCGTGGCCGTGCAGCAATGACGACTACGCGGCGCGCATGCGTGAACTCATCAACCGGGCGCGCGCGGCCGGCATCACCCATATGGCGTTCGGCGATCTGTTCCTGGAAGACATTCGCGCCTACCGCGAGCAACAGCTCGCCGACACCGGCATCACGCCGCTCTTTCCGCTGTGGGGCACGGTGGACGACACGCGGGCGCTGGCGCGCGAGATGCTGCACGGTGGTCTGCGCGCGGTGCTGACCTGCGTCGATCCGCGCCAGCTGGACGCGAGCTTCTGCGGTCGCGAGTTCGACGCGGCACTGCTCGGCGATCTGCCACCGACGGTCGATCCCTGCAGCGAGAACGGCGAGTTCCACACCTTCTGCCACGCCGGCCCGATGTTCGCCGCGCCCATCGCGGTGGTGGTCGGCGAGACCCTCACGCGCGACGGCTTCTGCTTCACCGACGTGCTGCCACGCTAGGGCGACACTCGCCGCGGGCCTATCGTCTGCCGGCGAGGCAGGTTAAGTTTGTCCGACACACCGCGTCGGCTGCTGGGGAGAAGCGCTCGTGGAACCCGTACTCTCAGGCCTGCGCGTCGTCGAGGCCGCCACCTTCGTCGCCGCGCCCGCGGCCGGCACCATGCTCGGCGACTTCGGCGCCGACGTCATCCACGTCGAGGCGCCGGGCAGCGGCGATCCCTACCGCGCGCTGTACAAGCTCCATCCCTTGCCGAGCTGCGAGGAGAACTATCCCTGGCTGCTCGACGGGCGCAACAAGCGTTCGGTGGCGCTCAACCTGAAACACGCCGACGGGCGCGCGGCGCTCTACCGCCTGCTCGCCGATGCCGACGTGTTCATCACCAACTACCAGCCCTCGGTGTTGGCCGATCTGGGGATCCGCCACGAAGACGTGCGCGACCTGAATCCGCGACTCATCTACGCGCACGTCACCGGCTACGGCGAGCGCGGCCCCGAGGTCGAGCGCCCGGGCTATGACGCCACCGCGTGGTGGGCGCGCTCGGGCCTGATGGACAGCGTGCGGCCGCGCGACGGCGAGCTCGCGCTGTCGACGCCGGGCATGGGCGATCACCCGACCTCGGTCGCGCTGTTCGGCGCGATCATGCTGGCGCTCTACCGCCGCACCATCAGTGGCGAAGGCGGCAAGGTCTCGACCTCGCTGATGGCCAATGGCATGTGGTCGAACGGCGTGCTGGTACAGGCTGCGCTATGCCAGGCGCGCGAGATGCAGCCCTTCGTGCGCGCCGAGACGCCGAACGCGCTGCTGTGTGTCTATCGCACGCGCGACGCACGGCACTTCTCGCTGATCCTGGTGAAGGAGAGCAGTGAGTGGCCGCAGTTCTGCGCGGCCATCGACCGGCCCGCGCTGGCCGAGGATCCGCGCTTCGCCGAGATCGAGACGCGGCGCGCCAATGCGCCGGTGCTGATGGCGATACTGGATGAGATCTTCGCCACGCGCACACTGGATGAATGGTGCGCCATCTTCGATCGGCATCGCATCACCTTCGGCATCGTGCGCCGCGGCGCGGACCTGCCGCGGGACGCGCAGGCGCGCGCCAACGGCCTGTTCCGCCCGCTCATCGACCGGCCGGAACGAGAAGTGGTGGATTCGCCGATATTCGTCGAGGGGGAGACCAAGGTCGCGCCGCGCAGCGCGCCCGAACTCGGCGCGCATACTCACGAAGTCCTGCGCGAGGCCGGCTATTCGAGCGAGGAGATCGCAGCACTGCTCGCGAGCGGCGCCGCGGCCTGACGCCGGCTCAGTAGTGCGGCGGGCGCTCCTCGTCCGGCGAGCGGGCGCCCTGCTCCGCGCGCCAGGCCTGGAGTTCGCGCTGCCAGCCTTTCACCAGTTCGCGCAGGTTGTCCAGTTCGCGCTGCTGACGGTAGACGGTGTCGCTCAGGCTCTGGTTGGCCTGTTCGAGATAGGCGAGCTTGGTTTCCAGGCGTTCGAGATCGGCGTCGGTCATGGCGGCATGCGGCGATGGAAAGCCGCGAGTGTAGCGCCGCGGGGATGCGCGAGCGCCGGATCCCGTCCGGCGCCCGCGCAATCGCATCAGCGCACCCTGCAGCTCACCGTGTCGCTCGCGACGGTGAAGCCCTCGGCGTTGATGATCTTGCCGGTCACCTTGCCGCCCTGGATGAAGTTCGCGCTGATCGGCGTGTCGCCGGCGGCGATGTCGTTGCGCGCGCTGTCGAAGTCGCACTCGACTTCGTCGCCCACCGAGGCCACCGCGGCCGTGGTCTTCTGGTTCGAACCGGACAGCGCCTGGCAGCGATACTGCCCGGGCGTGAGGTTGTTTCCATCGACGGAGATGCTGGACCGCGTCGCGCGCTTCTCGCACTTGACGCGAATGCCCGCCGCTTCGGCGGACGACATGCCCGCGGCCAGCAGCGCGCCGGCGACGAGGGCCGGGATGAGGGTCTTGTTGTTCAGTTTCATGCTCGTGCTCCCTGGTTCCTGTTTCCTGGTGGACTCTGTGGGTCCGTGATTCACGAGCGTTAATCGATGCAGGCGCGCCGCACGTTCAGTGACGCGGCGGGTAATGGCGTGACTTGTGATGGCGCGCACGCTTTACGCCACGGCGCGGGCGACACCCGCGCGACCTGCGCGGGATCAATTTCGCGGACGTATCGAGCGCGAGCCGGCGCCCGGAGTCGCGCATAATGAGCGGGTCACGCGCGGCGCGACGAGGCGCGGTAGGATGGCGAGCGCGCTGGCCGCGCCGACCGGCGGACGCCTCGGGTCGGTGCCGGTGAGCGTCGGCCACGGCAGCAGGCGACTGCCGAGTCGGCTCACCGCGCGCAGCGCACGGGACCGTCCACGCGCCGGGCGCGGAACAAGGGAACGCATCCTGCCACCCCCACACCGGGAAGCAATGCTGAAAGGGCGCGAATGGCTGGCCGAGCCACACATCACCGGGTGAACCCGCCGCGGCGCCAGCGCGGCTCGCTCACGCTGTCGCTCGCGCTCGGCGTGGCGATCGGCGCGATCATGGGCCTGACCGGCGCGGGCGGCGGCATCCTGGCCGTGCCGACGCTCACTTTCGGCATGCACTGGCCCATCCAGCAGGCCGCGCCGGTCGCGCTGCTGGCGGTGGCGAGCGCCGCCGCGCTCGGCGCGCTGGAAGGCCTGAAGCGCAAGCAGGTGCGCTACCGCGCGGCCATCCTGATGGCGCTCGCCGGCGTGCCGGTGACGCTCGCCGGCCAGCATGTCGCCGGCCTGCTCTCGCAGCGCGTGCTGCTCGGCCTGTTCGGCGCACTCATGGTCTACGTGGCGCTGCGCGTGATCAGGAGCGCGCGGCGCATGAGCACCGCCGTTGTCGACGCGGACTCCGGCAGCATCATGGCGCGCCTGGATCCGGCCACCGGGCGCCTGCACTGGACGCCACGTGCGGTCGCGGCGGTCAGCGGCATCGGCGCGGTCACGGGCTTTCTCACCGGGCTGCTCGGCGTGGGTGGCGGCTTCGTCATCGTGCCGCTGCTCAAGCGCTACACCGACATTCCCATGCAGGGCATCGTGCCGACCTCGCTGCTCGTCATCGCGCTGGTCGGCAGCGGTGGCGTGGCGACGGCGCTCCTGCACGGCGTGCACATGCCCGTGGCGCTGGCAGCCGCCTTCGCGGCGGCCAATATCGTCGGCATGATCCTCGGCCGGCTGCTCACCCGCACGCTGTCGCCCGCGCACATCCAGATGGCCTTCGGCACGACGCTGCTGGTGGTCGCGGCCGGGCTGCTCGGCAAGGCGGCGCTGGGCCTCTGATCTCTCCCCGCCCCGGCTTGCGGGGCGCGCGGAGCGCTCTTAGTCTTGGCGCCACGCCGTCGCATTCCGCGGCCGCGACCAGGGGAGCGAACGACGATGGAAATCGGCCTGCAATTCATTTTCCAGAACACCCATCAGGGCCTCTCCGACGCCGAGATGATGCGCCGGGAGACCGAGGTCGCGCTGCTCGCCGAAGAGGTGGGCATGGATTTCCTGCTGCTGCCCGAGCACCACTTCGACCCGGCCTATTCGATGATGCCGGACAACATGCAGTGGCTGGCCTACCTGGCCGGGCGCACCAGCCGCATCAAGCTCGGCACCGGCGCCATCATCCTGCCCTGGCACGAGAACCCGACCCGCGTGGCGGAGAAGATAGCGCTCTTGCAGACCCTGCTCGGCGAGCGCTTCATCCTGGGCTTCGGGCGTGGGCTGGCGCGCGAGGAATACCGCGCCTTCGGCGTCGACATGGGCACCTCGCGCGAGCGCTTCGACCAGGCGGCGGAAATCATCCTCGACATCCTCGACACCGGCATCGCCGAGTACGACACGCCCTACTTCAAGCAGTCGCGCACCCACGTCACGCCCAAGCCCGAGCACGGCTACCGCGACCGCGAGTTCCTGTCGGTGGCGATGACGCCGGACTCGGCCATGGCCGCCGCGCAGTTGGGCGCCACCATGATGTCCTTCGTGCAGCTGCCCTGGGAGCAGCACCACGCGGCGGTCGAGGCCTGGCGCGCGCGCTTTCGCGAACTGCATCCGAGCAAGCCGCTCGGCGCGCCGGCGTTCTCGGACTTCACCTACTGCCACGAGGATCCCAAGGTCGCCGAGCAGGTCGCGCGCCAGTACCTCGCCAAGTACTACGCGAGCGTCATTCGGCACTACGACTTCGACGGCACCCACTGGGGCGAGACCAAGGGCTACGGCGCCTACCAGGCCGGCGCGAGCATGATCAAGGAAATGGGCATG
This sequence comes from Gammaproteobacteria bacterium, assembly GCA_019747795.1. Taxonomy (GTDB): domain Bacteria; phylum Pseudomonadota; class Gammaproteobacteria; genus JADJYF01. The sequence goes on along the minus strand of JAIEQK010000205.1, from coordinate 687 downwards.
GACGCGGCCTGCGAGGCCTTCGTGCAGAACCAGGCCTGGGGAACGCCGGACCAGATCGTCGAGAAGTGGACGCGGCGGGTGGAGATGACCGGCGAGCTGCGCCCGGCGATGGCCGTGTCCTACGCCGGCATGCCCTTCGACCTCGTGAAGGCGAGCCTGCGGCTCATCGGCGAGAAGGTCGCGCCAAGGCTGCGCAAGCTGGGCGCGGCGCGCAAGGCGGCGTAGCGCCTGTAGGTCGGACTTCAGTCCGACATTGATTTTAGGTCGGGTTTCAACCCGACATTCGATTCCAGAGCTTCGAACGGTGCCCTGGAATGAATGTCGGACTGAAGGAACTTCTGAAGAAGTCCCCGATCAAGGCGGGAACGAGGTCTTGAGGAATTCTGGGATGGGCAAGCAGCTGAGTTTCGGCGAGGGGTTCCAGAAGTACGCAAAGACGACGAAGCGGTCGGTGTTCCTCTCGGAGATGGACCGGGTGGTACCGTGGACTGAGCTGTGCGCGTTGGTCGAGCCGGTCTATCCGGTGGCGGGCAACGGCCGTCCGCCCCGACCGCTAGAGTAAATGCTGCGGGTGTATCTGCTGCAGCTGTGGTTCAACCTGTCAGATCCAGCGGCCGAGGACGCGCTGTACGACTCGCTGTCGATGCGGCGCTTCGTGGGCTTGGACCTCGGTGAAGAGTCGGCACC
>JAIEQK010000030.1 GCA_019747795.1 Gammaproteobacteria bacterium | reverse complement strand
GGCCCGTAGACCACCGCCTCGGAACTGGCGTTGAAGGCCATTTCCGGCGTGGTGGTGGTGCCGATGGTGACGAGGCCCGCGGCATGCATGCGGCGCATGAGTTCGGTGTCGGCGTCGAACTCCACGCCGGCCGCGAGGCGCGAGCCGGCCGAAGTCTTCATGCCCTTGAAGTGCATGCCGAATTCCTTCACCAGGAAGGGCACGCCGCGGAACGGCCCGTAGGGCAGGCCCTTCTTGACCTGCGCGCGGCCATACTCCGGCAGTTTCTGCACGACGCAGTTGACCTTGGGGTTCTGCCGCTCGATGACGTCCATCGCCGTCTCGATCAGGTCATTCGGGGATACGTCCCTGCGTCGCACCAGTTCGGCGAGTCCCAAGCCGTCGTAATTGCCGTAGTCCGCGAAAATCATGTGGCCCCTCCCGGGTTATATCGTTAGAACGCGCGTGGCGAAGGGGCATTTAACCATGGCGGCGGCCGGTCGAGCCCATGGATGCCCGCTTTCGCGGGCATGACGAGTCTGTTGGGGCAAGAGGCACATCGAGCCCCCCGCCTCACTTCACCTCCGTCACCCCTGCGAAAGCAGGGGCCCATCGGCGGTCGGTGGAGTCCCCCGGGGTGCTCGACCTTAGCCGGCTGTCGTCTTCCTACCCCTTGAGGCGGAGGAAAATCGGCACGGCTGAACTTATTCGTCCGCGCCTGACCTTGGTGTCTACTCCGTTTCCAGTAGCGTCGCGCGGCAGGGGGCCGTGGGCGCAGGACCAGGGATCAAGACACATGCAAAGACACGCCATGCTGGCCGCCTGCGCGGCTCTCGTATGTGCGGCGGGGAATGCCCAAGCCGCCACGCTCGTCAATTTCACCTTCGATAACGGCACTTCGTTTCTGAATCCGTCGAATGTCGCCGCACCCGTGGCCGGACTGACGGTCAACCCATGGACCATTCGCGACGGGACGCTGTCGACGACCCTCCGAGGCAATCCGGACTCGGGCGTTGCCATCGGTGGCAACAGCTTTAATGACGGCAATGAGCTGCGATTCACACTGAACGTCGTCGGCACGGTTCTGCATCTGGACGGCTTCAGCTTCGACCAGCAGTCGTCGCGTGTGGGTGGCGGCAATGGCGCCGGCCCGACGGACTGGGTGATGTTCATCAACGACGTGCAGGTGGCTAATGGGGCTGCCACGCGCGGCAACTACGGAGCCGTCGCTGGAGGACTCGACCTCAACATCAGCGGAGACGTGCAGTTCCGCCTGTTCGCGAGCGGCGCCGAACTGAGCACCAGTACCTGGCGGGTAGACAATTTCATCCTGACTGGCTCGCCCGTGCCGCTGCCGGCCACCCTGCCGCTGCTGGCCGGCGCCGCCGGTCTGCTCGCTTTCCGCCGCCGACGCGGCTGATATCAGCACCGCCACGAGGCCGGCGTTCCGCGCCGGTCTCGTGGCCGCTCCGCTAACGGGTGTACTGACTCACCCGGCCGCTTGGTTACACTGCCGCCACCGGCCGCGCTCGGCGGTCGGCCCGAGCGACCCAGGGCGGACACCATGACCACTGCCAACGTGCTCTCCGGCGTGCGCGTGCTCGATTTCGCGCGCTACATCGCCGGCCCCTACTGCGCTTCGCTGCTGGGTTTCCTCGGCGCCGACGTGATCCGCATCGAGAAACCCGGCGAGGGCGGCGAAGACCGCTACATCGGCCCGGTGTCGGCCGATGCGAGCGCGGTGTTCCTCGAGACCAACTGCAACAAGCGCAGCCTGACCCTGGATCTCAAGCACCCCGCGGCCAAGGACGTGGTGCGCCGCCTGGTGTCCCAGGCCGACGTCGTAATTGCCAACTTCCCGCCAGCGCGCCTGAAGAAGATGGGGCTCGACTACGACACGCTGCGCGCGATCAAGCCGGACATCATCCTCACCACCCAGACGGCCTTCGGGCACCAGGGACCGTGGGCCGATCGCAGCGGCTTCGATGGCCTGGGCCAGGTCATGTCCGGCTCCGCGTGGCTCTCCGGCACACCAGGCAACCCGGCGCGCAGCGCCACGCCCTTCGCCGACTACAGCACGGCGGTGCTCGGCGCCTTCGGCACGCTCGCCGCGCTCTACCAGCGCCGCGCCACGGGCGAAGGGCAGCACGTGCAGGCCTCGCTGCTCGGCAGCGCGCTGGCCGCCTTCAGCCCCACGCTCATCGAGCAGGGGCTGCTCGACATCAACCGCCAGCCGACCGGCAATCGCGGCCAGACCGCCGCGCCGGTCGACATCTTCAAGACGCGTGACGGCCACATCATCACCCAGGTGCTGGGCAAGGGCCTGTTCGGCAACATGGCGCGCGCCATCGGCGCGACCCACTGGCTGGACAACCCGGCCTACGGCAACGACATCGCGCGCGGCGAGAAGCGCGACGAGATCTGCGCCGAAGTCGCGGCCTGGGCCGCCGACCGCACCAATGCCGAGGCCATCGACATCCTGGCCGCGGCCGGCGTGCCGAGCGGCCCGGTGCTGAACGTCGCCGACGCGCTGGAACACCCGCAGACCCGCGCCATGGGTTTCCTGGGCAGCGTGGAATACCCCGGCTGCGAGCGCCCGGCGCCGATTCCGCGCCTGCCGCTCGATTTCTCCAGCATCACGCCACAGCAGACGCGGCCGCCGCGCATCGGCGAGCACACCGACGCGGCGCTGACCGAATTCGGCTTCGACGCGGCCAGCATCGCCGCGCTGCGCGCCGCGGGCGCGGTGTGAGCGCGGGCCGGCCTGTCGCCTCCGGCGAGCGCTGGTTACACTCGCGCACCCTGGGTGCATACCCTGTCGTCACGAACCTGAGAAAGACCCACGCATGACCTACGGCATTCTTTCCTTCGGCGCCTACCTGCCTCCGCTGCGCATCACCCGCCAGGCGATCCTCGCCGCTGTGGGCTGGGCGGTGCCGGGCCTGCGCGGCCTCGCCGCCGGCGAGCGCACCGTCGCCAACTGGGACGAGGACAGCATCACGCTGGCGGTGGAAGCCGGCCGCGACTGCCTGGCCGGCATCGACGTCGTGCCGCCCCACGTGGCGCTGGCCTCGACCACCTTGCCCTTCGCCGATCGCAGCAACAGCGGCGTGGTGGCCGACGCGCTCAATCTCTCCACCGCGACCTCCACCGAGGACCTGGCCGGCAGCCGGCGCGCGGCGTCCAGCGCACTGGCGCGTCTCGCCCACGGCGGCCAGACCACGCTCTTGCTCGCGGCCGACTGCCGTGAGACCAAGCCCGGCAGCACGCAGGAGATGCAGTACGGCCACGGCGCGGCGGCGCTGCTGGTGGGCGAGGGCGCGCCGATGGCCGTGTTCCTGTCGTCCTCCTCGCGCCACGAGGACCTGGTCGACCAGTACCGCGCGGCTGACGCCGATTTCGACTACAGCCTGGAAGAGCGCTGGGTGCGCGAAGAGGGCTATCTCAAGATCGTGCCCGAGGTGATCGAGGAAGCCGCGGCGCGCGCCGGCGTGTCGCTGTCGGAGATCGATCACGTGGTGCTGCACGCCGGCGTCGACACCGCGCGCGCGCTCGCCAAGCGGCTGAACATCGAGGCCAAGCGCTTCGCCGACCCGCTCGGCGCCAAGGTCGGCGACATCGGCGCGGCCCATCCGCTCCTGATGCTCGCCAAGGTGCTGGAGACGGCCGGCGTGGGTGAGCGCATCCTGGTGGTCGGTTTCGGCCAGGGCGCGGACGCGGTGCTCTTGCAGACGACCGAGAAGCTCGGCGCGCTGCGCGCCGGGCGTGGCCCGACCCACTACCTCGAGCACCATCGCGTCACCGAGAACTACACCCAGTTCCTGTCGCTGCGCGGCCAGATCGCCATCGACTTCGGCATCCGCTCCGAGCGCGACAACCGCACCGCGCTGTCGGCCTTCTACCGCAAGCGCCGCGACATCAACTCGATGCTGGGCGGCCGCTGCCGGGTGTGCAACACGCTGCAGTTCCCGCGCAGTCTCGTGTGCGTGAAGTGCGCGGCCTCGGATTCGCAGGACGGCGAGTCGCTGTCCGGTCTCACCGGGCGGGTCAAGTCCTTCACCGAGGACTGGCTGGCCTACACGCCGTCGCCGCCCTACATCTACGGCAACGTGGAGTTCCCTGACGGCGCGAACGTCATGCTGGAGTTCACCGACTTCACCGCCGGCCAGGTCAAGGTCGGCGACAACGTAAGGTTGGTATTCCGCATCAAGGACTTCGACACCAAGCGCAATTTCCGGCGCTATTTCTGGAAGCCCGCGCCGCTGCTCGGCTGACGCGCGCACTCAAGACACGATCGAGTTTCGAGGAGACAAGCAATGGCCAAGGGCATCAAAGACAGGGTCGCCATCATCGGCATGGGCTGCTCGCGCTTCGGCGAGCGCTGGGACTGCGGTCCGGAGGAACTCATCGTCGAGGCCTTCACCGAGGCGCTGGCGGACGCGAAGATCGACCGCGAGCAGATCGAGATGGCGTGGCTCGGGCTCTTCTTCCAGGAGCAGAGCGCGGGCAAGTCGGCGCTGCCCTTGAGCATGTCGCTGCGCCTGCCGAACATCCCGGTCACGCGCGTCGAGAACCTGTGCGCGACCGGCACCGAGGCGCTGCGCGGCGCGGTCTACGCGGTGGCGGCCGGGGCCTGCGACATCGCGCTCGCGGTCGGCGTGGAGAAACTGAAGGACACCGGCTACGGCGGCCTGCCGGAGCGCACCAAGGGCAGCTTCGACGACCTGTGGCTGCCGAACGCCACCGCGCCCGGCGCCTTCGCCCAGCTGGCCAGCGCCTACACCGCCAAGCATGGCTGCGACCCGAAGGATCTGAAGCGCGCCATGGCGCACATCTCCTACAAGAGCCACCAGAACGGCGCGCTGAATCCCAAGGCCCACCTGCAGAAGACCATCACCGAGGACCAGGCGCTGAACGCGCCGATGATCGCCTATCCGCTCGGCCTGTATGACTGCTGCGGCGTGTCGGACGGCGCGGCCTGCGCGATCGTCACCAGCGTCGAGAACGCCAGGGCGATGGGCTACAAGGACATGGTCACCGTGAAGGCCATGCAGCTCGCGCCGAGCAACGGGCTCGAGATGTCGAACACCGCGTGGGACGGCAGCTACCTGCTCACCACCCGCATCGCGGCCCAGCGCGCCTACAAGGAAGCGGGCATCACCGATCCGGTGGCACAGATCGACATGACCGAGGTGCACGACTGCTTCTCGGTCACCGAGCTCGTGGTGATGGAGGACCTCGGGCTCTCGGTCGAGGGCGGGGCGATCAAGGACGTGCTGGACGGCAAGTTCGACCGCGACGGCCAGGTGCCCTGCCAGATCGACGGCGGACTCAAGTGCTTCGGCCATCCCATCGGCGCGAGCGGCCTGCGCATGGCGTATGAAATGTACCTGCAGCTGCTCGGCCGGGCCGGCAAGCGCCAGCTGAACGCGCCGAGTCTCGGCCTCACCCACAACCTCGGCGGCCACCCGTTCCGCAACGTCGCCAGCGTGTCGATCTTCGGGCTGCACTCGGCCTGAGACCTCACGGCCGCCGCCGCACGGGCGGCGGCCGTCCGCATTCGCGATGAACCAGGAGTGCCGCCCGCACGTAGCGGCGCGGTATCCTTTGCGTCATCAACCTATCCGCGGCCTCGCGCCGCCGACCGCCTGCCTGGAGTGCCCATGTCGACCTATCGCTCAGCCTGGATGACCGCCGATCACGACGTCTACCGTGACAACGTCCGTCGCTTCGTCGAAACCGAGTTCGTGCCCCAGCGCGAACGCTGGAACGAGCAGGGCCACCCCGAGCCCGCCGCCTGGCGCCAGGCGGGCGAGATGGGACTGCTGTGTCCAGATGTCCCCGCCGAGTACGGCGGCGGCGGCGCGGACTTCGGCTTCGACGTCATCACCTACGAGGAACTCGCCCGCGCCTGCATCTCGAGCTTCGGCAACGGCATCCAGAGCATCGTCGCCCACTACCTGGTGCGCTACGGCACGGAAGAGCAGAAGCAGCGCTGGCTCCCCGGCATGGCCTCGGGCGAGATCATCACCTCCATCGCCATGACCGAGCCCGGCACCGGCTCGGATCTGCAGTCGATCAAGACGCGCGCGGTCAAGGACGGCGACGACTACATCCTGAACGGCTCCAAGACCTTCATCACCAACGGCTACAACGCGAACCTCGTGTGCGTGGTGTGCAAGACCGATCCCGAGGCGCGCGCCAAGGGCATCTCGCTCCTGATGGTCGAGGTCGACGGGCTCGCAGGTTTCCGGCGCAACAAGCCGCTGAAGAAGATCGGCATGAAGGGCCAGGACACCTGCGAGCTCTTCTTCGACGACGTGCGCGTGCCGCGCGC
>JAIEQK010000139.1 GCA_019747795.1 Gammaproteobacteria bacterium | reverse complement strand
TATTGCCGCCGGCGTGCCGGCCACGCTCGCGTTCAGGCCCTCGTTGGCGAGCAGCACGGTGCCGCGCAGGCCCTGCGCGCGCGCCAGGTCCGCGAGTTCGGCGCCGAGCGCGGCCGGGTCGGCGAGTTCGACGAACTTGTAGAAGGAGGCGACCTCGACGTCGGCGTCGGGCGCATCGGTGGCGATGGTGGTCATGCGGGGCGCGAATCGGTTGCTGGGCGAGGCGCGGCGATCATCGCATGATCACGCCATGAGCACGACGGAACTGGCCGCCTGGTTCGCGCCCGAACGCGAGCGCTTCGACACTGCCTGCGCCGGCTTGCCGGCCAGTGCGCGCGCCTGGTGGCGAGACATGCAGCCACGCATCGACGCAGCCCTGCGACGCGAGGGGCGCGCGCCACGACTTGCCGCGGCGCTCGCCGCCCTGCCCGCGCTGCGCGCGACACGCTGCGTCGCCGGCCCGGTGCTCCGCGTCGAAGGCGCCTGCGCGCCGGCCACGCGCGCCGAACTGCGCAGCGCGCTGCTCGCGCTCGCGCCCTGGCGCAAGGGTCCGTTCGAGCTGTTCGATGTGGCCGTCGACACCGAGTGGCGGAGCGAGCTCAAGTGGGGGCGCGTCGCGCCGCATCTCGCGCCGCTCGGCGGCCGTCGCGTGCTGGACGTCGGCTGCGGCAACGGCTACTACGCGTGGCGCATGGCGGCCGCCGGCGCGGCGCTGGTGCTCGGCATCGATCCGGCCGTGCAGGCGCTCGCGCAAGGCGTGGCGCTGCGCCGCTACTGGCAAGGGCCCGCGCCCACCTTGCTGCCGCTCGCGAGCGACGCCCTCGATCCACGCCTCGCGTGCTTCGACACGGTGTTCTCCATGGGCGTGACCTACCACCGGCGCGATCCGCTCGCGCACCTCGGCGAGCTCGCCGCTGCGCTCAAGCCGGGCGGTGAGCTTTTGCTCGAGACGCTGGTGATCGCCGAGGGCGGCGCGGCCGTGCTCGAGCCCGGCGAGCGCTACTGCGCGATGCGCAACGTCTGGCAGGTCCCCGCGCCGCGCACCGTGCTGGCCTGGCTCGCGGCATGCGGCTTCATCGACGCGCGGCTGGTCGATCTCACCGCAACCTCGACCGTGGAGCAGCGCCGCACGGCGTGGATGCCGGGCCATTCGCTGCCCGAGTTCCTCGATCCGCGCGACGCGCGCCGCACGCGCGAGGGCCATCCGGCGCCGCTCCGCGCGGTGTTCGTCGCGCGGCGCGCGGCCGGCCCGCTATAGTGCGCGCCTTCACTCGCGAGACTCGGCCATGAACGAACTGATGCTGGTGACCGGCGCGGGGCGCGGCATAGGCGCCGCCACCGCTGAACTCGCCGCGGCCCGCGGCTGGACGGTGGCGGTCAATTACCTGCGCGACCAGGCGGCCGCGGAGGCGGTGTGTGCGCGCATCGTCGCGGCCGGCGGCGCGGCGTTTCCCGTGCAGGCTGATGTGTCCGACGAGGCAGACGTGCTGGCGCTGTTCGCGACCCTGGACGCGCGCGGCCTGCCGCTCACCGCGCTGGTCAACAACGCCGGCGTGGTCGGCACCATCGCGCCGTTCTGCGACTACGCGAGCGCGCGTCTCGAGCGTACCTTCGCCATCAACGTGCTCGGCGCCTTCCTGGTCGCGCGCGAAGCCTTGAAGCGCATGTCCACCGCGCGCGGCGGCGCGGGCGGTGGCATCGTCAATCTCTCCTCGGCCGCGGCGCGCATCGGCTCGCCCAACGAGTTCATCGACTACGCGGCCTCGAAGGGCGCGATCGATGCGATGACGCTCGGGCTCGCCAAGGAATTCGCCACCCAGGGCGTGCGCGTCAACGCCGTGCGGCCGGGGCTGATCGACACCGAGATCCACGCCTCGGCCGGCGCGCCGGATCGCATCGAGCGCTTCACGCCCATGATCCCGATGCGCCGCGCCGGTACGGCGATGGAGGTGGCCGAGGCCATCCTGTGGCTGCTGTCGCGCGAGGCGGCCTACGTGACCGGCACCTTCATCGACGTCAGCGGCGGGCGCTGAGCGCGCGCGTGGACGCCTCGCTCCAGCACGCGGCCTTGCCGGCGGTCGAGGCGCTGCCCGACCGGCCGCTGCCCTTCTGCCTGCGCTACGTGCGGCGCTATTGGGTGCAGGTCGCGACCATGGTGGTGCTGGAGGCCGGCCAGTCCGGCTGCTCGATCCTGCTGCCCTTCGCCATCAAGCAGATGATGGACGGGGTGGCGGTCGCCCAGGCCGGCGGTCATGACGCCTGGGCGGCGGTGCGCGAGCCCTTCTGGCTGTTCGCGGCGCTGAACCTCGGCGTGGTGCTGTGTTCGCGCGCGAGCGGCACGCTGCTGGTGATGCTGGGCCCGGCGCTGCGTCGCCGCGTGCGGCGCGAACTCTTCGCCTGGCTGCAGCTGCATTCGCAGCGCTACTTCCTCTCGAACTTCGCCGGCTCGCTCGCCAATCGCATCGCCGAGGTGTCGATGGGCGTCGCGCAGGTGATCTGGACGGTGCTGTTCGACTTCTGGCCGCTCGCCATCTCGTTCGGCGTGTCGCAGGTGCTGCTCGCGCAGGTCAATCCGCGTCTCGCGCTGGTCCTGGGCGCGTGGATCGTGGTCTACGTGCTGGTGTCCTTCCTGCTCGCGCGGCGCTGTCGGCGCTACGCGCGCGACTACGCCGCGGCGCGCAGCGCGGTGTCCGGCACCATCGTCGACTCGGTGTCGAACATCATGACCGCCAAGCTCTTCGCGCGGCGCGACTTCGAGCGTCGTTATCTCGACGACTACCTCGAAGTCGAGGTCGCGCGGGCGCGCAGCACCTTCTGGTTCATGGAGGGCATCCGCTGGTTCCAGTTCCTCTCGGCGCTGGTCCTGATGCTCGGCGTGATCGGCTACGCGCTCAAGCTGTTCGGCGCGGGCGCGATGAGCGCCGGCCAGTTCGCCATGGCGGCGAGTCTCTCGCTGCTGCTGATCGAGCAGGCGCGCGGCCTGTCACGGCGCTTCCTCGAGTTCTTCGAGTTCCTCGGCAACATCAACGACGGCGTCGGCATGATCGTGCGCCCCCACGAAGTGGTCGATCTCCCCGGCGCCGCGCCGCTCGCCGTGACCCGCGGCGAGATCCGCTTCGAGCACGTGGACTTCGCCTACAGCGCCGAGCGACCGGTGTTCCGCGATCTGAACCTGGTCTTCGCGCCGGGCGAACGCGTGGGGCTGGTGGGTTATTCGGGCAGCGGCAAGAGCACGCTGGTCAACCTGGTGCTGCGCCTGTTCGAACCGCAGGCCGGGCGCATCCTGATCGACGGCCAGGACGTGCGCACCGTCACCCAGGAGAGCCTGCGCGCGGCGGTGGCGATGATTCCGCAGGACCCGCTCCTGTTCCATCGCTCGCTGATGGACAACATCCGCTACGGGCGCCTCGACGCGAGCGACGAAGAGGTGATCGAGGCGGCGCGGCGTGCCCATGCCCACGAGTTCATCGTCGCGATGGAGCAGGGCTACGACGCGTTGGTCGGCGAGCGCGGCGTGAAGCTCTCGGGCGGCCAGCGCCAGCGCATCGCGCTGGCGCGCGCCATTCTGAAGGGCTCACCCATCCTGCTGCTCGACGAGGCGACCAGCGCGCTCGACTCGGTGACCGAGAAACTCATTCAGCAGAGCCTGGATTTCCTCATGCGGGACCGCACCGTGGTGGTGATCGCCCATAGGCTCTCGACGCTCGCCAGCATGGATCGCATCGTGGTGTTCCACGAGGGGCGCGTGGTGGAGGACGGCAGTCACGCGGCGCTGCTGGCCCGCGACGGGCACTATGCGCACATGTGGGCGATGCAGGCCGGTGGGTTCCTGCCGGAGGACGCGCAGGCCGAGGAGGCCGCGGGCGACTGAGTCCTCAGGCGGCGGAGTGGGCGCGGCGTGCTTCCATGCCACTCCACAGTTCGGTCAGGTCGGGAAAGTTCCAATGGGTCGGATCTTCCCAGCGCTTGATGCGTTCGCTGCCCTTCAGCTGCGCGAGATCCAGCACCTTGGGCGTGATGCGCGACTTGCGGCGCGTGCAGTAGAACGCCTTGACCTGCGGGGTGAGCAGCGACTCCGGCGCGACTTCGACGATCACGCCGAGCAGGCCCGATTCCAGCAGCACCAGCGAACCCACGGGATAGATGCCGACTGATTTCACGAAGGCCTGGAACACGCGCGCGTCGAAGTGACCTTTGCTCCATTCGTTCATCTTGCGGATCGCGACCGCCGGATCCCAGCCGGCCTTGTAGGGGCGGTCCGAGGTGATTGCGTCGTACACGTCGCACACCGCGCCCATCTTCGCGAACAGCGTGATGGTGTCGGCGTCGAGGCGGTCGGGATAGCCGCTGCCGTCGACCTTCTCGTGGTGATGCAGGGCGACGTCCAGCGGGATCTCACCCACGCCCTGACCTTCCAGCAACATGTCGTAACCGTAGCGCGGATGCGCCTTCATCTCGTTGAACTCGGCGTCGGTCAGCTTACCGGGCTTGTTCAGGATCTCGAGCGAGACCATCGCCTTGCCGAGATCGTGCACCAGGCCCGCCATGCCGGCCTCACGGATCTCGTCTTCGTTCAGGCCGAGCTGACGCCCGAGCGCGATCATGAGACCGCACACCGCGACCGAGTGCATGAAGGTGTAGTCGTCCTGGGATTTGAGCCGCGCGAGGCTGATCAGCGCGCCGGGGTTGCGCGCCACCGAGCTCGAGATCTCCTCGACCAGCGGCTGCATGCTCTCGGCGCTCACCGCCTTGCCCATGCGGGCTTCGCTGAACATGGTGGTGATGGCGCCCTTGGCCTTGGCGCAGAGCGCGGCGGCGCGCCGCACCTCGCTCGCGAGCTCGACCCGCGCGATGACCTTGGTCGGCAGCGCGAGGGTCGCTTCCAGTTCGCGCTCCATGCGCGCGTCGGCTTCCTCGCGGGTCTCGGTCGGCGTGGTCACCGCCTCGCCGACGTCCACGTCGAGGCCGCGGGCGGTGTCGATCCACACTTCCTTGACCGCGGAGTTGCGCAGGCTGTCGATGTCCGCGGGATTCTCCAGCAGGAAGCGCGTGTTCCAGAACGGATGGTCCATCCACGACCCGCACATCTCGTTCAAGAACATGCCCAGACGCAACTGCTCGACCGGGATCTTGCGCAGCGCGGCGGGTTTTGCGTTCTTGGTCACTGGCGGGCCCTGGGTCCGTGGCGGGGTTCCTGTTTAGCGGCCGCGAGACCACGTGCCTTGAGGGGGAATCTCGCCCGCACCCCCAGCGCTTGGGGGTGGCCGCGCGCCGCGCCCCCTCAGTCCAGGGGCAGCGTGGCGCTGCGCGCCCAGCCCTCGGCCATCAGTTCGTTGGACGGCAGGGTCTCGTCCAGGAGCTTCTTCGCGGTGGCGATGCCGGCCACCGGCAGGCCTGCGGGATCGAGCAGGCCGACCTGCACCAGCACCGAGGCCTGGTCCCAGTAGATGTGCTCGTGGCACAGCTTGTCGCCGCGGAACTTGACGATCGCGACCAGCGGGATCTCCACGTAGCGCCCGGTGGGCGCCACCCCGGGCAGCATCCACGGCACCTCGCAGGTATGCGTGAAGCAGAACAGCATCTCGTCCACCAGGCTGTCGCTGCCGACCGTGCGCGAGACCGGCACGAGACGCGTGTCGGGCGGATTGGCGTTGACGAAATGGTGCTGGTAGAAGCGCCTGAGATGCGCGTGACCGACGCCGCCGGTCATGGTCGGCACGTGGTTCACGTAGGGCTCGTCGACCATGGTGGCCATGGTCGCGGCAACGTCGCGACTGGCGAACTCGAAGGCGGTGTGCGCTTCCCACAGGCGCGCGAGATCGAACACCGGGCCTATCTCGGCGCGCAGGAAGGCGAGCGCGCGCGAGAAGGCCAGCGAAGCGGCGGGCTTGTCGAAGGCGGGCCGCGCCGGGTTGGCGAAGCCGTGGGCGCAGCCCGGGTAGACGACACACTGGGCAGTGGGGGATGACGCCAGCGCGGTCGCGATCGCAGCGCGGGCCGTCGCCGGCACCTTGTCGTCCGCTTCACCCATCAGGAGTAGCGCGGGGCAGGGCAAGGTCGCGAGCGTGTCGCCGTCGGCCTCGAGGCCGGTGCCGTACCAGCTGACCGCGCAGGCGAAACCGCCGCGCGCCGCGGCGAGCAGCGCCAGGCGTCCGCCCATGCTGAAGCCGACCACCGCCGCGCGGCCGCGACACGCCGGCTCCGCGTCGAGCGCCGTGTGGG
>JAIEQK010000284.1 GCA_019747795.1 Gammaproteobacteria bacterium | reverse complement strand
GCTGTGCTCAGATCCGGCCTACCCTTTAACCCTAATCACACGCTTGCCTAGACCCAGGCAAGACGGTATCTACAGGGGCGTTCTCTCAGGCCTTCTTCTTCGCGCCCGGTGCGCCGCGCTTGTCGATCCAGCCGGTGGTGATGCCGGCGCTGAAGCCGCGGTCGACGATCAGATCGCGGCCGTTGACGAAGCTGGAGGCGCCGGTCGCGAGGTACTGCACGACCTCGGCAATCTCGCGCGGCTCCGCGGCGCGACCGATGCCGTCCATCACCCACTCGAGCTGGCCTTCGCCGGCCTGGCGCTTGAAATCCGGCAGGATGGGCGTCGCCACGGGGCCCGGGCTCACGCTGTTGCAGCGCAGGCCGCGCGCCAGCGCCGGGCCCGCCATCTGCATGGTGTAGACCACGACGCATTCCTTGCTGAAGTGGTAGGCGGTATTGCCATCCATCGGATGGGCCTCGCACCACGCGACACCCGCCGCGTAGTCGGGCGTCGCCAGCAGTTCGTTGATCTCGGCGAGATGCCGCGCCCAGTTGAAGCCGGCGATGGAGGCGATGTTGACGATCGCGCCGCCGCTCCGCAGCCGATCGAGCAAGCCCTGGGTGACGTGCTTCAGGCCCAGCGTGTTGACCCGCATGATGAGTTCGGGCGCGACCGTGCCCGGCACGCCGGCGATGTTCAGCAGGCAGTCCACCGGTCCTTCGATCGCGGCGAGCGCGGCGTCGATCGACGCCGGATCGGCCATGTCGCAGGTGATGGCCTGGGCGAGGCCCGCGGGCAGCGGCTTGATGTCGAGGCCGATGACCTCGTCGCCTGCCGCCTGGTGGAGCGCGACGGCGGCGGCGCCGATGCCGGAAGCCGCGCCGGTGATGACGATACGTTTGCCAGCCATGGATGCTGTTCCTTCGAGTGGGTGTGAATCAGGCGTAGCGGCGCATGACGGTCTCGGCGAAGGCGCGCATCTGCCCCACCGGATCGTCCGTCACCTGGAACGCGAAATGGCTGAGGCCCGCGGCCTCCAGCGCCTTGATGTTGGCGATGATCTCGTCCGGCGTGCCGACCATCGCCGCGGTGGTCGCGATTTCGGGCGTCAGGAACTCGCGCTCCTCCGGGCGGATGTACACCAGGTGACCCTCGTGCAGGATCAGGTGACGCCGCTCCTTCGGCAGGCTGTCGACGTAGGCGCGGTAGCGCGCCACGAGATCCGCGATCTTCGGACTCGAGCGCAGCAGGCCGCCGTCCCATTCGATCATCACGTGCAGCAGGTTGGTGATGAACGGCCCCAGGCTGTGCAGCACGCGCGGACTCGCGGCGGTCTCGCCGGGGCGCAGGATCTCGAGCGGCGCGATGGCCTTGGTCGGAATGCCGGCCGGGTCGCGGCCGGCCTTGCGCGCGGCGGCATCCAGCACCGCGCGGTTGGCGCGCAGGCTGTCCGGCGTCGGGTTCCAGGTCAGGTGCGCGTCGCACTCGGCGCCGCAGTAGGCGAGCGTCTTGTCGCCGAAGGCCGACAAGGTCAACGGGATGTGATGGTCGAGGTTCACGAAGCCATGCTTGCGGTGCAGGAGCTGCACCAGGTGGCTCTCGCCCTCGCACTCGTGGGTCACCGCCTCGCCGCGCAGCAGCGCCTGGATGACGCGGATCTCGCGCTTCATGCGGCCGAGCGTCAGTGGCGCCAGGCCCATGGTGAGGCGCGCGGTGTTGCCGTTGCCGACGCCGAGCTCGACGCGTCCCGGCGCGAGCTCCGCCACGCTCGCGATGGCGTGGGCGATGGTCGGCGCCATGCGCGTGGACGGCACCGCCACGCCGGTCGCCAGGCGGATGCGCCTGGTCTCGCGCGCCGCCACCGCCATGGTGGCGTAGACGTCCGAGTAGATCATCTGCGAGTCGAAGAACCAGGCCTGGTCGAAGCCCAGCGACTCGGCCAGCGCGACCAGGTCGTAGTCGCCGATGCGGGATGTGAATGCGACGCCGAATTGCATGCGGGTTCCCCTCGTGCTGCGTGGGTCAGGGCGAGCGCGCATTGTACGGAAGCGCGGTGTCGTCCACCGCTCCCCAAGCGTTGGGGTCGGTCGGTCGTATATAGTCGGCCAATCGTCCTTCGGAGCGCCGCCGTGCCCGCCACCGCCCTCGATCCCGCGCGCGAGCGCTACGTGAGTCTCGCCACCTTTCGTCGCGATGGCCGCGAGGTGCGCACGCCGGTGTGGGTGGCGACGCTGGACGGCCGCGCCTACGTGTTCACCTCGCCCGAGGTCGGCAAGGTCAAGCGCATTCGCGCCAACGGCCGCGCCCGCCTCGCGGCCTGCACCATGCGCGGCGAGGTCACCGGGCCGTGGTGTGATGCGCGCGCGCGGCTGGTCGACGAGCCGGCGCTGGTCGCCCGCGCGCATCGCGCGCTGATCGCGAAGTACGGCTGGCAGATGCGTCTCATCGACGTCATGTCGCGCCTGAGCGGCCGCTACGCGCGGCGCGCGTGGATCGAATTGGCACTGGCGTGACCTGCATGACGAGGCTGAACACACTGGCCTCGTTGTAGCGGGCTGCACGCTTCGTGCGCTTTTCTGCACGTCTGAAGCCTGCGCGCCTGCTGCGTCGCTACAAGCGCTTTCTCGCCGACGTCGAACTGGCCGACGGCCAGGTCCTCACGGCGGTCTGCCCTAATACCGGCTCGATGCTCGGCTGCTGCGAGCCGGGCAGTCCGGTGTGGCTGTCCGAGAGCGACTCGCCTACCCGCAAGTACCGACACACCTGGGAAATGGTGCAGGTCGGGCGGGTGCGTATCGGGATCAACACCGGGCTGCCCAATCGCCTGGTCGAGGAGGCCGTCACACGCGGTGTGATCGCCGAGCTCGGCGGTTACACCACCCTGCGCCGTGAAGTGCCCTTCGGCGCGGAGCGCAGCCGCGTGGACCTGCTGCTCCGCGCCGACGGTCGGCCCGACTGCTACGTGGAGGTCAAGAACGTGACCGCGGCGGTCAGCGCCGGCGTGGCGCTGTTTCCCGACGCGGTCAGCGCGCGCGGCACCAAGCACTTGCGCGAACTGATCCGCCTGGTGGCCGACGGTCGGCGCGCGGTGCTGGTCTACTGCGTGCAGCGCGCCGACGTGCGCGAAGTGCGCCCGGCCGACGCCATCGACCCGCTCTACGGCCGCACGCTCCGCGAGGCGCTGGCGGCCGGCGTGGAGGTGCTGGCCTACGGCGCACGGGTCACGACGCGCGAAATCGTGCTCGAGCGGCCGCTCGCGGTGTGTTGTCCGTGAAATCGGAGAGAGATCGGGGACAGACCACGTTTGGCGCGTAGCGCCAAACGTGGTCTGTCCCCGATTCCATGCGCGCCTAGAGGCTCACGCGCAGCGTCACGCCATAGGTCCGCGGGTCGCCGGGTTGACCCGTGATCATGCCGAGGTTGCCGCCTGGCTGGTTCAGGAAGTCGAAGTACTCCGCATCGAAGGCGTTGCGTACCCAGGCCCAGGCCTCCCAGCCGCCGTCGGCGCGGTAGCCGGCGCGCAGGTTGGTCAGCGCGTACTGGTCGACGACGAAGAAGCGCGACGGTGTGGGGTTGGAGTTCCAGTTCGAGCGGAAGCTGCCGTCGAGCCCGGCGAAGAGTTCACCCGTGGTGCCCAGCACGCTGCCGGCCCGATGGTACTCACCGCCCCAGGACAGCGACCAGTCGGACACGCCGGGCAGCGCCTGGCCCGAGATGTCGACGCTCGAGATGTCGCCACCGCCGAGTTCCGGCGGCGGCGGCGCGTTCTCGAACTTCCTGTACTCGGCGTCGGTGTAGGCCACGTTGGCGTAGACCTGCCATGACGGTGCCGGACGCAGGTTGAAATCGAGTTCCACGCCCTGGCTGCGGACCTCCTCGACGTTGGCGAGGAAGCCGCGCAGCGTGCCGATGGAGCCATCGACCACGGTCGCCTGGTAGTCGTCGATCTCGGTGCGGAACAGGGCCAGGTTGACCGTGGCGCGATCGTCGAACCAGCTGCTCTTGAGGCCGATTTCCACGTGGTGGACCGCCTCCGGCGCAACCGACGCGACGTCCGTGTTCGGCGTGCCATCGGGGCGGTTGGGAATGCCGGACAGGTTGATGCCGCCGGACTTGAAGGTGCGCGCATAGGTCACGTAGCCGAGCGCCGAGCTGGTCACGTCGTAGCTCAAGGTGGCGTCGTAGGCCGCATCCCAGTCGCTGAACTTCGCCACGTAGGACTGCGATTGCAGCACGCCGCGCTGGAGCGCGATCAGCGCCGGGTCGGTGGTGGCCAGGCCGCCGCTCGCAACGGCCGCGTAGTCCGCGGACTTGTCGTCGTAGTTGACGCGCAGGCCGGGCTCGAGCCGCAGGCGCTCGTTGATGTGCCAGGTGAGCCGCGTGAAGAACGCCACGCTGTAGTTGTCGTAATCGATGTCCGTGTCCTGGCGCAGGCCGTCCAGCAGGCGCGGGTCACCGCCGCGCGAAGGGCCGAGCAGCCACAGGCTCGCGGCGCTGCCCTGCTGCTGAACGCCGCTCGACTCGATGTTCTGGTAGAAGGCGAACACGCCCGCGACGTAGTCGATGGTGTTGTTGCCGCGCGAAGCCAGGCGGACTTCCTGGGACCACTGCACCTGCTCGGAAGGATTGGCGGAGATGGTGGTGATGGGCAGGCCGGTGAAGTCGCGATCGTTGGAGGGCTCCCAGTCCCAGAAGCGCCAGGCCGTGACCGACGTGACGTCGGCGAAGCCCGCGTCCCACACGGCACGCAAGGACGCGCCACCGAAGCTCTGCTTGGCCTCGAGCGGGCTGTCGGCGTCCACCAGGCGATCGAAGGGATCGTTGCTCGGCACCTGGTAGCCGGACGCGGCCGCGAGGGCCGCGAAGCGACGCTCGGGGGCGCGCAGGTTGGGATGGGTACCGACGAAGACCTGTGCGCAGCATTCCGGATTCTGGCGGTTGAAGTCGCCGGACAGCGTGACCGCGAGGGCGCCGCTCGGCTCCCAGAGGAACTGGGCACGGGTGCCGACGTTGTCGATCTCGTTCACTTCCGAGCCGCTGAACACGTTCTCGAAGGTGCCGTCGCGCTGCGTGCCGGAGACCGCCACGCGTCCCGCCAGCGCTTCGCCGAGCGGGCCGGACAGCGCCGCGCGCGCCTGCACGAAGCCGAGATTGCCGGTGGACACCTCGAGGCTGCCCTCGGGCGTGCGGGTCGGCTTGCGCGTGGTGATGTTGATGGCGCCCGCGGTCGTGTTCTTGCCGTACAGCGTGCCCTGCGGTCCGCGCAGGACTTCGATCTGTTCGACATCGAGAAAGTCGAAGGTGGTGGCCGCGACGCGCGCGTTGTAGACCTCGTCGATGTAGACGCCGACGCCCTGTTCGATGCCGTCGTTGGTGAGACCGAAAGGCGCGCCGAGACCGCGGATGTTCACCGCCGTGTTGCGCGGATTGGAGGAGATGAACTGCAGGCTCGGCTGCAGCTGCTGCAGCCGCGAGACGTTGAAGCTGCCGGTCGCTTCGATCGCCTGGCCGCTCAGCACGGACACCGCGAGCGGTACGTCCTGCGCGGTTTCGAGACGGCGACGCGCCGACACCTGGACTTCTTCGATACCCTCGATACCGTCGTTCGTTTCAGTATCGGAATCAGCGGCGAACGCGTGAACGTGTGCGAGCGCACCAAGCGTGGCGACAATGGCCAGGGCCTTGGGGAACATGGGTACTTCCTGTGCATTGGACGAGGAGGCCCCCTACAGGCCTCGGCTGCCGACATCTGCAACCGGCATACCAGCCTCTCGACGCAGCGCGCGGCGGCATCGGGATGCGAGAGGAACGTCGGCGAAAAGCGCCTGAAATCACGGCGGATTCGCGCTCGGACACCGCGAGGCGCCGAGGCACTGCCAGGCTGTGCCCGCTGAGCGCCTGGAGCTGCCGTCAGGTGATCTGGCAAATGTGATGGAAGACTCCCAAATATGGCCGTTATAAAAAGCAGAAATGCCATCTTAAATGATGGATAAACTGGCATGAGCCCGTTTTATATGACGGCTTGCGGCTCGTGGGCACATCGTCGGCAACGTGTGCGCGGCGCGACAAATCGGGGTCAGACCACGTTCGGCGCCACGCGCGAAACGTAGTCTGTCCCCGATTTCTCCCTTAGCATCGAACCCGCGCGGGACACGCGGTTCCGCTCACGCGAGGTGCCGCCGATGAACATGCCCCACACCGCCCCGTCCCTGGACGAACGCGGCACCCTGACCACCG
>JAIEQK010000072.1 GCA_019747795.1 Gammaproteobacteria bacterium | reverse complement strand
CTCGTGGCGCGCGGCGCGGGTGGCGAACGGCCCCTGCCCCGGCACGTCCCAGAAGTCGAGGTAGCGCGCCGCCCAGGACAGCACCACCAACTCGACCTCGGGCGAGCGCAGTGCGTAGGCGAGCGCGTGCTCGTTCACCTCGCGACAGTGCGGACCGCGCCGCGCGGCGCGCACCGCCACGCCCGGCAACGGCGGACAGCTGTAGCTGCCGAGATTGAGCACGCCCGCGCCACGCGCCTTCAGCGCCTCGCCGAGGCCCGGCGCGAGCGCGTTTGCGGTGCTGTCGCCCCACACCAGCGCGCGCACCGGCAGCGCGCCGCCGTAGCGGCGACAGAAGCTCACGGTGAACCCGAGCTCCGCCAGGCACTCGGCGCTGGCGTAGGGCTCCCACCCCAATTGCGCGGCGTTCGCGCGACTGGCCAGTGCCGAGGCGCGCGCCGGCAGGCCGTGGGCGAACTGCGTGCCGAGGCCGAGCGCGCCCAGCAGGGCCAGCGCCGCCACCAGGGCACCCACCGGCGCCACGCCTCGCGCACCGCGCAGTGGCGTCTCGATCCAGCGCCAGGTGACCCAGGCCAGGAAAGTCGCCGCGCCGGCCAGCGCCAGGGCCGGCGCGGGCGGCAGCGCGCCGTGGCCCAGCGCTCGGCCGTAGACCAGGAGAGGCCAGTGCCACAGGTAGAGCGGGTAGCTGACGAGTCCGACCCACGGCAGTCCGAAGCGCGCCAGCGCCCGGCGATTCACCGACGCGGTCGGACCGGCCGCGAGCAGCAGCAGTGCGCCGCCGACCGGCAGGCAGGCGCGCCAGCCGGGATAGGGATGGAACTCGCGACACAGCGCGAACGCTGCGGCCAGCAGCAGCGCGCCGCCCCAGGCGCAGAACTCGCGCTGTCGGGCGGTCAGCGCCGATTCGTCCGCGCAGGCCAGCCATGCGCCAGCGAAGAGTTCCCAGCCGCGCGTCCACGGCGCGTAGAAGGCGAGCGCGGGCGAGCTTGCCACGCACAGCAGGTTGGCGACGAAGGACAGCAGGCACAGCCCGCCGATGCAGCGCGGGAGCGGCCACGCGCGCCGCGTCGCCCACCACAGCAGCGCCGGCCACAGGAGATAGAACTGCTCCTCGATGGCAAGGCTCCACAGGTGCAGCAGCGGCTTGTCGGCGGACGCCGTGTCGAAATAACCGGACTCGGTATACAGGAGCGCATTCGACAGGAAGGTGGCGCCCCCCGCGAGGTGGCGGCCGAGCCGCGCGAACTCGTCGGCGAACAGCAGTGCGTAGCCGAGCGCCCAGGTCGCGGCCAGCACTGTCGCCAGGGCGGGAAAGAGCCGACGAATACGCCGCGCGTAGAAGTCGGCAAAGCTGAAGCGGTCGGCGCGCAGGTGCGCGGTGAGCAGCCCGGTGATCAGGTAGCCCGAGATGACGAAGAACACATCGACGCCGACGAAGCCGCCCGGCAGCTGCTCGGGCAGCGCGTGGAACAGCACCACGGCCACCACCGCCACCGCGCGCAATCCGTCGATGTCGGCGCGATAGGGCCGCGCCTCCGGCGCGCGCGGAATGCCTGGCTGCCGCACCTCGAGCCCCCTTTCGTGGTCAGCGCCAGCGGTCGAACGCCCTCGAGCCGGCGGACGCACTATACCCGGGGACGCCGCGTGCCGAAGCCGCGACGTGACATTGCTTGACACTTTCCGGGCGCCGCCCGCCCGTTTCATGACCCACGGCAGTTGGCGTTCCGCATTACCCGATTTAGGATGTCGCGCCCCTCATATGGGAAGAGGTCCATGTCCGCCGTCCAGCCGACCGATCCGTCTCACCTGCCCCTCCCGCCCGGCCCGTCACTCGCGGAGAGCTACCGCCTGCTGAAGATGAGCCCGCCCGAGGCCCTGCTGAAACTCGCCAAGGACTACGGCGACGTGGTGCGCTGGCGCACGCCGCTGAACACCATCTACTGCCTGAATCATCCCGAGCACGTGCGCCAGGTGCTGACCCAGTCCTACCCGCGCTACACCAAGGACACCATCGACTACCGCGTGGTCGGGCGCACGCTCGGCCGTGGGCTGGTGACCAACGAAGGCGCGGACTGGGCCAAGCAGCGACGCCTGATGCAGCCGGTGTTCGCCAACCGCAGCATCGACAAGTTCGACGTCGTCATCAACGAGATGACCACCCAGCTGTCCGAGGCCTGGGCGCGCCGCCGACCCGACGAGACGGTGTGGCTCGATCGCGAGATGAGCCGCGTCACCTTCCAGGTGGTGAGCCGCACGCTGTTCGGCACCGCCATCGACGACGCGGCGGACGAGATGGTCGAGATCCTCGAGATAGTCAACCAGCATCCGCTCAAGCTGACCTCGCTCATGACGCTCATACCGTGGCTGCCGGTACCGAGCAACCGCCGCTTCGCGCGCATCAAGGCCCGCCTCGACGCGATGGTCGACGGGTTGGTGGAGCAGCGCCGCGCGAGCGGCGATTCGAGCCGCAACGACATCCTCGACCGCCTGCTCGCGGCGCGCGACCAGGACACCGGCGAAGGCATGGATCGCGAACAGATGCGCGACGAGCTGATAACCCTCCTGCTCGCCGGCCACGAGACCTCGGCGACCGCGCTGGTGTGGACCTATCACCTGCTCGGCCAGCATCCCGAGGTCGAAGCACGACTGGTGGAGGAGCTGCGGAGCGAACTCGGCGGCCGCGCGGCGACCAGCGCGGATCTGCCGCGCCTGCCCTATCTCAAGATGGTGGTGCAGGAGGCCATGCGCCTCTACCCACCGGTGTGGGGCATCGCGCGCCGCTCGAACGAAGAGGCGGAGTTCGGCGGCTATCGCGTGCCGGCGGGTTCGTACATCTCGATCTCGATGTACGCGCTGCAGCGCCATCCCGAGTACTGGCCCGATCCGGACCGCTTCGACCCGGAACGCTTCGACCCGAAGCGCAACGAGCAGCGTCACTCCTACTGCTACATCCCCTTCTCCGCCGGGCCGCGCGCCTGCATCGGCGCCGGCATGGCGATGCTGGAAATCCAGCTCGTGCTGGCGCAGCTGCTGCAGCGCTTCGTGGTGCGGCCGGTGCCGGGCTTCGCGGTGATCCCGCAGGCGGTGGTGACCTTCAAGACCCGCGCCGGCATGCCGGTCACCATCACGCCGCGCTGAGACGCGCCGCCGCCCGCGCTTGGCCACGCCGCGCGCGGGCGGCGTAGACTCGGCTCTCCAGAACCAAGCTTTGGGGAGCCAAGGACATGCAGAAGATCAAGCGCGGCACCGTCACCCGCTACGCTTTCGATTACCACGACCCGGTGGTGCTCACCGTCGAACCGGGCGAAGCCTTCCAGGTCGAGACCGACGATGCCCTGACCGGCATGATCGAGGACGACAGCGACACGCCCACCGTGCACCGCATGGTGAACGACCCGCACATGACCAAGCTCCTCACGGCCTACCCGCCGAACTTCAACCCGGTGGTCGGTCCGATCTACGTGAAGGGCTGCGAGGCGGGCGACGTGCTGGCCGTGCACATCGATTTCGTCGAGCCGTGGCGCTACGGCTTCACCGGCATCATCCCGGGTGTCGGGCCGCTGCACGATTCACGCAAATGGTCGGACTGCGTCGACGGCCACGTGCAGGTGATCGAGCACCTGCCCGGCCCGAGCGGTACCACGCGCGACGGCAAGGGCCGCTATTCCGACAAGCTGACCTGGGACCTGCAGCCCTTCATCGGCACGCTCGCGACCTGCTCGGAGCGCGAGGTGCACACGTCACTGCTCGGCCAGGGCGCGTTCGGCGGCAACATCGACTGCCGCGACATCCGCGCCGGACACACCGTGTATCTGAATTCCTATCGTGAGGGCGGACTCTTGTACGTCGGCGACGTGCATGGCGGCCAGGGCGACACCGAGTTCACCGCGCTCGCCGACGAGACCCGCGCCACGGTGCAGCTCACCTGCCACGTGGTGAAGAACAAGCGCCTGCCCTGCGTGCGCATCGACAAGCCGGACAGCATCGTCGCGGTCGGCATCAACCTGCCGATGGAGCACGCCATCTACGACGCCATCGACAACATGATGGACTGGCTGAAGGAGGACTACGGTATCAGCGGCAAGGACAGCTACCTGCGCTTCTCCGCCGACCCGGCGTTCCGCGTGCGCGTCTACCAGATGGTGCGCGCGATGACCGCGCGCCACGTGGCTGGCGCCGAGTATCCGAAGGACCGGTTGTTCCCGGCGATTTGAGCGCGAGGTGATCAAACGGGGACAGACCACGGTTTCTGCGAAACCGTGGTCTGTCCCCAGACGTTGCGCCTTTGGTCGCGCAGCGTGTAGGTCGGGTTTCAACCCGACATTCCTTCCAGAGCGCCGGTCGAGGCCGGGAAAGGAATGTCGGACTGAAGTCCGACCTACAGTGGGGTCACAAATCGTCCGGCATCATGTGGCCCTTGGCGCGCTTGGCGCGCATGTAGCGCAGGTTGTGCTCGCACACGCCGGCGATGAGCGACACGGTGGAAGACACGGCCTGGCCGTTGTCCTCGAGCTGGCGGCGCTTGTCGGGATTGTTGGACAGGAGCCTGAGCGCGCGGCCGGCGAGCAGGTAGCGCAGCGCGATGGCCGCGTCGCTGAAGTCGCGCGAGTCCTCGGGCAGGCCGAGCGCGGTGTTGGCCTGGTAGGTGTTGTGTCCGGCGTCCTGCAGGAGATAGGTCACGGCCTTGGCCCACAGGCCGATGCCGCGGCCCTCGTGGCCGCTCATGTAGACCACCGCGCCCTGGCCGTCGGCCTTGATCTGCTCGAAGGCCTGCTCGAGCTGCGGGCCGCAGTCGCAGCGACGTGAACCGAACACGTCGCCGGTCAGGCAGCAGGAATGGATGCGCACCAGGGGCGACGGCGAGCCGCGCAGGCCCGGCAGGGCGAACACCGAGTTGACCGACATGGAGCTGTGCAGGAGTTCACGAATGGCGTCCGGGCTGCCGTCGCGCGCGGCGTTCTGCACCGCCGAGAGCTCGGTGCGCCGCACGAAGGGATACCACTCCAGCGTCACTTCCTCGCCGCCGATCAGCCGCGGGATCGGCACCGGGCCGAGCACCGAGAGAAACGCGCTGGCGTCGTCCGAGGGCACGACGCGCGACTGGCGGTCGAGCGTCACCATCATGCCCTCCGCCTCGAGCTGCACGCGTATCGATTTGTCGACGTAACTGAACACCTTGGTTTCTCCGTGAAGGCGCGACCCGGCGGCGCGCGGCTGTTGCTACGAAACGTGCGGGCCGGCGGATCGGCTTCGCG
Source organism: Gammaproteobacteria bacterium (assembly GCA_019747795.1). GTDB lineage: Bacteria > Pseudomonadota > Gammaproteobacteria > JADJYF01. The sequence goes on along the minus strand of JAIEQK010000072.1, from coordinate 905 downwards.
CGCGGGCGTGAATGAAGATCGGGGCGGGCAAGCGCGAATTCCAGGCGGGTCGGGCGCGTCTCAGGCGCGCGACAGGTCTGCCACCACGGCATGATAGGCGCTGGCGAGGTCGCCATCCCACAGCGCGTCGTCGGCGCCGTCCAGCACCTCGGTGAGGCGCCGCGTGACCAGCGCGCGCACGTGGGCGCGCCGCCGGCGACGGCGCGCGTCGTCGCTCGCGACATGCCGCGCGAGCCAGGCGCGATGGCCTTCAGCGGCGGCATCCAGCGCGTCCAGGCCCTCGCCGGACAGGGCCGAGACCAGCACCACCGGCGGCGCCCAGTCGTCGGCGTCGGCCGGGTGGCGCAGCACCGAGGCTATCTCGGCCACCATCTCCTTCGCGCCCGGTCGGTCGGCCTTGTTGATGACATAGATGTCGCCGGTCTCGAGGATGCCGGCCTTGACCGCCTGCACCAGGTCGCCGGCGCCCGGCATCAGGACCACCACCAGGGTATCGACCAGCTCGCGCACCTCGTACTGCGACTGGCCCGCGCCGACGGTTTCCACGATCACATCGTCGAATGCCTGGGATTCCATCAGCGCCAGCACGTTGCCGATGTTGTCGGCGAGCCCGTCGTGGGCGCGGCGGCTGGCCAGCGAACGCACGAACAGCTCCGCGTCGTCGCCGTGGGCGTCGATGCGGATGCGATCCCCGAGTATCGCGCCCTGGCTGTAGGGACTCGAAGGGTCGACCGCGACCACGCCGACGCGGCGGCGGTGCGCCAGGCGCGCGTTGACGAAGCGCCCGACCAGGGTCGACTTGCCCACGCCCGCGGGCCCGGTGATGCCGCAGCGCCAGGCGGGACGCGCAGCGGCCAGTTCGCCGTCCAGCACCGCGAGGGCCTCGGCCACGCTGGCATCGGCCA
>JAIEQK010000213.1 GCA_019747795.1 Gammaproteobacteria bacterium | reverse complement strand
CGCGTCGCGTGCGCCGTCACCGGTGCCCACGCCGCCGCCGGCTGCGACGCGCCCGACCGTTCCGGACACGAGCCCTGTCGTAGACAGCAAGGTCGAGGCCGCGCCGAGTGACGCGTCCGCGTCGCCCGGCGCGAGCATCACGCGCGACGGCGTGCGTTGGAGCTGGCCGGCCCAGGGCAAGGTGAGCGCCGCGGCCACCGGCGCGGTGAATGCCGGCATCGACATTCGCGGCGCGCGCGGCTCGGCGGTGCGCGCCGCGGCGGGCGGCGCGGTGGTCTATAGCGGAAGTGGACTGAGAGGATACGGCGAGCTTATCATCATCAAGCATAATGATACGTTCCTCAGCGCCTACGCGCATAACGAAGCGCGCCTGGTCAAGGAAGGCCACCACGTCGCTGCGGGAGACCCAATCGCACGAATGGGGAATTCGGACACTGCCGACGTCATGCTGCACTTCGAGATACGTCGAAACGGTAAGGCGGTAGATCCCCTGCAGTACCTGCCGAGCCGCTAGCCGTGGAGCACCGATGGCCGGACCCCGAGGCAAAGATCCCGCAAGCGAAGCGCCCGACGACCCGGCCGAGAGCGGTGGTCTGCGCGATGCCGAGGCCGAGTTCGACGCCGAACTCGACGCCGACGGCGAACTCGCCGAACTCGAACCAGACTTCGAAGCGCTAGGCGAGGCGGCCGCCCTCGAGGGCGAGGTCAGCGCCGAGACGCCGCAGTTCGCCCCGGGCGAAGTGTCGCAGGGCGACATGGATGCGACCCGCCTCTATCTCAACGAAATCGGCTTCTCCCCGCTGCTGACGGCGGAGGAGGAGGTCAAGTTCTCGCGCCTCGCGCTGCGCGGCGACGGCCTGGCGCGCAAGCGCATGATCGAGAGCAACCTGCGCCTGGTGGTGAAGATCGCGCGACGCTACATGAACCGCGGCCTGGCGCTGCTCGATCTCATCGAGGAGGGCAACCTGGGCCTCATTCGCGCGGTGGAGAAGTTCGATCCCGAGCGCGGTTTCCGTTTCTCCACCTATGCCACCTGGTGGATCCGGCAGACCATCGAGCGCGCCCTGATGAACCAGACGCGCACCATCCGTCTGCCGATACACGTGATCAAGGAGATCAACATCTACCTGCGCGCCGCCCGCCAGCTGGCGCAGAAGCTCGATCGCGAGCCGAGCCCGGAGGACGTGGCGACTCTGCTCGATCGGCCGCTCGACGACGTCAAGCGCATGCTGGGCCTGAACGAGCGCATCGCCTCGGTGGACGTGCCGGCCGAGCGCGACTCGGAGCGATCGCTGCTGGAGACCATTCCCGACGAGCACAACCGCGATCCGGCGCACCTGCTGCAGGACGAAGACGTGCAGCGCCACCTCACCACCTGGCTCAAGCAGCTGAACGACAAGCAGCGCGCGGTCGTCGAGCGGCGCTTCGGTCTGAACGGCCGCGAGATCGCCACGCTGGAGGAAGTCGGCAACGAGATCGGCGTGACCCGCGAGCGCGTTCGCCAGATCCAGATCGAGGCCCTGCGGCGCCTGCGGCACATCCTCGAGCGCGAGGGCTTCTCGGTCGACGCGCTGTTCGCCGATCTGTGAGGGCCGGGCCAGTCGCCCGGCGCGCGCGCTCAGATCATGAACAGCGCCGCCGCCACGGCGCGATCCTCGCTGCTCAGGATGTTGAACAGCCGGCAGGCCGCACCGGTGTCCATCATCTCCAGCGCGACGCCGGCGGCCGCCAGGCGCGCGACCAGCGCGATATCGACGAAGCGTTGGCGAGCGCCGGTTCCGAGCAGGACGATCTCCGGGCCGAGCGCCAGCACGCGGTCGAGATGTTCGGCGCCGAGTTCTTCGAGCCGGGCCGGCAGCAGCTCCCGGTGCACGCCGTCCATCGCCACCACGCAGGGCGCTTCGATGCGCTGATCGCGCACGCGAATCCAGCCTGGGCCGTATGCGGCGATGGAAATGACACCGGGGGGCGGATCGAAATCGATTTTCATGGGCTGGACGGCGATAATCTGCGCCCGCTCATTCTAAGCGCAGCACGGCGCCCAGCGAGCAGGCTCGTTGCCGCGCGGACCGCCCCGGGCGCCGCGCCGCGCCAGGGCCACGAATTCCACAGCAACCGACAAGGGGACAGGCATGCGACTCATTCTGCTAGGAGGGCCGGGCGCCGGCAAAGGCACCCAGGGCGATCTGCTCTGCGCGCACTTCGGCATTCCCAAGATTTCCACCGGTGACATGCTCCGCGCCGCGGTGCGCGAGGGCACGCCGCTCGGCCTCGCCGCCAAGGGCATCATGGATGCCGGCGGCCTGGTGTCCGACGACATCATTCTCGGACTCATCGGTGAACGTGTGCAGGCGCCCGACTGCGCGCGTGGTTTCCTGTTCGATGGCTTCCCGCGCACCATTCCGCAGGCCGACGGTCTCGCCGCTGCCGGCATCAGCATCGACGTGGTCGTGGAGATAGCGGTCGACGACGAGGAGATCGTGCGGCGCATGTCGGGTCGTCGTGTGCACCTCGCTTCCGGTCGTTCCTATCACGTGGTGTTCAATCCACCGAAGGTCGCCGGCAAGGACGACGTCACCGGTGAGGATCTGATCCAGCGCGACGACGACCGCGAAGAGACCGTGCGCAAGCGCCTCGCGGTGTATCACGAGCAGACCGCGCCGCTGATCGATCTGTATTCGGCGCAGGCGCGCGACAACGCGAAACTGAAGTACGTGCGCGTCGACGGCATCGGCGAAGTGGATGCCATCAAGCGCAAGATCATCGCTGCCATCGAAGCTTGATCGTTCGCGAGTAAAGCTTGAACCGCGCGTGCCGACATGTGCTGCACGCTCGCGCACGCCGCGCGGGCGTAGCACGGAATGCACGCGCATGCAAAAAAAATCTGCAATTTCGTTGCAGTTAACTTTTTTGTGATGTATATAGGCCACCGTGGTGTTGCGTTATTAACCTCAACCAATAGTTGAAAGGGGGCCTGTACATGGCGAAGGCAAAGAAGAAGGCGGCGAAGAAGAAGGTCGCCGCGGTGGCAAAGAAGAAGGTGGCCAAGAAGAAGGCGCCTGCCGCCAAGAAGAAGGTAGCGAAGAAGAAGGTGGCGAAGAAGGCCACCAAGAAAAAGGCAGCCCGTAAGAAGGTCGCGAAAAAAAAGTAACGGCAGCGAGCAGCCCGTCCCCTGAAGACGAGCAGGCACGCATCGAAGCCGCGCAAGCGGAAGTTCGAGAGCGGCTCGCGAAGCGCAGGGCCGAAGCCCGGCAAAGGAAAGCCGAGCGTACCAAGCAGGCTGCGATGAAACGCGCTGTCGAAACCTTTACAAGGAAGTGGGAGCGGGAATACGACAGGAAGCACAAGTCCTCCTGAATGCTTCCCGCCCCCAACGGCTGCAACGCCGATGCCCAGAGTCCTGCGGACGACCGGCGCGGCGCGACAGATACCCGATTGAAGCCCTTCCTTCCGGGGAAGGGCTTTTATTTTGGGTAGAATTCCGAGCTCTCCCGCGCGATTTCCCACCCCGTGCCGAGCAACAGCAAGAAGCGTGATCTGCCGAGCGTTCGCCACGAACCGCGTCAGCGTCGCGGCGGCGGACGTCCGCCCCGTGGTGAGGCGCCCAAGCCACCCAAACCGCCCAAGCCTCCCGGACCGCCGCGCTTCCGTCGCACGCGCTTCTTCCTGCGCCACCTGCTGATCTGGCTGGTGCTGGTGGGGCTCGCCTACTGGCTGTGGCTGGACCGCGAGGTGACCACCGCCTTCGAGCACAAGCAATGGGTGCTGCCCGCGCGGGTGTTCGCGCGCCCGCTCGAGCTCTACCCTGGCGCCAATGTCAGCCGCGAGCGGCTGTTGCGTAAGTTCGACACGCTCGGCTACCAGCGCGTGGCCACTCCCACGGCGGTTGGCCAGTACGGGGTGGACGGCGAACGGGTCGAGTTCTACTCGCGCGGCTTCAAGTTCTGGGATTCCCCCGAGCCGCCGCGCCACGTACTGCTCGAGTTCGCCGAGGGGTTGCCGGCCTCAGTGGTCGACCGCGACACCGGGCAGGCCATCGATCTCATGCGGCTGGAGCCGCCGGAGATCGGCCGCATCAACCCGCAGAGCTTCGAGGACCGCAAGCTGCTGGCGTTCGACGAAGTGCCGAAGCAGTTCGTCGCCGCCCTCGTGGCGGTCGAGGACCGCCGCTTCTTCAAGCACCACGGCGTGGACTTCATCGGTCTCTTGCGCGCCTTCGGCGTCAATCTCTGGCATCAGCGCGTGGTGCAGGGCGGCAGCACGCTCACCCAGCAGCTGGTCAAGAATCTCTACCTGACCCACGAGCGCACCCTGCTGCGCAAGGCCAACGAGATGCTGATGGCGGTGTCGCTCGAGCGCCGCTACAGCAAGGAAAAGATCATCGAGACCTACATCAACGAGGTGTTCCTTGGCCAGGACGGCAACCGCGCCGTGCACGGTTTCGAACTGGCCTCGCACTTCTACTTCGCCAAGCCGCTGTCGGAGCTCGACTGGCTGGAGGCCGCCACCCTCATCGGCATGATCAAGGGGCCGACCGCCTTCGATCCGCGTCGCCACCCCGAGGCCGCGAAGAAGCGCCGCGACATCGTGCTGGGCCTGATCGCGAACGCCGGGCTGATTCCACAGAAGGACGTCGCCGCGCTGCGCGCCATGCCCTTGAAGCTGCGCGGCAGCGCCGGAGGCAGCAGCCACGACTACCCGTCGTTCATGGCGCTCGTACGCCGCCAGCTGACCAGCGAGTACAGCCCGCGCGATCTGAACGCCGCGGGCCTGAACATCTTCACCACGCTCGATGTCGAGGTGCAGCTCGCGGCCGAGGACGCCATGCGCGGCACCCTGCCGGACATCGAGAAGCGCATGCGCAAGCGCAACCTGCAGGGCGCGATCATCGTGCTCGATCCGGCGAGCGGCGAGGTTCTCGCGATGGTGGCCGACCGCGATCCGGACTACGCCGGCTTCAATCGCGTGGTCGACGCGCGGCGTCCGATAGGCTCGACGGTGAAACCGCTGATCTACGCCCTGGCACTGGGCCAGCCCGCGCGCTACTCGCTGCTCACGCCGCTGAACGACAGCGCGGTGACCTGGACCGCACCGGACGGCAAGCGCTGGCAGCCGCAGAACTTCGACAAGAAGGAACACGGCACGGTGAGCCTGCTGCACGCGCTCACCCATTCCTACAACATGGCGACCGTGAATCTCGGGCTGCAGCTCGGCTTGTCGCGCGTCACCGGCTACCTGCAGCACCTCGGCGTGCCCGGCAAGCTGCCCCAGTACCCGTCGGTGATGCTCGGCGCGGTCGAGCTGTCGCCGCTGGAACTGGCGGAGATCTACACCGCCTTCGCCAACGACGGCTTTCGCGTGCCGGCGCGGGTCATCAACGCGGTGACCGATCAGCAGCAGCGCAAGCTGCGCCGTTACGGTCTCGCGCTCGAGCCGGTCATGGAACCCGCCACCGCGGCGCTGATGCGCTTCGCGCTGACGCGGGTGGTGGCGGAGGGCACGGCTGCCAGTCTTGCCGCGCAGCTGCCCGGCGTCACGCCGCTGGCCGGCAAGACCGGCACTTCGAACGACAGTCGTGACAGCTGGTTCGCCGGCTTCGGCGGCAACCTGCTCGGCATTGCCTGGATCGGACGCGACGACAACACCTCGACCGGGCTCACCGGGGCGAGCGGCGCGATGCGCCTGTGGGCCGCGACCATGAAGCGCGCCGCGATCACGCCGCTCGAACTGCAGCTTCCCCCGGAGGTGGAGTGGCACAATGTCGACCTGCGCTCGGGCACGCTGCTGCCGTCCGAGTGTCCGATGGGTGTCGCCATGCCCGTGCATCGCGACAGCCCGCTGCGTCGCGCCGAGGATTGCACGCCGACCGCGCCGGCGGTGGAGAGCGGGCCGCCGCGCGGCAGCGTCTTCGACCGCCTCGACGAGTTGCTCAACCGAGACCTGTGATGAACATGCGTTTTCTCGCCCTGCTGTCGCTCACCACTTTGCTCACCGCCTGTGGCGTGCTCGGCCCCCCACCGTCGCCCGCGCCCATCGAGGAGCGCGCGACCCGCAGTACGCCGCCGACGGTGCAGAGCCCCGCGCGCGCGCAGCCTGTGCCGACGGCGCCCGCGCCCGTGGCGCGCGCGATCCCGTTGCCTGACAGGCCGG
>JAIEQK010000173.1 GCA_019747795.1 Gammaproteobacteria bacterium | reverse complement strand
CGGGCGACGGCGCGCGCGGCGTCATCGCCCACCCGCCTGGCGGCGGCCACGCCGGCTATGCGCTCTACGTGCCCGAGGACTACCGCCCCACCGCGCCGCGACCCCTGCTGGTCGCGCTGCACGGCGCCTACGGTGACGGCGCCGAGTACGTGTGGACCTGGGTCACCGCCGCGCGCAGCCACGGCTGGCTGGTGCTCGCGCCCAAGTCGCGCGACGTCACCTGGTCGCTGCTCGACCCGGCGGTCGACATCGCCACCCTGCGCGCGGCCATCGCCGAAGTGCAGGCCGGCTACCTGGTGGACGCCGAGCGCCTGTGGCTGACAGGGCTGTCCGACGGCGGCAGCTTCAGCTACGTCGCGGGACTGTCCTGTCCGAGCCTGTTCCGCGCCGTGGCGCCGGTGGCCGGCGTGCTGCACCCGGTGACGGACAGACTGCTGCGCGCCAAGCAGGGTCTCGAGGTGCCGCTCTGCATCGTGCACGGCGCGCGCGATCCGATCTTCGACGTGCGCGGCGTGCGCTCGACCACCGCGCTGTTGGAGAAGCTCGGCTACCGCGTCGACTACCACGAACTGCCGGACTGGGCCCACGCCTGGACCGACGACATCAACCTGCGGCTGCTGCGACCCTGGTTCGCGGCGCTGAACTGAGCCCGCCATGAGCCGCTGGCGTCCGCCGGGCGAGCCGACCACGCCCTACATCACGGCCGCGGGCTACCGCGCGCTGGAGGAGGAGGCCAAGGCACTCATCGCGCGCCGCCGCGAGGTGGTGGTGCACCTCGCCGCCGCGGCGGCCGAAGGCGATCGCTCCGAGAACGCCGAGTACATCTATCGCAAGAAGGAACTGCGTGAGATCGACCGGCGCCTCGGCTACCTGCAGCGACGCATGCCGCGCCTGACCGTGGTGCGCGAGGTGCCGGCGGTCCGCGACCGCGTGTTCTTCGGCGCGCGCGTCACGGTCGAGCTGCCGAGCGGCGAGTCGCGCTGCTATCGACTGGTGGGCGGCGACGAGGCCGACGCCGCGCGCGGCGAGATCAGCGTCGATGCGCCGGTGGCCAAGGCGCTCCTGAAGCGCGCGCTGGACGACGAAGTGCTGCTCGGCGGCGAGCGCTGCGTGGTGGTGGACATCGAGTATCCTGACCCCAATCTCTGACGCGCGCCGCGCTTTCTTCCGGACATTTGCCCATGCCGCTCTTCAACCGCATCGATGCCCGCGCCTCGCAGGACCGGCTCGAACGCCTGATCGAGGATCGCCTCGCGCCGGGCGCCGACCGCGCGGCCATCGACGCGCTGATCTGGACGCTGTTCGGCGAGCGCTGGGCGGTGATGTTCACCGACTTGATCGGCTTCTCACGCCGCGTCGTCGACTTCGGCATCATCGACTTCCTCGAGACCATCCACATCTCCCATCGCCTGCTGGTGCCGTGTCTCGAACGGCGCGGCGGCATCCTGCTGAAGACCGAGGGCGACAGCATGCTGGTGATCTTCCGCCAGCCCCGTGACGCGGTGCAGGCCGCCGTGGAGATGCAGCGTTGCCTGTCTGCGCACAACGCGGACCGCGGTCCGGCCGAGCAGGTGCTGCTCGGCGTCGGCGTCGGTTACGGCGAGGTGCTGCGCATCGGCGACGCGGACGTGTTCGGCGCCGAGGTCAACGCCGCGGCCAAGCTCGGTGAAGACACGGCCAAGGCCGGCGAGATCCTCGTCACCGCGGCCGTCCACGCGGCATTGGGCGATGAGTTCGCCGCGTGCGAACGCCTGGCGCATGCGCCGGCGGGCACCACCGCCGCGTATCGTGTGCATTACCCGTAGGTCGGACTTCAGTCCGACATTCTGTCGCAGGGCGGGTGTCGATCCGCAATTCGGTCCCAGAGCCTCGTCGAAGCCCTCGAATGAATGTCGGGTTGAAACCCGACCTACAAATAACGGAGAACCCTGCATGTCCCTGCCCGCCAACGGCCTGTGCGAGTACCGTGTCACTGTCGGACGCGACTGGCTCGACTACAACGAGCACATGAATGTCGCCTATTACCTGAAGGCCTTCGACGACGCGGGCGAGGGCATGACGCTTTTGATCGGCATGGGTGCGGACTACACGCGTCGTACCCACAACTCCTGGGTCGCGCTCGAATCCCACATCACCTTCCAGAACGAGGCGCTGCTCGGCGACGAACTGCGCATCGTGACCCGCGTGCTGGACTTCGACGAGAAGAAGATGCACATCTTCCAGGAGATGTATCGCGGGCAGGAACTGCTCGCGACCCACGAGCAACTGGGACTGCACTTCGACACCGCCGCGCGGCGCGGCTGTCCCTTCACGCCAGAGGTGCGTGCGATGCTCGAAGCGCTGCACGCCGCGCAGGCGACGCTCCCGCGACCGCCCGCCAGCGGCCGCAGCGTCGGCATCAGGCGCCAGGCGCCGGCCTGACGCGTCTCGTACGCCTTTGCCTCAGAACCGCCCGTTGCGCAGATCGTCCACCGCCTGCACCAGCTCCTCGCGGGTGTTCATCACGAACGGTCCGTAGCGCGCGACGGGTTCGCCGAAGGGCTTGCCGGCGACGACGATGACCCGCGCCGGGCCACCGGCCGCGGCGATGGTGACCTCGTCACCCGCCGACAGCACCGCGAGCCGGCGATGCCCGACCCGCGCGACATCGTCCTCGCCCACGTCCACCGCGCCCTCGTAGCAGTACACGAACGCGTTGTGGGCGGCGGGCAGGGCGAGCGTCTCACGCCCACCGGCGGCGAGTTCCAGGTCCAAGTACACGGGCTCGGCCTCGACGTTCTCTATCGGCCCGCGCGCGCCGTGGAACTCGCCGGCGATGACCTTCAGCCGCTGACCGCCCGGCGTGGTGACGACCGGAATGTCGGCCGGCGGGATGTCCTGGTAGCGCGGCGCGATCATCTTGGCGCGGGCCGGCAGGTTCACCCACAGCTGGAAGCCCCACATGCGGCCGTTCTCCTGCTCGGGCATCTCGGAGTGCAGGATGCCGCGGCCGGCGGTCATCCACTGGACGCTGCCGGCGCTCAGCAGACCGCTGTTGCCCTGGTTGTCGCCGTGGCGCATGCGGCCGGCGAGCATGTAGGTGACGGTCTCGAAGCCGCGGTGCGGATGCTCGGGAAAGCCCGCCAGGTAGTCTGCCGGATCGTCCGACAGGAACTCGTCCAGCAGCAGGAAGGGATCGAGGTCCGGCAAGCTCTGCGTGCCGATCACGCGGAACAGCTTGACCCCCGCGCCGTCGGACGTCGGTTGTCCCTGGATCTGGCGCGTGACGTGACGCGCGCGCGCTGAAGTCGACATCGAGAGTCCTCGCAGGATGAGCGCCTACCTTACGCGGGCGCGAACAGGGATGCCACACGGCGCCGGGCGGCGCTGCGCGGCGGCTCAGGCGTGGCCGCTGGCCAGATCCACGTGCGGTGCGACGAAGGCCAGCAGGCGGCGCAGATCCATCGCCCCGGCCTGGCGCGCGACCTCGAAGCCGTCGCGGAACACGACCACCGTCGGGATGCTGCGGATGTTCAGGCGCGACGCGGTGCGCGGCGCCGCCTCGGTGTCGACCTTGGCGAACAGCACCCGCGGCGCGAGCCGCTGCGCGGCCTGCGCGAACACCGGCGCCATCGCCTTGCACGGCCCGCACCACGCCGCCCAGAAGTCCACCACCACCGGCAGGCCGCTGTGCGCGATGTAGCGTTCGAAGCCACGATCGTCGAGCGCGCGCGGCGCGCTGTCGAGAAGCGCCTGCTTGCACTTGCCGCAGCGCGGACCCTCGGCCAGGCGTGCCTGCGGCACGCGGTTCAACTGCGCGCAGTGGGCGCAGACGAGTTGCACGTGTTCGTTCATGGTGAGCGATATGGAGGCTGGACCCGCGGATTCAAGCCCCGCATGGCGGCGATGTCCGCCATCGGGCAATTCGGCTAGCATGCCGGCGCCCGGTACGCGCCTCACGGCCGCGCGCGCCACTGCCCTTTGGAATGCCCTGTGAGTCGAACCCGTCACGCCGCGCCGGCCTCCTTGTGCCCGCGGCTTCCACCATGGTGAATGTGAGCGCCGCGCCGCCCGCGCCGCCGAGCTTCGGCGAGGCGCTGCGCTACTGGTTCAAGCTCGGTTTCATAAGCTTCGGCGGTCCCGCCGGCCAGATCGCCATCATGCACCAGGACCTGGTCGAGCGACGGCGCTGGATCTCCGAGGGCCGTTTCCTGCACGCGCTGAACTACTGCATGCTGCTGCCCGGCCCCGAGGCCCAGCAGCTCGCGACCTACATCGGCTGGCTCCTGCACCGCACGCCGGGCGGCATCGCGGCCGGCGTGCTGTTCCTGCTGCCCTCGCTGCTGCTGCTGACCGCGCTGTCCTGGCTGTACGTGCGCTTCGGCCACGTGCCGCTGGTCGCGGCGGTGTTCGCCGGGCTCAAGCCCGCGGTCACCGCCATCGTGCTGCAGGCCGCGCAGCGCATAGGCACGCGGGCGCTGAAGAACGCGTGGCTGGTGGGACTCGCGGCGCTGTCCTTCGTCGCCATCGCCGTGCTGCACCTGCCGTTTCCGTGGATCGTGCTGGGCGCGGCGCTGATAGGCGCCGCGGGCGGCCACTGGTGGCCCGCGCTGTTCGAGGCCAGCGCCGCGCACGCCGCGCGCAGTGTCGATCACGGGCCGGCGGTGATCGACGATGACACGCCCCGCCCCGCCCATGCGCGCTTCCGCTGGCCGCGCCTCGCGCTGGTGGTGACGATCGGCCTGGGTCTGTGGGCGCTGCCGATGTGGGCGCTCGAGACGACCCAGGGCGCCGACGGCACCTTGACCCGCATGGGCTGGTTCTTCACCAAGGCGGCGCTGCTCACCTTCGGCGGCGCCTACGCGGTGCTGCCCTATGTCTACCAGGGCGCGGTCGGTCACTACGGGTGGCTCTCCGCGCACCAGATGATCGATGGCCTCGCGCTCGGCGAGACCACGCCCGGGCCGCTGATCATGGTGGTGGCCTTCGTCGCTTTCGTCGGTGGCCACGGCGCGGGGCTGGCGGGCGAGGGGACGCCGCTCGCGATGGCGATCGCGGCCGCGCTGCTGGTCGCGTGGTTCACCTTCCTGCCGTCCTTCCTGTTCATCCTCGCCGGCGGGCCGCTGGTCGAGTCGACGCGCGGCGCGGTGCGCCTGACCGCGCCGCTGACCGCGATCACCGCCGCCGTGGTCGGCGTGGTGTTGAGCCTCGGCGTGTTCTTCGCCGAGCACACCTTCTGGCCGCGCGGCCTGGACCAGGGCCTGGACGCGTTCGCGGTGGTGCTGGCCGCCGCCGCGCTGCTCGCACTGGTGCGCTATCGTGTCGGCATGCTGCGCGTGCTGCTGGCCTGCGCGCTGCTGGGCGCCGCGCGCGGCCTCCTGTCCTGAACCCTGCCCAGCGGAGAGCGAGAATCATGACCCAGGCCGCAACGACGCTCACTACCGACGACGGCGATATCGTCGGCCTGCTCGACGCGAGCGCGACGGATTTCTGCGCGCGCGCCCTGCCGCGTACCCGTCTGCGCGCGCTGCGCGGCGCGCGGCCAGCCTTCGATCGCGCGGCGTGGCGCGCCATGGCGGAACTCGGCTGGACCGGCCTCGCGCTGCCCGAAGAGAGGGGCGGCCTCGGTGTCGACGCGCGCGGCATCGCCGCAGTCTGTCGCCGGCTCGGCGGCGCGGTCGCGCCCGAGCCGCTGGTCGAGACGGCGATAGCGGCGGCGACCCTGCTCGCCGAGGCCGGCGCGGACGACGCGTGGCTGACGCCGCTGCTGGCCGGCGAACGCGTCATCACCGTGGCCTTTGCGAACGCGGACGACACGCTGCCGGTGGCGAAGGGGACGGGCGCGACGCTGCGTCTCGACGGTCACATCGGTCCGGTGCCGCTGGGCGCGGATGCCGATGCCTGGCTGCTGCCGGTGACGCTGGACGGCGCGTTCGCCTGGTGCGAAGTCGCGCGCGACGCCCCCGGACTGACGGTGCGCGATCTGCCGCTTGCCGACGGCAGCCGCGACGCGCGCCTCGAACTCGGCGCCGTGCCGGCGCGCCTGCT